>NZ_VIFM01000239.1 GCF_006636215.1 Myxococcus llanfairpwllgwyngyllgogerychwyrndrobwllllantysiliogogogochensis | reverse complement strand
CCTCCCGCCCCCGCACCGGCCGCCCCGCTCAGGAAGCTTGTCAGCACGGCCCAGGCCCCGGACATGGCGAAGAAGAAGAAGGGAGGCCTCCTGGGAGGCCTCTTCGGAGGAGGCTCGGCCGAAAAGTCCGTGATGAAGGAGTCGAAGATGGAGCCACCCTCCTTCTCCGATGATGACGACACCTACGCGGACGGCCTGGCCTCCGAGCAGGAGGAGGGCTTCTCCGCGTCCGCCCGCGACGCCGCACCCCAGGAAGCGGGGGCCGAGGCCCTGCTGGGACGACAGCTCGCCAATGGACTGTGGGCGGGGACCGGCCCCGGACCGGAGCCCGTGCAGCAGGCTCGCGCCACCGCGCTCGCGCTGCTGGAGCTCTTGCGCGAGGGCATCACCAGCAGCCACGCGCTGCATGGTGCCCAGGTGAAGAAGGCGGTGGAGGCCCTGCTGACGCTCGCCGCCCAACTCACCGGCGCTCCCGAGGTCGCGGAGCTGGCCCTGGGCGTGGCCTGGCTCGTCGCGGCGGGCCCGCGCACCCGGGGTCGCATCGAGCAGGCGGCCAGGCCCCTCGCCGGGCTCAACGGCCGACTGGGCAACGACGCCGAGCTGCGTCAGCACGTCGATACGCTCGCCACCCGCTGACGCGGCGCTTCTGGGCAGGACTCCTTGAAGTCTCCGGCGACCTCGGCCCCTCCCTCGTGAACGGGCCGAGGTCGTCGCATAGAGTGGGTGGCGCCCATGACGCTCGCCACCCTCCTGCTCGTTGCTCTCAGTGCCACCCAAGTCGGGGATGAAGCGCAGACCGCACCTGCCTCATCAGCACCTCTCACGTCGGAGACCCTGACGGCGCCTCCGTTGATGACCACGCCCGACGCGTGCCCTCCCGAAGCGGAGGCTCGCTACAACGAGGGCTTCAACGCGCTCATCCAAGGCAAGGACACCCAGGCCTCCGAGGCCTTCACCGAGGTCCTCGCCGTCTGTCCCCAGCACCCCTACGCCACCGAGTTCGGACGGCTCACCCGGGCCCGGCTCAAGCCCGGCGCGAAGCTGGCGCAGGCGGCGGTCTATGAGAATACGGAGCGTCGCTCGGGCGCCGCCGTCGCGTCGCTGACGGTGGTGCAGACGCTGCACGGCGCGACGCAGGGCATCCTGCTGTGCGCCATCGCGGACTGCAGGGACCAGGGCTACGTGGCCGCGTCCATGCTCGGAGCGGGCGCGGGGGTCACCAGCGCGCTGCTGCTGTCGCAAGGTGGCATCACCTCCGGGCAGGCGGCCGTCATCAACTCCGGCACCGTGTGGGGTTTCTGGTTCGGCATCGCGTCGATGCTCGCCTTCGACCTGGAGGACGATGATGCGCTGAGGGCCGCCATCATCGGCGGCGCGGGCTTCACCGGCGTGGGCGTCCTGCTCGCCAACCTGGTGCAGCCCACCGCGGGGCAGGTGTCCATGGCCAACTCCGGTGGCCTGTGGGCCGGCGTGGTGACGGCCCTGTTCCTGGCCACGTCGGAGAGCGACAACACGAAGTCCTTCTTCGCCGCCGAGCTGGCCGCGACGTCCGCCGGCATCATCGGCTTCGCGGTGCTGTCGCGCAGCCTGCCCGTATCCCGGGGCCGCATGCTGCTCATCGACGCGGGCGGCATCGTCGGCGGACTGCTCGGCGCCAGCACCATGTACACCTTCACGGGCGGCGACGACGGCGACAGCGGCGACAACGGCGACGCCATCCTCATCAGCGCGGGCGTCGGCGTCCTGGGCGGGCTGGCCCTCACGGCCTATCTCACGCGCAACTTCGACGCGCCCCGGCTCCCCCAGGTGATGTTGACTCCCACCCTGATGGGCAAGGAAGGCGCGGGCATGGCGCTGGCGGGTCAGTTCTAATCACGCCGCCTCGCAGTGCCTGGAAAGCGCCCATGCCCGTCGACTCCACCGCCCTTGCGTCCCTCCAACATCAGCGCGCGCTGCGCGTCCGTCAGGTGAAGGAGTGGGGAGAAATCCTCACCGGCTTCGAGGGACGCAACAAGTACCAGGTGGTAGGGGACGACGGAGAGACGGTCTTCTTCGCGGGCGAGGTGGGCAGCGGGCTGGGCCTGCTGTTGCTGCGCAACTTCTTCAAGGCCAAACGCCCCTTCACGATGGAGCTGAAGTCGCCCTCGGGCGCCGTCGCGCTGCGGCTGCGACGGCCGTGGCGCTTCTGGCTGGCCCGCATGGATGTGGAGGACGGCGACGGGCGACTCCTGGGCAGCGTGCGCCAGCGCTTCCGCTTCTTCACGCGCGCCTATGACATCGTCGGCCCCGGCGGAGAGGAGCTGGGCCACCTGCGCGGCCCGCTCTTCCGTCCGTGGACGTTCGTGATTGAAGAGGGCGGTCGCGAGGTCGGCACCATCGCCAAGCGGTGGAGCGGCTTCGGCAAGGAGCTGTTCACCGACGCCGACAGCTTCGGCGTCCAGTTCGACGGCGCCCTGAGGGGCGCGCTCCTGCGCACCCTGGCCGTGGCCGCCACGTTCCTCATCGACTTCGTCCACTTCGAGAACCGGCGCGAGAACAAGGACTGAGCCCCCGCGCCAGGGCTCACGACGGGCGTCGCTTCTGCGCCGCCAATCCCAGCGCCGTCAGCAGCCACGCGAGCGATGCGCCCGGTCCTCCCGTCGCGCAGTCATCACACCCGTCCGGCTTCGAGTCCCGGATTCGCACCACGGCCTCCACCGGTGCGCTCTGGAGCTTCCCGTCACTCGCCACCACTCGCAGCTTCACCTCCGTGGGCTCCTTCACCTTCGGCCCCGTGAAGCGCACCGTCGCCGTGGTCGCTCCCTCCAGTGTCACCGGCGGCCCCGAGGTCTGGGTCCACGCGTACGTCAGCGCATCCCCTTCGGGGTCCGTTCCCTCCGCCGTCACCTCGACGCGGCTCTCCTCGTTCACCTCCTGCTCCGGCACCGGACTCACCACGGGCGCCTGGTTGAGGCACAGCCCCGCGTCGTCCACCACCGTGGTGAACGGCGTGTTCACCAGCCCCTCGAAGTGGAGGTCGTCGACATCCCAGCCAGCGATCGTGGCGAAGACGCTGTCGATGAAGTCGGTGCCGTAGAGGAAGCGCACGCGCACCGTCTGGCCCGCGTACGTCATGCCCAGGTCCACGCTCACCGCCTCGAAGGCGGGGTAGGCGCTGTTCCTCGCGCTGTAGACGGGACGGCCCGCGAGCGGATTCTCGTAGCCCCAGGGGTCCTCGAGGAAGGCGTTGTACGTGGGCGTCGCCGCCTCGCCGAGGTCCGTCCACGTCTGCCCATCATCCGTGCTCAGCTCGATGACGGCCCCATCGAGATAGACGGGCGGCGCTTCATCCTCGAAATAGGTCTCGATGTCGTGGCGATGTCGGAAGGAGAAACGCAGCGGCCGGTCCGTGGCCACCTGGAGCGGGGGCGAGACCAGGGCCCGCAGCCCCACATGGTTCAGGTTGGGGGCATGGAACAGATATCCCCCTTCAGCGGAGACTTCACGCACCCAGGACCTCCTGCTGTCCAAGGGGTCGTGCTCGAATCGCCAGGAGTGCCGCTCCGCATCCACCGTCTCCGTCGCGCTCGACGCGAGCACCTCATCCCGGCTCACCCAGAGCGGAAGCGACGCGGTCTGGTCTCCCGGCACGGTCTGCGCTTCGTCCCGGAAGGCGAGGCTCATGTTGAGCCATCGTCGCGACGTGCCTCCCAGGAGCTCCACGGGGAACTCCGCGCGCACCTCCTGGAAGGGGGCGGACGGAGGAATGGACCAGGTGCTCCCCTCGGGGAATATCAGGTCGCCCGAGTCGCTCGTCGCCGTCAGGGTCGACCGCTCCAACCGCCCCGTCCCCGCATTGCGGACCGTGAGGCGCACGCGTGCTTGTTCTCCCGCATCCAGGATGCCGTCGTCGTCACAGGAGCGCGCGCCCTGAATCAGCTCCAACCGCACAAGGGACAGGTCCTTGCCTGAATAGAAGCTCTCGACGACTCCCGCGTGATCCAGGGAGTCTCGATGCGGCGCCACCGCCCGCAGGCCAGCGCCACGTCGGGCGAACGCCTGGGAGAAGAGCTCGAAGTCGCGGGAGTCTCGCGCCAACGCCGCCGCGAGCAGGGCATCCCGCGCCTCCAGGAACGTGGGGTCCACGGGCGTCAGCTTGAGCGACGCGACGAGGTACTCCTTCATTCGCGACTGGGCCTCCTCGAACGACAGGCGTTCCGTGTCGCGCAGGAGCGCCACGTAGCACTCCCACAGCATGACGGCCCACACCTCTCCGGAGTTGTGGAACTCCGCGTTCGGCCACTGCGCGGGCTCGCCGTTGAAAGGGATTCCCTCCGGCAAGGACACACCGTCCTGGATGAACCGGAAGGTGAGCGGGTTCCTGCCCAGGTCCGTCGTGTATGGATAGCGACGGATCCCCCAGTAGTATGCCTGATTGGCTTCAGCCGCCCGGATGTACCCGTTGGGGACATACACACCGCTGAAGTGCGCGTTCGCGGGAAGTTGCGCGTCTTCCGCGCGCGCCTTCAGCAGCAGCGCCGCGAAGTCGCTCCAACCCTCGCCCATCGATGCACCCTGCCCATTCAACAGGCCGACACCGTCACCGACGAGGCGATTGGACATGTAGTGCATCCACTCGTGAGCGAGGAGGCCTGAGTCGAGCGCGCCATCCCTGGCGGGCCCCCCTCGCACGAGCCGCAGCGTCGTCTCTCCTTCCTCGAGCGCCGCGCGCACCAGCGCCCCCGTCTCGGTCGTGACGCCGGCCAAGGGGATGGTGACGACACTGGAGCGACCGGGAAAGCCCTCGGCCCTCCAGACAAGGTTCCGCGGGGCGATGAGGACAGCAACCGCTCCCGCCTGCTGTGCGTGCATCGCCTTGATGAGCGAGTCGCACCTCCTGCCCCCATCCACGACCGCGACCTTGCCCTGGACTTCCGCCGCGTTCGTCAATGGCTCGCAGGCATCGTTGACCGTGCCGCCCGCCACCCCGTCCACGGCCAGCACCGCGTTGGCGCTGACGTCGAACACCTGGGGGCCGTAGTCCGCGAACCCCAGCATGAAGGGCCCCTGCGTACCCCCAGAGGTCTGGACGTAGAGGTCCCTGGCGGAGCGGTTGTCGTAGATCAAGAGCGTCATCAACGGCCGCGCCCCATCCGCCGGAGTGTCCATCATGGCGTTGTTGCGCGCCCAGAAAACCTGCGTCCCCACCACCATGGAGTCTTCCTCCAGCCCTCCCCTCCCGAAGTTGTCGTGCTGCGCGTTGCCCGCGGCCTCGTCGAAGCCCGAGTCGTAGAACCAGTCGTGCAGGAAGTTCGTGACGAAGAAGGCGTGGGTGATGCCCGCCATCTGCTGCTCGTCGGTGATGCTCGGCCCGTGGCGATGGTCATAGCCATGGCTGAAGACCCCCGCCTCGGAGAGGATCGCGTACAGGTCCCCTGGGCCGTATTCGCCATAGGGGTCCACCAGGTCCGCGTAGGCCTCCACGTTGTTGCCCTCGGTGCGCGTGGCGCTCGGAGCCAGCCACGGGTCATTCCGACTGAAGGGCGCGTTGCGCAACGTCACCAGATTGGGAGCCACCAGGGGCGCCTGATAACCATCCGGCAGGCCCGTGGGGTGAGGGCTGCCCTGATGGCCCGTGGGGTCATGCAAGGGAACGAAGGGCGAAGCGGTGTCCGCCCATACCTTGTATGTGAAGGCCTCCGATTCTCGAGTGAGCGAGTGGCGGACGAGCAGCCGTCCATCGTCAGCGGCGATGACATACGCGTAGAGGTCGCCAGGTCCCTCGGTCACGGACTCGGTGCCCAGCTCCACGTAGTGCGCCGGCACCAACGCGTCCGGCATCGGGTAGTAGACGGGCTTCGTCCTCGTGGTCCCTCGCAGCCGGACCGTCCTGGGACCCGGTGACAGCTCGAAGGACTGGTAGGGCGGCCGCGCGGGGCCCGTTTCAGCGAGGCTCGCTGGCGGCAATGCGTGTCCCTCCAGGTCACGGTAGGCCCGGGCAATCGCTTCGCGGGGCTGGAGGATGAACGCCGCGCCTTTCGAGAAGCGCGGAGTCGAGCCCACCGGACTCAGGTGCCCCGACATCGCCACCAGGGACTGGCGCGAATCCAACAACACCTTCAACGACTGGCGGAAGACCTCGATGCCCTCCACGCGCTGTCCGAAGGTGACGATTCCACCCCCGGAGGGAAGTCGCTGCACGGCGGTCACTGGCACATGGTCGGCGTCCGTGCGCTCCAGGCGATACACCGGTGCGTACCGCTCCAACAGCCCACGAGCGACCTGCTCGGGACGCTGGGGCGCGGCGCTCGCGGACACCTTCGCCTGGGTCCCGTCACCCCAGACGAAGGTGGGGACGCCGAGGCGCTCCTCTTCGTGTGCGATGGAAAGACCCGGAGCGTCCGGACGAGCGAGGTGTGCGAGCGAAGAAGACGGAGCCGTGGTGAAGACATCCACCGTCGGCAATCGCTCACGGGCCAGGACAGGAAACACCGTCACCAGGACGACACTGGCGAACAGACCGGACAGTCTCATGGCGAGCTCCTGGGCTCGTGGGGAAGCAGAAGAGTTCCATTATCCAGTTACAAAAACCATCCCGAAACCGGACTCGCGAAGAGTGCTTGTCTTTTGAGCCGTACCCCTTGCCAGGGGTTGACAGGCACGGGTGCGCGACTGGTGCTACTTCAGTTCACGCATGGACAGAGGGCAGCCCTCGAAGGTCCTGGAGGGCCGCAAGATTCTCCAAGAGAAGCTGGCGAGCACCTCCTAGAAGCAGGGCTCACCTCAGGAGCACACGACATGGCTTCCATCCGGAAAGAAATCACGACCCGCGCCACGCCCGAGTTTGTCTGGGATGCAATCCGCGACATCGGTGCGCTCCACACGAGACTGGTTCCCGGGTTCGTGGTCGACACGCGCCTGGAGCCCGGGGCCCGGGTGGTCACCTTCCGCAATGGAATGGTGGTCAAGGAGCCCATCGTGACGGTGGACGACGAGGGACGGCGCCTCGTGTGGGGCGCGGAGGGTGGACCGCTGACCCACTACAACGGAGCGGTCCAGGTCTTCACGGAGGGCACGGGGAGTCGGGTCGTCTGGACCGCGGATTTCCTGCCCCACGAGGCCAGCGCCGTCGTCGGCCCCATGATTGAGGAAGGCATGGCCGCCATGAAGCAGGCGCTCGACAAGGCCCGCTAACGCGTCGGGAGTTCGCGGAAGGTGAGGCCGTCCAGGCCGAGCCGGACCACGGCGTCCCTGAATCGCTCTGTGCCGATGACCATCGTCGCGAAGTTCGCCAATCGGAACAGGTCCAGTTCCGGAGGCAGCGAGGCCGCGTCCAGGATGGGCTCATCGGGCCGCCCGAAGCCGACCCGGCCACAGGTCTCGCACGGCGGCGGTTCCTCTGGTGGGATGCAGTCGGCATGCAGAATGCCGTGCGGGTCCACCTGGAGTTCCAACAGGTCCGGTGGGTTCTTCTGTCGGAACCGCAGCGCGGTCGGGAAGGCCCGAAGCCCGTGCAGTCCTCCGACCTGGAGTTGCTCAACCATCTCTTGGTCAAGCAGCAACACATCGAGGAGCCACACGAAATCCGGGAGCTTTCCGGACGAAGTGCCCACCAACGGGCCGAAGCTCGTGCCCGGAGGTAGCGCGGCATGGGGAGGCACCAGGGGGCGTACCAGTTCGCGCAGGCGCGTGAATTCCGGGAGGGGCTCGGGTCGGGCCTTCTCGAACTCGCGATGCTCTGGCAGTTGTGTCAGGTCCACGCCGGGGAAGTGGTGCCCCAGGCCTCCCCAGGTTGCTCCGCACATGGGGCACTTCAACAAGCCCGGCAGATGCCATCGGTGCGATGCATCCACGTACCCCCGGTACTTCGCAGTAACGGCGTAGTCCTCATCCACCCAGAAAAATCGCGGCATCCGCCATCACGCTCCTGGCTTGGAATAGTACGGTCGGATGGGGCCACCGATGAGCTGGAAACGGTAGATGAGTTCCCCAGCGTGCTTGAAAATCTCTTCTGGTGAGGCGCCAGGCTTGCTCCTGATGAAGACCCGCCACGCCTCATTCCACTGCCCTCCGTGTCCTCCCACATTGTGAATTCGTTGATGAAGATCGCGCGGGATGGGCATGGTGTAGTCATGGATCTTGACGCCCTGACGCACGAACCAATCTTGAAGCCTTTGTTCCTGCGGGAAGATGTGGTGCTTCTCCCAACGGCCGGCCGTAAGCTGATGTGACGGAGGAATGATCCGCGCGGGGGCGCCATTCCAATTGGGAAACGTCATGACGGCGCCACGCGGGAGGTTCTGTGCTCCGCCCCAGTTCCTCCGAGGCCCACTGCCCGGCGCGGCAGCAGCCGCTGGCGGACGGGAGGGCGGGAAGCGCGCCTCCACGATTGCTCCCGGCGTATCCTCACACCGGTAGAAGCCGCAGGCGTCATCCAGACATAGCAGGGTGACGCACCGGTCTTCCTCGGGGTCGTCGCACTCCACCTCGGCCTCATCCCATGCCTGCTGCAGGGGAGGCCTTCCTCCAGTGGAACAGCCCAACCAGGACACGACGAGCAGCGACAGCCAGAAAGCGCAAGGGACTCGCATAGGCGACAAAACCTACCACCCTGGTCTGTCGTGGCCCTTACCGGCGCCGCGTCAGGGATTGAGCGCTCAGCGCCGCTTCAAACCATACATGGACATCAGGATGCCCTCGAAGGTCTTCGCGGGCAGCAGTGCCTTCGCCACCAGGGCCGCGCGCTGCGCGAGCTTCCCCACCGAGTACCGCACGTCAGGCGCCTCCACCTCCATCACCTCCAGCACCCGCCGCGCCACGTCCTCGGAAGGCACGCCCTCGCGCTCCTCCTTCTCGATGATGGCCAACACCTTCTCGAAGGACTCCCGATACGCCGAGCCCTCGCCAGACGCCGCCGCGCGCACCCGGTTGTCCGTCAGCCGCGTGCGCACGTCCCCCGGCTGCACCAGCGTGGCGTGGATGCCAAACGCCTCCACCTCCTGGCGCAGGCTCTCCGTCAGCCCCTCCAACGCGAACTTGCTCGCGCTGTAGAAACCCTGGAACGGCAACCCCACCGCCCCACCCAATGAGCTGATGTTGATGATGCGGCCAGAGCGCCGCTCGCGCATGGACGGCAACACCGCCTGGCAGACGCGCAACACGCCCAACACGTTGGTGTCGAGCTGCCGCCACGCCTCCTCCACGGAGGTGTCCTCCACCGCTCCCGCCAACGCATGGCCCGCGTTGTTCACCACCACGTCGATGCGGCCCTCACGCGCCAGCACCGTCTCCACCGCGCGGCGCACGGACGCATCCTGCGTCACGTCCATCTCCAGCATCCGGTAGCCCACCGACTCCCGCACCGAGGGCTGACGGCTGGTGCCGTAGACGATGTGCTTGCGCACCGTCAGCAGCTCGACGCAGGCCTCGCCGATACCCGAGGAGGCTCCCGTGACGAGGACCACCTTGCTGCCCTGGGACGTGTCCATGCACGCCCATGATTCCGCGTCCCCTCCGCGCGCACCACGGGAACTCGCGGACGCGTGGCGTCACATTCCCGGGACACTGCTGGAGTCAGGAATTCCGGGCGGAACTTTCCGGGTCAGACGTGCTTTCGCACGGTGGGAGGCACGCGCTCCTGCCCCTCCGCATCCCTCGGGACGCCGTCCCAGGGCTGCTCGGGCCGGTAGCGCTGAACCTCGCGCACCATGAAGAACGCCGCCGCGGACAACATGCCCAGGTCATCCAACCAGCCCAACACGGGGATGAAGTCCGGCACCGCGTCCACCGGCGACAGGAAGTAGACCACCGCTACCACTCCGGCCAGCTTCCGCCAGAGCGCCACGCGAGGGTCCCTCACGTACTGAAAGAAGCGGGTGCCCATGCCACGAAGACCTGCGATGTTCATACCCACCTCTACGCACGGGGAGGCCGGGTGATTGCACCCCGGGAGCCACCCCCAGCGTACGCCGCCTGCCTGCCCGGAGGACAGCCAACCTAATCCGGACTGTCCGCCAGCACGCCCGCCTTCCCCACGATTTCCAGCCGCGCCCGGTCTCCCGGCCGCAGCGACAGCTCCGGCGCCCCACGCACCACCAGCTCCATGCCACCACAGGCCACGGTGTACTCGGCGCTAGGGCCCTGGAACTCGCGCGACAGCACCTCCGCGCGCAGGGCCCCGCCCACCGCCACCGAATCCGTGTCCGGAACCAGCCGCAGTGACTCCGGACGCAGCGACAGCAGCACCTTGCCCTTCGCCTGCCCCATCACCGGAAGGTTGCCCAACACCGTGCGCGCTCCACCGCCGAAGCCCATGCCGGGCAATAGATTCGTGCCGCCCAGGAAGTACGCGACGAAGGCCGTGCGCGGCGCGGAGTAGACGGACTCGGGCGTGCCCACCTGCTCCACCTTGCCCGCGCGCATGACGGCCAACCGGTCCGCGAAGGCCATCGCCTCGCCCTGGTCGTGCGTGACGAGCACCACCGTGGCCCCCAACGACTTGAGCACGCGGCGCACCTCGATGCGCGTGGAGGCACGCAGCCCGCTGTCCAGGCTGGAGAAGGGCTCGTCCAACAGCAGCACGCGCGGCCCTGGCGCCAATGCACGTGAGAGCGCCACGCGCTGCTGCTGACCTCCGGAGAGCGAGTGCGGCATGCGCGAGGCGAACTCGCCCAGGCCGAACAGCGTCAGCATGGCGCGCGCCTTGTCCTCCGCCTCGCGCCGCGACAGCTTCGACAGGCCGAACGTCACGTTCTCCAGCACGGACAGGTGCGGGAACAGGGCGTAGTCCTGGAACACCATGCCCACGCTGCGCTGCTCCGGAGGCACGAAGGCGCCGGGGCCCACCAGCACGCGGCCGTCCAGGGTAAGGGTGCCCGCACCGGGACGCTCGAAGCCCGCCACCAGTCGCAGCGTCGTCGTCTTGCCGCAGCCAGAGGGGCCGAGCAGGGCCACCACCTCGCCGGGCTCCACCGACAATGACAGGCCATCCACGGCGGCGGTGCCGCTGGGCGTGTAGCGAAGGGACAGGGCGTCGAGCGTGAGCAGGGACATGGCGAAGGCGCCGCGCACCCTACCGCGTTCCGCCGCTACTTCCAGGGCGGCCGAGCTGCCATCCGCTTCTCGACGTCCACCTTCACGTCCTCGTCGACGTGGGAGACGATGCCGTCCGCCAGCACCTCCGGCAGGGCGGCCTCCTTGTGCGCCGCCCACCGCGAGTCGAAGACCTTCGGGCCCGAGAGCCTGCTCCGCGCCGGCTTGCGCACGGCCGTCTTCGGCTTGCAGTTGCCGAGGGGGGCGCTGTTCACGATGTTGCCAGAGGAGAGGGCCCCAGCACCTCCAGCGAACCATCGTCTACGCGTCTCACGCCTCGAGAATCGCGACGCATGAGGGCACACGCGTCAGCCCCGAGGTGCGTCGCCCTCCTGCGACACGAGCAGCCCCACACCCAACGCGGAGATGGCCATCAGCACCAGCGCGGGCAGCGCGGCCTCCGCGAAGCGCCCCTCAGCCGTGGCACCCCACACGCGCGTCGCGAGCGTCTCGAAACCGATGGGCGCCAACAGCAGCGTGGCCGGCAGCTCCTTCATCGCCGTGAGGAAGACGAGCGCCGCGCCCGCCAGCAACCCGGGACGCAAGAGCGGCGCGGTGACGCGACGGAACACCGCCGGAGGAGACTGCCCCAGCGACGCGGCGGCCTCCGCCAGGTGGGGATTGAGCTGGAGCAGCGCCGAGCGCACCATGCCCACCGCCTGCGGCAGGAAGCGCACCACGTACGCCAGCACCAGCATCGCCAGCGTGCCGTAGAGGAACGGCAGCGCGCGCACCCCCAGGAAGACGAGCGACAGCGCCAGCACGATGGGCGGCAGCGCATAACCCACGTAGGAGACTCGCTCCATCGCCAGGGTGAGCCGTCCCGGATATCGCACCGCGAGGAAGGCCAGCGGCAACGCGCCCAGCACCGACGCCACCGCGCCCAGCACCGACGCGAGCACCGAGCCGAGCGCCGGCGCCATCATCGACGCGCTCTCCCCCACCAGCCCCCGCACGCCCCAGTACACGAGCACTCCCACCGGCAGCACCACGCCCACCGCCACCACCGCGCCACACAGCAGCAGCGCGGGCAGCCGCCAGCGTCCCAGCGACACCGGCGCGGACACCCGCGCGGCCCCCTTCGCGCTGCGGTGGTAGCCCGCGCGTCCTCGCAGGCGAACCTCCAGCACCAGCACGGCCGCCGTCACCACCACCAGCGCCAGTCCCAGCAGCGCGGCATAGGTCCGGTCATACGCGCCCTCGTACTGGACGTAGATGGCGCGCGAGAAGGCGTCGTACTGGAGCAGCGCCACCGCGCCGAAGTCCGACAACACATACAGTCCGACGAGCAGCGCGCCGGACACGAAGGCCGGACGCAACAGCGGCGCCGTCACCTTCCAGAAGGCTCGCGCCGGACTCATGCCCAGACTGCGCGCGCCCTCCAGCCAGGCGGGGTCCTGCGAGAGCAAGCCCGCGCGCAGCGCGAGGAAGAGATACGGATACGTGGACACCGTCAGCGCCAGGAGCGCGCCGGGAAAGCCATACACCGAGGGCACCGGCAGCCCCCAGCGCGACAGCGGTTCCTCCAACACCCCCCCGTTGCCGAACGTCGCCAGCAGCACGTAGCCGCTGACGAAGGTGGGCACCGCGAGCGGCACGCACAACAACACCGTCCAGCCGCGTCGTCCCGGGAGGTCCGTTTGTGTGGTGAGCCACGCCAGCGGCAGGGCCACGAGGGCAGCACAAGCGGTCACCGCCACCGCGAGCCCCAGCGTGCGCCACAACAGGCCCCACGTCTTGTCACGCCAGAGCAGGGCCCACGTGTCCGCATCGGCTTCCGCCGCGCGAACGCCCAGATACACCGCTGGCAGCACCGCGAGCGCGGCGACCACCAGCCCCGATACCAGCAACCACCCCGGAGGACGACGCGTCACTTCGACAACCTCAGAGGACGCCGGTGTCCTGGAGCAGCTTCACCGTGCCACGCAGGTCGTCGAGCCTGGACAGGTCCAGGTCGGGCGAGCCCACCTTCGCGAGCGACGGCAGCGCCTCCGCCGTCTTCACGCCCTTCACCAGCGGGTACTCATACGTCTCCTGCGAGAAGTACGTCTGCGCCTCCGGCTCCAGCAGGAACGCGGCGAACTTGTGCGCGTTGTCCACCTGCTTCGTCCCCTGGAGGATGCCCACGCCCGCCACGTTCACCAACGCGCCCGGGTCTCCCGCCGCGACGAAGTAGTTGGCCACCGGCAGCTCCGCGTTGCTCTTCTTCGCGGCGTACAGGTAGTAGTGATTGACGAAGCCCGCGTCGATTTCACCGCGGCCCAGCGCCTCGACGACGGCCGCGTTGTTCTTGTAGACGCGCGGCTCGTTGGCCTGGATGCCCTTGAGCCACGCGGTCGCCGCCTCGTCGCCCTTGAGCAGCCGCAGCGCGGTGACGAACGCCTGGAAGGAGGCGTTGGTGGGCGCCCAGCCCAGCCGGCCCTTCCACTTCGCATCCGTGAAGCCGAGGATGCTCTTGGGCAGGTCCGCCGGCTTCACCTTCTTCGTGTTGTAGGCCACCACGCGCGCTCGTCCACTGGTGCCCACCCACAGCCCCGTCGGCGAGCGGAAGCGCGCGTCCACCTTGTCCAGTGTCGCCTTGGGCAGCGCCTGGAGCCGGCCCGCGTTGCCCAGCGCGCCGAGCGCTCCCGCGTCCTGCGCGAAGAACACGTCCGCCGGAGTCTTGTCACCCTCCTCCAGCAGCGTGGCGGCGAGCTGCGGCGTCTCTCCGTAGCGCACCTTCACCTCGATGCCCGTCTTCTCGGTGAACTTCTTGAGCAGCGGCCCCACCAGCTTCTCGTTGCGGCCGGAGTAGACGGTGAGCGTCTCGGCCGCCAGCGCGGTGGAGGACACGGACAACAGCAGGGTCAAAAGGAGTTTGCGCATCATGGCGCGGCACCCTAACGGACACGCCCGCACGGTTCCACCCGTTGCATGCTCCCGAGGGCGCCTCGCGAGGCCCTGGAGGCGGCCCTCGGGAAGCGGGCCCCGGCCCTCCGTGTTGCCTGCACGGACTGTCGAAGCGCGAACATCGACTCCGGACCGCGCGCGGCATCAGACAGTTCCACGGACATCGGGATAATCTGCCGCGCGGTGCTTCCTTGACGTCTTGGAGGTTCATCCCATGCATCGTCTGTACACCGCAGTGTGCGCCGCGACCCTGTTGCTCGCGGCTCCGTCGTTTGCCCAGCCTTCCGCCGCGCCCGCCCCCGCGACGGGAAGTCCCGCCGCGAAGCCACAGGCGCCCGCGAGTCCCCCCTCCGCTCCCAAGTCCGCGATGCCCAACCCGATGAAGCTGTCGGCGGAGAAGACCCAGGTCGCGCTCCAGAAGATGCCCCAGGCGCGCCCCGAGGACGTGAAGACGCAGGACGGGCTGCTCGCCGCGCTCTACGACGTCATCAGCGGACCCGCGGGCAAGCCGCGTGACTGGCAGCGCTTCCGCTCCCTCTTCTATCCCGGCGCGCAGTTGGTCTCCGTCCAGCGCGCCAGGCCCGGTGGCCTTCCGGGTGTCGCGCCCATCACCCCCGACGACTACGCGGCCTTCAGTGAGGAGCTCTTCAAGACGCGAGGCTTCTTCGAGAAGGAGACGCATCGGCAGGTCGCCGGCTATGGAGACCTGGTCAACGTGTTGAGCGCGTACGAGTCCCGCGAGTCGCCCGAGAGCCAGCCGTTCTCCCGTGGCATCAACAACGTACAGCTCATCTTCGACGGCCAGCGCTGGTGGGTGCTGCACATCTCGTGGACGGATGAGAAGTCCGCGGGCGCGCCCGTGCCGGCGAGCTTCACGCGCAAGTAGGCCCGCCATGCCTCCCAGGTCCTCGTGCGATGCGCTGGTGGTGGGCAACTACTGCCATGACGTGTTGTCGCGAGGCCCGGGGGACACGGTGCACACGCTCGGGGGTTCGGCGGCGTACATCTCCTCGGTGTTCGAGGCCATGGGTGTGGACCATGCGGTGGTAGCGGTCGCGGGCGAGGACTTCGCCTATGCGGACCGCGTGCGGTATCCGCCGCTCATCGTCCCGGGCACGCGCACCACGCGGTTCATCGCGGACCTGAGCCAGGAGGAGCGGGTGCTGCGAGTGGGTGCGCGCGCCGCCCCCATCCGCCCCAAGGACATCATCTTCGACGCGCGGGTGGCGCTCGCTTGTGGAGTCATGGGGGAGGTGTTGCCCGAGACGCTCATCCGGATGTCCCAGCACGCGACACAGGTGCTGGCGGATGCGCAGGGGCTGCTGCGGACCCTGGATGAACACGGCCGCGTGCTCAATCAGAGACTCGAGGACACGCCCTTCGCGGCGCTCTTGGGGCACCTGCACGTGCTCAAGGCGAGCGAGGAGGAGGCGCGTGTGCTGGACCTCGACGCCGTGCGCGCGAAGACGTGTCTGGTGGTGACGCGAGGCGCGAAGGGATGCACGGTGCTGACCGCGCGAGACACGCTCCAGGTGCCGTCCTGGCCCGTGGAGGAGGTGGACCCGACAGGCGCGGGAGACTGCTTCCTCGCGGGCTTCACCCTGGGGCTGCTGCGCGGGGAGTCGCTCGCGCGCTGCGCGGAGCTGGCCAACTGGTTCGGCGCGCAGGCGGTGACCCAGGTCGGCGTGCCCAGGTTGGATGTGACGCGATTGCCCGCCGAGTTGCGGTGACTTCCCCGAGGCATCCCCTCATTCAGCAGGCTGACGAGGAAGCGGCAGGTCCGCCGGCTCGTGCGAAGAGTAGGACACGCTCGACAGGGTGAGCCCCCTCAATGAAAAGAAGGTGCATGCCTTCCTCGACGGACTCTTCGGAGACGACCTGCATGCCAAGAGGGTCTTGTCGCTGTCACTGGCGACGCTGGGCGTGGTCCATGCGGCCAGCCTGTCGGGAATGCCTCAGGTCAGTCCCAGCAAGTACACTCCGGCGGATGGGGGGCGCTGTCATGTCGCAACCAAGTGGGGAACGCCGGTGGACGTTGCCGGCCCGAGGCTCGGACTGGGTCGTCGTCCTATCCGCCAGCCGCGAGGCGCAACGGAACCGGGTGCCGGACGTCTTCGTCACGTCCGCTCTCGACCACTGGCTGACGACGCCCACGGCGCGCACGCTGCATGCCATGGACGAGGCGCTCGGCGGCGGCCCGCCACTGGGGCAGTCCCGACTGGAGCGCGGCCAGTACGAGCGGCGCCTCAAGCAGCGGCTCGCCGACGCCTTCACCCGCGGCGAGCTGGTGGCGCTGGAGGTGGAGCGCCCCGTGCTCGTGCCCCCGCCCTCGCCGGATACGTTCATCCAGAAGCCCGCGGAGGCGTCCATCGAGGAGCCGACATGGCTGGTCATCGAGTTGACGGACGAAGGGGGCAAGCCCGTCCCCAACGCGCACTACATGGTGACGCTGCCGGACGGCACCACTCGAGAGGGCACCCTCAACAAGAACGGCTACGCACGCGTGGACGGCGTGAATCCGGGGGAGAGCCAGGTCTCCTTCCCCGACCTGGACGGAAGCAGTTGGAGA
>NZ_VIFM01000238.1 GCF_006636215.1 Myxococcus llanfairpwllgwyngyllgogerychwyrndrobwllllantysiliogogogochensis | reverse complement strand
TCCTCAAGGCCGGCGCCTCCTACGTCCCCCTCGACAAGGCCTGGCCCTCCGACCGCCTCGCCTTCGTCCTCCGCGAGTCCTCAGCCGGCGTCGTCCTCTCTCACTCCGACGTCGTCGATGACCTGCCTGCTTTCGGTGCCGTCCTCCTCGTCATCGATGAGGAGGCTGCTCTCATCGCTCGCCAGCCCATTTCGGCGCCCCTTCTGGACGTGACGGGCAATGACCTTGCCTACGTCATGTTCACCTCCGGCTCCACCGGTGAGCCCAAGGGTGTCTGCGTCCCTCACCGAGGCGTCACCCGCCTCGTCTCCTCTTCCTTCATCTCCTTCGCCGCTTCCGACGTCTGGCTCCACGCAGCCCCCGTGGCCTTCGACGCCTCCACCCTCGAAATCTGGGGCGCTCTCCTCCACGGCTCCAAGCTCGTCCTCGCTCCTCCTCATGCCCTGTCCCTCGAGGAGTTGGGCTCTCTGCTTGTCCGCGAGGGCATCACCTCCCTCTGGCTTACCGCCGCTCTCTTCGAGCAGATGGTGGCGACTCAGCCCGTCGCGCTGGCTGGTGTCCGCCAGGTGCTTGCCGGTGGCGACGTCCTGCCGCCTTCTCGCGTCCGCGAGCACCTCTCGCGGCTGCCCCCCGGCCACGTCCTCGTCAACGGCTACGGCCCTACCGAGAACACCACCTTCTCCGCCACTCACTCGCTGCGGAATGGGGACTCCTTCTCTCGCTCCGTCCCCATCGGCGCTCCTCTCTCCAACTCCTCCGCCTTCGTCCTCGACGCCTCCTTCCAGCCCCTGCCTCCGGGCGTCCCTGGAGAGCTCTTCGTCGGGGGTGACGGCCTTGCTTGGGGTTACCTCAACCGCGCTGACCTCACCGCCGAGCGCTTCGTCCCGCATCCCTTCAGCAGCACTCCTGGTGCTCGCCTCTATCGCACCGGTGACCGAGTCCGCTGGCTCGCCGACGGCACTCTCGAGTTCCTCGGCCGCTCCGACTTCCAGGTGAAGGTCCGTGGCTTCCGCATTGAGCTGGGTGAAGTCGAGGCTGCCCTCCGTCTCTTCTCCGGCATCCAGGAAGCCGTCGTCCTCGCTCGCGAGGACGTCCCCGGCGACAAGCGTCTCATCGCCTACTTCACCTCGGCCGAGTCCTCTGTCGATGGCTCGGCGCTGCGCACATTCCTTTCGCAGCGCCTGCCCGAGTACATGGTGCCGGCCGCTCTCGTCTCCCTCTCCGCCTTCCCCCTCTCCGCCAACGGGAAGCTCGACAGGAAGGCTCTTCCTCCTCCCGACTTCGCCGCTGCTGACGCCTCCGGCGACGACTTCGCCCCTCCCTCCACCCTCACCCAGTCCCGCCTCGCCTCCATCTTCTCCGACGTCCTCGGCCTGGAGCGCGTCAGCATCCACGGCGACTTCTTCGAGTTGGGCGGCCACTCCCTCCTCGCCACTCAAGTCGTCTCTCGCATCCGCTCCACCTTCGACGTCGAGCTGCCCCTTGGTGAGCTCTTCTCTTCTCCCACCGTCGCTCTCCTTTCCGAGCGGCTGGACTTGCTCCACGGCTCCTCGTCTCGCCAGCCGGCCCTCGTCCCCGTCGACCGTGCCCAGCCGCCGCCTCTCTCCTTCGCCCAGCAGCGCCTCTGGTTCCTCGACCAGCTCCAGCCCGGCGCTTCCACCTACAACATCCCCTGGGCGCTCAAGCTCTCTGGCTCGCTTGACTCGGATGCGCTGCTCCAGTCCCTCAACGCGCTGATTCAGCGTCACGAGACCCTGCGCACCCACTTCGCCATTCATGAGGGCCAGCCCGTTCAGCACGTCCAGCTCGACTTCCGGCTGGAGATGCCTCTCATTGACCTCTCCGCCCTGCCCCAGCAGGAGCGTGACGCCGAGGCACAGCGGTTGGCGGCAGCCGAAGCCGTGCGTCCGTTCGACCTCGCCCGGGGCCCCGTCGTCCGCGCGTCACTCCTCCGCCTGGATGCGTCCGAGCACCAGTTGCTCGTCACCGTCCACCACATCGCCTCCGACGGTTGGTCCATCGCCGTCATGGTCCGCGAGCTGGCCGCCTTCTACCGCCAGTTCTCCGGCGGCGAACCCGCTCAGCTTGCGCCTCTGCCCATCCAGTACGCCGACTTCTCCGTCTGGCAGCGCCAGTGGCTCCAGGGTGATGTCCTCGCCTCAGAAATCGCCTGGTGGCGCAACCAGCTCGCGGGCGCTTCTCCTGCTATTGAGCTGCCTACCGACAGGCCCCGTCCCGCCGTCCAGTCCTTCCGCGGCTCGCTGATTCCTTTCGAGCTGTCTGCTGAGCTGACCTTCGCCGTGAAGGCACTCGCCCAGCGCGAGGGCGCCACGCCCTTCATGGTGCTGCTCGCCGCGTGGCAACTGCTGCTGTCTCGCTACTCTCGTCAGGACGACATCTGCGTTGGCTCTCCCATCGCCAACCGCAATCGCGCGGAGACCGAGGGCCTCATCGGCTTCTTCGTCAACACGCTCGTCCTGCGTGCTCACATCAATGGCGGCCAGTCCTTCCGCCAGTTGTTGGAGCAGGTGCGCCTGTCCACCCTCGCGGCCTACGAGCACCAGGACGTCCCCTTCGAGAAGCTCGTCGAGGAACTCCAGCCTCAGCGCGACCTCAGTCGCAGCCCGCTGTTCCAGGTCTCCTTCACCTTCCAGAACGCTCCTGACGATGCCCTCCGCCTCCCGGGCCTCTCCCTCGACGTCCTCAGCTCCGAGCTTCACTCCGCCAAGTTCGACCTCTCCCTCGGCATGAGCGAGAGCCAGGGTCGTCTGCTCGGCTCCCTCGACTTCAACTCCGACCTCTTCGACGCAGCCACTCCGCGTCGCATGGCTCGCCACTTCGTCAGCCTCCTCACCGACGCCACCTCTCGCGTCGACGCGCCCCTGCGCCACCTCGGCCTGCTCGCCGACGACGAGAAGACTCAACTCTTCTCCGACT
This sequence comes from Myxococcus llanfairpwllgwyngyllgogerychwyrndrobwllllantysiliogogogochensis, assembly GCF_006636215.1. Classification (GTDB taxonomy): domain Bacteria; phylum Myxococcota; class Myxococcia; order Myxococcales; family Myxococcaceae; genus Myxococcus; species Myxococcus llanfairpwllgwyngyllgogerychwyrndrobwllllantysiliogogogochensis. The sequence continues at coordinate 13,635 of NZ_VIFM01000238.1, read as the reverse complement.
TCCAGGGCGCTCACGTGAAGTACCCGAGTGAGGCCACCCTTCACTCGATCATCCAAGCGCAGGCGCTTCGTTCTCCCCATGCCGAGGCCGTTCGCTTCGAAGACAGTCTCCTCACCTACGCGCAGCTCGATTCACGCTCCAACCAGCTCGCTCACCACCTGCGTACTCTCGGCGCGCGCCCCGGCTCTCTCGTCGGTGTCTGCCTGGAGCGCTCGCTCGACCTCGTCGTCGCCCTGCTCGCAGTCCTCAAGTCCGGCGCCGCCTACGTCCCCCTGGACCCCGCGTATCCCCGCGAGCGCCTCGCCGGCATGCTCGAGGACGCTGACGCTCCCGTGCTCCTCACCCATGAGCACCTGACGTCCGTCCTCCCCCAGCACGCCTCTCGCGTCCTCTGCCTCGACTCCCAGTGGGACGCTGTCTCGCGACAGCCCTCCTCCTCGCTGGAGTCGCTCGCCGGCCCTGACGCCCTCGCCTACGTCATCTTCACCTCGGGCTCCACGGGCCGCCCCAAGGGCGCCATGAATGCCCACTCGGGCGTCGTCAACCGCCTGCTGTGGATGCAGCAGCAGTACGCGCTGACGGCGATGGACACCGTCCTCCAGAAGACTCCCTTCTCCTTCGACGTCTCCGTCTGGGAGTTCTTCTGGCCCCTCATGACCGGCGCGCGGCTCGTCCTCGCGAAACCCGGTGGACACCAGGACCCCGCCTACCTCGTCCGCCTCATCTCCGAGCAGCGTGTCTCCACGCTCCACTTCGTCCCCTCCATGCTCCGCGCCTTCTTGGAGGAGCCGGGTGTCGAGAAGCTCTCCTCGCTTCGTCGCGTCGTCTGCAGTGGTGAGGCTCTCACTTCGGACTTGGTGACTCGCGCCCATGCGCGCCTGCCCGCTTCCGCCGAGGTCCACAACCTCTACGGCCCCACCGAGGCCGCCGTCGACGTCTCCTTCTTCCACTGCGCTCGCGGCTCCTCCCGGTCCTCCATCCCCATCGGCAGGCCCGTCGCCAACACCCGCCTCTACGTCCTCGACTCCGACAATCAGCCTTCTCCCGTCGGTGTCCCCGGTGAGCTCTTCATCGGCGGTGTCCAGGTCGGCCTCGGCTACTGGCGCAAGCCCCACCTCACCGCTGAGCGCTTCATCCCCGACGCCTTCAGCGCCTCTCCCGGTGCCCGCCTCTACCGCACCGGCGACGTCGCTCGCTGGCTCTCAGACGGCTCCCTCGAGTACCTCGGCCGCTCCGACTTCCAGGTCAAGCTGCGTGGCTTCCGCATTGAGTTGGGCGAAGTCGAGGCCGCGCTTCGCTCGCTTCCCTCCGTCTCCGACACCGTCGTCGTCGTCCGTGACGAGTCCCGTCTCGTCGCCTACGTCGTCTCCTCTGGCGACACCGACTCCGCTTCACTCCGGGCCGCGCTCTCACAGCGCCTCCCCGAGTACATGGTGCCCTCCGCCTTCGTCTTCCTCGAAGCACTCCCCCTGAGCCCCAGCGGCAAGGTGGAACGCAAGGCGCTCCCGGCTCCGGACTTCACTCCCACCTCGCGTGAGCACATCGCGCCTCGCACTCCTTCCGAGGAGCTGCTCGCCTCCCTCTTCGCCTCAGTCCTCCGCGTCGAGCGCGTCGGTGTCACTGACAACTTCTTCGAACTCGGTGGCCACTCCCTCCTCGCCACCCAGCTCATCTCTCGCATTCGCCAGTCCTTCGGCGTCGAGCTGCCCGTTCGTGCTCTCTTCGAGGCCGCCAGCGTCGCCCAGCTCGCGCCGCGCATCGAAGCCACCCGCCAGACTCAGGACGGCCTCCAGCTTCCGCCCTTGGCGCCCGTTCCGCGCTCCGGCGACCTGCCGCTCTCCTTCGCGCAGCAGCGCCTCTGGTTCCTCGACAAGCTCCAGCCCGACAGTCCCTTCTACAACATCCCCACCGCGCTCCAGGTGAACGGTGAGTTGCACACCGAAGCGCTCTCTCGCGCACTCCAGGAACTCGTCCGTCGCCACGAGTCGCTTCGCACCACGTTCCTCTCCCGTGACGACGGCCAGCCCGCGCAGCGCATCCACTCCGACGTCCCGTTCGACCTCTCGCACGTCGACCTCGGACACCTTCCGGAATCCGACCGCGACGCCGAGGCCCAGCGCCTCGCCACCGTCGAGGCCCAGACTCCCTTCAACCTGACGCGCGCCCCGCTGCTGCGCGCCACCCTCGTGCGCCTCGACGAGCAGCGCCATGTGCTGCTCATCACCGTCCACCACATCGTGTCGGACGGTTGGTCCGCCGGCGTCTTCGGCCGCGAGGTCCTCGAGCTGTACTCCGCCTTCAGCCAGGGCCTGCCCTCACCGCTGGCGCCGCTGGCACTCCAGTACGCCGACTACGCCGCATGGCAGCGAGGCTGGCTGCGGGATGAGGCGCTGGCTCAGCAGGTCTCCTGGTGGCGCAACCACCTCGCGGGGGCGCCGCATGCCCTGGAGCTGCCCACCGACAGGCCGCGTCCTCCCGTCCAGTCCGCCCACGGCGCCAATCTCCCCGTGCGCCTTGGAGCGGACCTCACCACCGCGCTTCGCACCCTCTGCAACCGCGAGGGCGTCACGCCCTTCATGGTGCTGCTGTCCGCCTTCAACGTCCTCCTCGCCCGCTACTCCGGCCACGACGACATCGTCGTCGGCTCGCCCATCGCCAACCGCCGGCAGGCCGAGCTCGAAGGCATCATCGGCTTCTTCGTCAACACGCTCGCGCTGCGCACCCAGCTCCGCCTGGACATGTCCTTCCGCGAGCTGCTCGCCCAGGTGCGCGAGTCCACCCTCGGCGCCTACTCGCACCAGGACGTTCCCTTCGAGAAGCTCGTCGAGGAACTCCAGCCTCAGCGCGACCTCAGCCGCTCACCCCTCTTCCAGGCCATGCTCGCGCTGCAGACGGCGCCCCCCGTCTCGTCCCGGAGTGACGCGTCCGGCGCCCTGCGCGCCATCGACGTGGACAGTGGCACCGCCAAGTTCGACCTCTCGATTCTCCTCGTCGACTCCGGCGCCGACATCCACGGCCTGCTCGAATTCAACACCGACCTCTTCGACCGGAGCACCGCCCAGCGCATGGGCGAGCACCTGTCGCGGCTGCTCCAGGCCGCCATCGCCGACCCGAGCCAGTCCCTCGCCCACCTGCCGCTGCTGAGCACGCAGGAGAAGCACCAGCTCCTCACCGAGTGGAACGACACCGCGAGCGTCCATCACGTCACCTCGCCCATCCACCGTCCCGTGGAAGCGCAGGTGGCGCGGAAGCCCCACGCCATCGCCGTCTCGGATGGTGTTGCCTCGCTCACCTACGCCCAGCTCGACACGCGGGCCAATCAACTCGCGCACTTGCTGCGCGAACACGGCGTCTCACCGGGCAGCTCCGTCGGCCTCTGCCTCGACAAGTCGCTCGACATGGCCGTCGCGGTCCTCGCGACGCTCAAGGCTGGCGCGTCGTATCTGCCGCTCGACCCCAACTACCCCTCCGAGCGCCTCGCGTTCATGCTCGAGGACTCCGCGGCGCCGGTCGTCCTTTCCCACTCCAGCCTCCGGGCCTCGCTGCCCGCGTCATCGAGTGCGCGACTCATCCTCGTCGACGCGGAGGCGGACGCCATCTCCGCCCAACCGCCTCACTCGCCCGACGTCGCGTTCTCTCCCGAGTCCCCCGCCTACGTTATCTACACCTCCGGCTCCACCGGCAGACCCAAGGGTGTCGCCCTTCCTCACCGCGCGCTGAGCCATTTGCTGTCCTGGCAGTTGCGCCAGTCCGTGGTGCCTTCGGCCACCACCCTCCAGTTCGCCTCGCTCAGCTTCGATGTGTCGTGCCAGGAGATCTTCTCCACATGGTGGGCCGGCGGAACGCTCGTGCTGCCCACTGGCGGTCTGCGCCAGGACATCCCCGCGCTGCTCGATTTCATGCACCAGCAGCGCGTCGGGCGGCTCTTCCTGCCCTTCGTCGCGCTCCAGGCCCTCGCTGACGCCGTCTCTCACGGCGCGACCGTTCCCACGACGTTGCGCGAGGTGGTGACGGCCGGTGAGCAACTCCAGATCACTCCCGCCCTCGTCGCCCTCTTCGAGAAGCTCCCGGGCTGCGTCCTGGAGAACCAGTACGGTCCCTCCGAGACGCACGTCGTCTCCGCGTTCCGCATGCAGGGAGCGCCCGCCTCCTGGCCCCGGCTGCCCTCCATCGGCTCGCCGCTGCCTCACACGCAGCTCTTCGTCCTCGACTCGCTTGGCCAGCCGACGCCCGTGGGCGTGCCCGGTGAACTCTTCATCGGCGGCGCGCACCTGGCACTCGGCTACACCGACAGGCCCGCGCTGACGGCCGAGAAGTTCGTTCCCCACCCGTTCTCGTCGACGCCGGGTGCACGCCTCTATCGCACCGGCGACTCCGCTCGATGGACCTCCTCGGGCACCGTCGAGTTCCTCGGCCGTCTCGACGGACAGGTGAAGCTGCGCGGCTTCCGCGTCGAGCTTGGCGAAGTCGAGGCCGCGCTGCGCTCCCTGCCTGGCATCCGCGACGCCGCGGCCATCGTCCGAGAGGACGTCCCCGGCGCCAGGCGCCTCGTCGGCTATGTCGTCCCTGTCTCTGGGACGGACGCAGTCCCGCCCGAAGCGCTCCGCTCCGCCCTGCTCAAGCGCCTGCCCGAGTACATGGTGCCCTCCGTCTTCGTCGCCCTGGAGGCCCTGCCGCTGACTCCCAGCGGGAAGCTCGCCAGGAGGCTGCTGCCGGCTCCCGACGCGGCGAGCCTGACGGACGAGTCGACCTTCGTCGCACCTCGTACCCCCACGGAAGAGAAGCTCGCCGAGCTCTTCGGCGCCGTCCTCAACCTGCCTCGCGTCAGCGTCACCGAGAGCTTCTTCGCCCTGGGTGGGCACTCCCTTCTCGCCACCCAGGTCGTCTCTCGCATCCGCTCCACCTTCAACGTCGAGCTCCCACTCCGCGAACTCTTCGAGGCCCCCTCCGTTTCACAGCTCGCCGAGCGAGTGAATCAACAGACGGCTGTGTCGCAAACACCGCCGCTGGTCCGCACGGACCGCTCGCAGCCGCCACCGCTGTCGTTCGCACAGCAGCGCTTGTGGTTCCTCGACAAGCTTCAGCCAGGTAGCGCGACCTTCAACATGCCCCTCGCGATTCATCTCGAGGGCACGCTGGACATGGATGCGTTGCAGCAGTCCTTCACGGAGTTGGTGCGCCGCCACGAGGTGCTGCGCACCACGTTCCGCGAGGGCCCGGTTCAGATCATCCATCCTCCCGCGGCCGTGCCAATGCCGCTGGAAGACCTGTCCGCGCTCACCGAAGAGGCGCGCGACGAGGAAGTCCAGCGTCGAGTCCTCGCGGAGGCCGAGCGTCCTTTCGACCTCGCGCGTGGCCCCCTGCTGCGGACCGCGCTGCTGCGGCTGAGTGAACAGCGGCACGTGTTGATGATGACGATGCACCACATCATCTCGGACGGCTGGTCCATGGGCCTGATCGTGCGTGAGTCCACCGCGCTCTACGAGGCCTTCGCGGCGCGGCGCCCTTCACCGCTGCCCGAGCTGCCCATCCAGTACGCCGACTACGCCGCATGGCAGCGGTCCTGGCTCAAGGGCGAGGCGCTCGACGCCCAGCTCGACTGGTGGAGTGCGTATCTGTCCGGAGCGGCGTTGCACCTGGACATGCCCACGGACTTCCCGCGTCCCGCCATGCAGGGCTTCCGAGGCGCGAGTGTCTCGCGCGTGCTGCCGCGTCAGCTCGTCGACTCACTCCACGCGCTGAGCCGTCGTGAGGGTTCCACGCTGTTCATGGCCCTGATGGCCGGCATCCAGGCCGTCCTGTCCCGCTACTCCGGACAGGAGGACTTCGTCATCGGCACCGGTATCGCCAATCGGAACCACTCGGAGACCGAAGGCCTCATCGGCTTCTTCGTCAACCAGCTCGCCCTGCGCGCACGGCTGGGTGGCAATCCCTCCTTCCGCGAGCTGCTCGCACGTGTCCGCCACGACACGTTGGGCGCCTACGCGCATCAGGACCTTCCGTTCGAAGAGCTGGTCAAGGCCGTCAACCCCGAGCGCAGCCTCGCTCACGCGCCTCTCTTCCAGGTCGCCGTGGTGCTCCAGAACCAGCCCGAGACCGAGCTGAAGGTTCCGGGCCTCACCTTCCACCTGCAGCCCTCCAACACCGGCACCTCGCGCCTCGACCTCACCCTCGCCCTCCAGGAGACGGCCCAGGGCCTGGGTTGCAGCATCGAGTACCGCACCGACCTCTTCACGGCTCAAACCGTCGACAGGCTGCTCATCCACCTCGGTGCCCTTCTCGAGAAGGCCGCGGCTCAGCCCGAGGCACCTCTCTCCTCCCTTTCCCTTCTCTCCGAGGCCGAGCAGCACCAGCTCCTCGTCGAGTGGAACGACACGGAGCGTGCCTTCCCGCGCGACGCCACCGCTCACGCTCTCTTCGAGGCCCAGGCCGCTCGCACTCCTGACGCCACCGCGCTTCGCTTCGAGGGCACCTCCCTCACCTACGCTCAGCTCGACTCTCGCGCCAATCGCCTCGCTCACCACCTGCGTGGCCTCGGCGTCACGGCCGAAGTCCCCGTCGCCCTCTGCGTCGAGCGCTCTCTCGACCTCGTCGTCTCCATCCTCGCCATCCTCAAGGCTGGCGGCGCCTGGGTCCCTCTCGATGCTTCGTACCCCGTCGAGCGCCTCTCCTTCATGCTCCGCGACTGCGCCGCCCCCGTGCTCGTCACCACGGCGTCGCTCGTCGAGTCGCTGGGCCTGAAAGTCCCGAGCATCGTCCGCCTGGATTCCGACGCGAGCCTCATCTCCGCGCAGCCCGAGTCCCCTCCGGCCTCCGCCACCAGCGCCGACAACCTCGCCTACGTCATCTACACCTCCGGCTCCACCGGCACTCCCAAGGGCACCCTTCTCCAGCACCGCGGCCTCGCCAACACCGCGCTCACCGCTGGCCGTGCCCACGGCTTCTCTCCCTCCTCTCGCGTCCTCCAGTACGCCGCCTTCGGCTTCGACGCCTCCGTCGCGGAAATCTTCGGCGCCCTCCTCGCCGGCTCCACCCTCGTCCTCGCTCCTCGCGAGCGCCTCCTCCCTGGCGCTCCTCTGCGCGACTTGCTCCGCGACGAGTCCATCTCCGCCGTCACCCTCACTCCCTCCGTCCTCGCGCAGATGCGCCCCGAGGACCTTCCCTCTCTCCAAACCCTCATCTCCGCCGGTGAGGCCTGCCCTCCCGAGCTCGTCCAGCGCTGGGGCTCTCGCCTCCGTCTCCTCAACGCCTACGGCCCCACCGAAGTCACCGTCTGCGCCTCCATCTCCGCTCCTCTCCTCCCCGGCCAGACTCCTTCCATCGGCAAGCCCTGGGACAACGTCCGCGTCTACGTCCTCGACTCCTCTCTGCGCCCACTGCCCGTCGGTGTCCCCGGCCAGCTCTGCGTCGACAGCGTCGGCCTCGCTCGTGGCTACCTCTCCCAGCCCGCCCTCACCGCCGAGCGCTTCGTCCCCAACCCCTTCAGCCCCTCTCCCGGCGCTCGCCTCTACCTCTCCGGTGACAAGGCTCGCTGGCTGCCCGACGGCACCCTCGAATTCCTCGGCCGTATCGACGACCAGGTGAAGCTGCGCGGCTTCCGCATCGAGCTCGGTGAAGTCGAGGCCGCTCTCCTCTTCCACCCCTCCGTCCACCAGGCCGTCGCCGTCGTCCGTACCGAAGACGCTGGCGACAAGCGCCTCGTCGCCTACGTCGTCGCCGACTCCAGCGACACCATCGACGTCGCGGCCCTGCGCGAGTCGCTCAAGCGACGCCTGCCCGAGCACATGGTGCCTTCCACCATCGCAGTGCTCGCCGCGCTCCCCCTCACGCCCAATGGCAAGGTGGACCGCAACGCGCTGCCCTCGCCCGACGCGTCCCTCTCCGCTCCGGTCCGCGAATACGTCGCGCCCCGGACCCACGTCGAAACCCAGCTCGCCGCACTCTGGGCCGAGCTGCTGCACATCGAGCGCGTGGGTATCCACGACGACTTCTTCGAACTGGGCGGCCACTCCCTGCTCGCCGCGCAGTCGATGTCTCGCATCCAGGCCACCTTCGGCATGGAAGTGCCACTGAGGGAGCTGTTCGAGGCCCCCACGGTGGCGAAGCTGGCCGCACGGCTCGAAGCGGTCGCGCATGCGGGTGCGGGTGCGTCACGGGCGCCAGAGCTGGTGCCGGTGCCTCGCACGGGTGAGCTTCCGCTGTCCTTCGCGCAGCGGCGGCTGTGGTTCCTGGATCAGCTCGAGCCGGGCACCGCCCTCTACAACCTGCCCGCCGCCATCCGCTTGGATGGCCCGGTCGATGTCGCGGCCCTGGAGCAGGCCTTCGGTGCGCTGGTGCGGCGCCATGAGTCGCTGCGCACCACGTTCCCCGCGAATGCCCACGGCAGCCCGGTGCAGGCCATCGCCGAGGCGGCGGAGCTCAAGTTCGCACTCGTGGACCTGTCCGCGCACCCCTCCGCGCAACGCGAGGACGAAGCGAAGAGGTTGTCGCTCCAGGAGGCGCAGCGGCCCTTCGACCTGGCCCGAGGCCCCCTGCTGCGCGTGACGCTGCTCCGCATGGATGAGCGCCTGCACGTGCTCCTGCTGACGATGCACCACATCATCTCCGACGGCTGGTCCACGGGCGTGCTCGTGCGCGAGGCCGGGGAGCTGTACATCGCCGCTCGCGAGGGACGTCCCGCGTCCCTGCCGGAGCTGCGCGTGCAGTACGCCGACCACGCCGCCTGGCAGCACCAGTGGCTGGAGGCCGGTGAGCTGGAGCGACAGCTCACGTACTGGAGGACCCAGCTCGCGGGCGCGAACCACGTGCTCACGCTGCCGACAGACCGTCCCGTTCCGGCGATGCAGACCCAGGCCGGCTCGACCTACCCCGTGCGACTGTCTCCTGCGGTCTCCTCCGCCGTGACGACCTTCAGCCAGCACATGGGCGCCACGCCGTTCATGGTGCTGCTCGCCGCGTTCGAGGCGCTGCTGTACCGCGCCACGGGTCAGGACGACGTGCTCGTGGGCTCACCGGTGGCCGGGCGCAATCGTCCGGAGACCGAGGGCCTCATCGGCGTGTTCATCAACACGCTCGTCCTCCGTGGACGCATGTCCGGTGACATGACGTTCCGCGCACTCGTCGAGCAGGCCCGAGAGACGGCGCTCGGCGCGCTCACGAACCAGGACGTCCCGTTCGAGCAGTTGGTGGAGGAGTTGCAGCCCGCGCGCAGCCTGAGTCACTCGCCGCTGTTCCAGGTGATGTTCGCGCTGCAGAACATGCCTGCCCCCTCGCTGACCCTGTCGGAGCTCACCCTCACTTCCGCGGACGTGGACCCGGGCATCGCGAAGTACGCCCTGTCCCTCGTCCTCCAGGAGACGCAGGGCGGGCTCACGGGCGGGTTCGAATACAACACGGACCTCTTCGACCTGGAGACCATCCAGGCCATGACGGGGCACTTCACGCGCCTGCTCGAAGCGGCGGTGAACCACCCGGACCTCACGCTCGCCGCGCTGCCCGTGCTCTCCACCGAGGAGCGGCACCGGCTGGTGGTGGAGTGGAACGACACGCGCTCGGACTTCCCGCGCGACACCTCCGTCTTCGCGTGGTTCCAGTCGCGCGCCGCCCTGGCCCCCGAGACTGTCGCCCTGGAGTGGAACGACGGGCAGCTCACGTATCGCGAGCTGGAGCGGCAGGCGCTCGCGCTGGCGGAAGTGCTGCGTCAGCGAGGCATCGGGCCCGAAGTGCGCGTCGGTCTGTTCGCGCGTCGCTCACCCGAGCTGGTCGCCGGAGTCCTCGGCATTCTCGCCGCGGGTGGCGTCTGGGTCCCACTCGATCCTTCCTCGCCGTCCGAGCGACTGGCGATGATGCTGGACGACACCGCGCCCACGGTCGTGCTGACCCAGCGCGCGCTGCGTGAGGCGCTGCCAGCGGGGACGGCTGGCGTCCTGGTGCTCGAAGACGTGCTGGCGTCCGAACCGGTGGCGAGCAGCACCTTCCGCGCCCCGGTCCTGCCTTCGGAAAGCGCGGCGTACATCCTCTTCACGTCCGGCTCGACGGGACGCCCCAAGGGCGTACTGGTGCCGCACCGCGCCCTGGCCCGACACACGGCCTGGTTCAGCTCGAATCTGGGCCTGGGGCCCAGCGACCGCGTGCTGCAGAAGACGGCCCCTGGCTTCGACGCCGTGGTGCCGGAGCTGATCTCCACGCTGGTCAGCGGTGCGCGGCTGGTGCTGCCTCCGGCGGCGGCGGACCTGGACATGGACGCACTGCTGACGGTGCTCGCGCATCGGCAGGTGACAGTGCTCCAGCTCGTCCCCTCGCAGCTCAGCCTGTTCGTGGAGGCCGATCGGCTCGAGCGCGCCACGGGCCTGCGAGTGCTGGTGTCCGGTGGTGAAGCACTCCCGGCGGAGCTCGCGCGGCGCATCCGCGCGCAGTGGCCGGAGACCCGTCTGGCCAACTGCTACGGCCCCACCGAGACGGCGGTCGACGCCACGTCCTGGACGGTGAATGGCCCCATCCACGGAGCCACCGCGCCCATTGGCGGCCCGATTGGTGACACGCAGGTGTACGTGCTGGATGCGCATGGGCAGGTGGTGCCCGTGGGTGTCACAGGTGAGCTGTTCATCGGAGGCGAGGGCGTGGCACGCGGCTACGTCGGCCAGCCGGCGATGACGGCCGAGCGGTTCGTCCCGGATGCGTTCTCCTCCGTGCCCGGCGCCCGGCTCTACCGCACGGGCGACCAGGCCCGCTGGCGCCATGACGGCGTGTTGGAGTTCCTCGGTCGCGCCGACGCCCAGGTGAAGGTGCGCGGCTACCGCATCGAGCTGGCCGAAATCGAGTCCGCCCTGCTCGCGCATCCCGAAGTGCGTGAAGCCGTGGTGCTCGCTCGCGAGGACCGGCCCGGAGACAAGCGACTGGTGGGTTACGTCGTGGGTGCGTCCTCGCTGGAGGCCCCCGCGCTGCGAGCGTTCATCGCCCAGCGCCTGCCCGAGTACATGGTTCCGTCCGCGCTGCGGATGATGGACGCGCTGCCCCTCACCGCGAACGGCAAGGTGGACCGCAAGGCGCTGCCCGTGCCCGAGCAGTCGTGGCTTACCGAGGACGCGTCCCAGGCCACGCCGGGTACGCCCACCGAGGAGCTGCTCGCGGGGCTGTTCGCCCAGGTGCTCGGAGTGCCGAATGTCAGCACCACCGTCAGCTTCTTCGAGCTGGGCGGACACTCGCTGCTCGCCACGCAGCTCGTCTCACGCGTGCGGTCCGCGTTCCAGGTCGAGTTGCCCCTGCGCGAGCTGTTCGAGGCGCCGACGGTCCACACGCTGGCCACGCGCATCGACGCCGCCCTGAGCGCGGGCGCGAAGCTCCAGAGGCCGCCTCTCACCGCCCTTCCGCGTGATGGCGAAGCGCCCCGGGCCTTCGTGCCGTCCTTCGCGCAGCAGCGACTGTGGTTCCTGGACCAGTTGGAGCCGGGCAGCCCGTCGTACAACATGCCCATCGCGCTGCGGCTCGAAGGCGTGGTGGACACAGACGCGCTGGAGCGAGCCTTCACGGAAGTCGTCCGGCGCCATGAGGTGCTGCGCACGACGTTCCGCGCGGGCCCCGAGCAGCTCGTGCATGCGCCGATGCCTGTGTCGGTGCCCGTGGTGGAGCTGTCCGGACTCGACGATGCCGAGCTCCAACTCCGTGTCGATGAAGAGGCCCGTCGTCCCTTCAACCTCACGCACGGCCCCCTGCTGCGCGTCACCCTGCTTCGGCTGGGTGAACAGCGGCACGTGCTGCTGCTGACGATGCACCACATCATCTCGGACGGTTGGTCCATGGATGTGCTCGTGCGCGAGACGGCGGCGCTCTACGCGGCCTTCTCCTCGGGTCAGCCTTCGCCGCTGCCGGAGCTGCCCATCCAGTACGCCGACTACGCCGCATGGCAGCAGTCCTGGCTCCAGGGCGAGGCACTCGAAACCCAGCTCTCCTGGTGGAAGGAGCTCCTCGCGGGGGTGCCTCCGCTGCTGGATCTGCCCACGGACTTCCCGCGCCCCGCCGTGCAGGGCTTCCGAGGCGCGAGTGTCTCGCGCGTGCTGCCGCGTCAGCTCGTCGACTCACTCCACGCGCTGTGCCGTCGTGAGGGCTCCACGCTGTTCATGGCCCTGGTGGCGGGCCTCCAGGCCGTCCTGTCCCGCTACTCTGGCCAGGAGGCCTTCGTCATCGGCACCGGTATCGCCAACCGGAACCAGGCGGAGACCGAGGGCCTCATCGGCTTCTTCATCAACCAGCTCGCCCTGCGCGCGCGGTTGGGTGGCAATCCCTCCTTCCGCGAGCTGCTCGGACGCGTGAGGAAGGACACGCTGGGCGCCTACGCGCATCAGGACCTTCCGTTTGAAGAGCTGGTCAAGGCCGTCAACCCCGAGCGCAGCCTCGCTCACGCGCCCCTCTTCCAGGTCGCCGTGGTGCTCCAGAATCAGCCCGAGACCGAGCTGAAGCTCCCGGGCCTCACCTTCCACGTCCAGCCCTCCAACACCGGCACCTCGCGCCTCGACCTCACCCTCGCCCTCCAGGAGACGGCCCAGGGCCTGGGTTGCAGCATCGAGTACCGCACCGACCTCTTCACGGCTCAAACCGTCGACAGGCTGCTCATCCACCTCGGTGCCCTTCTCGAGAAGGCCGCGGCCCAGCCCGAGGCTCCTCTCTCCTCCCTCTCCCTTCTCTCCGAGGCCGAGCAGCACCAGCTCCTCGTCGAGTGGAACGACACGGCACGAGACTTCCCGCGCAACGCCACCGCGCACGCCCTCTTCGAGGCCCAGGCTGCTCGCACTCCTGACGCCATCGCGCTTCGCTTCGAGGGCACCTCCCTCACCTACGCTCAGCTCGACTCTCGCGCCAATCGCCTCGCTCACCACCTGCGTGGCCTCGGCGTCACGGCCGAAGTCCCCGTCGCTCTCTGCGTCGAGCGCTCTCTCGACCTCGTCGTCTCCATCCTCGCAATCCTCAAGGCCGGCGGCGCCTGGGTCCCTCTCGATGCTTCGTACCCCGTCGAGCGCCTCTCCTTCATGCTCCGCGACTGCGCAGCCCCCGTGCTCGTCACCACGGCGACTCTGGTGCAGTCGCTGGGTCTGAATGTGGAAAGCGTCGTCCGGCTGGATTCCGACGCGAGCCTCATCTCCGCGCAGCCCGAGTCCGCTCCGGCCTCCAGCACCAGCGCCGACAACCTCGCCTACGTCATCTACACCTCCGGCTCCACCGGCACTCCCAAGGGCACCCTTCTCCAGCACCGCGGCCTCGCAAACACCGCTATCACCGCTGGCCGTGCCCACGGCTTCTCTCCCTCCTCTCGCGTCCTCCAGTACGCCGCCTTCGGCTTCGACGCCTCCGTCGCAGAAATCTTCGGCGCACTCCTCGCCGGCTCCACCCTCGTCCTCGCTCCTCGCGAGCGCCTCCTCCCGGGCGCCCCCTTGCGCGACTTGCTCCGCGACGAGTCCATCTCCGCTGTCACCCTCACTCCCTCCGTCCTCGCGCAGATGAGCCCCGAGGACCTCCCCTCTCTCCAAACCCTCATCTCCGCCGGTGAGGCCTGCCCTCCCGAGCTCGTCCAGCGCTGGGGCTCTCGCCTCCGTCTCCTCAACGCCTACGGCCCCACCGAAGTCACCGTCTGCGCCTCCATCT
>NZ_VIFM01000237.1 GCF_006636215.1 Myxococcus llanfairpwllgwyngyllgogerychwyrndrobwllllantysiliogogogochensis | reverse complement strand
CCCGCCCACCCCCGTCGGCCTCGGCCTCAAGACGTGTCTCACCCTGCTGGGCGTCGCCCTCGCGGTGAGAGTCGTGTTGGCGCTCGGCACCGACGTCTACTTCGACACCGCCTACTACTGGCAATGGGCCCAGCGGCTCGACTGGGGCTACTACGACCATCCGCCGCTCATCGCCTGGCTCATCGCCGCGCTCGGCATCCACGGCACCGCGTTCCTCTGCGGCACCGGCACCGTGGTCGCCGTGTGGGGACTGGCCCGGGACGTGTACCAGAGCCGTGAAGCCGCCTGGCGCGCGGCGGCCCTGTGGAGCGTGGTGCCCGGAGGCATGGTGGCCGGCGTCTGGGCCACACCGGACACCGCCCTGCTGCTGCTCTGGACGCTCGCGCTGTGGGCGCTGTGGCGCGAGCGCTGGCTCTGGGCGGGGCTCGCCTCGGGCCTCGCGGTGCTGGCCAAGTTCCCCGCGGTGCTGCTGGGCGTGGCCTTCCTCGTCACCGCGCTGAAGCACCGACGCCTGCCCCGAGGCGCCTGGGGCACCGGCGCGCTGGCCGCGCTGTTCCTCGTGCCGGTGTTGCTGTGGAACGCACGGCACGACTGGGTGGGCATCGCCTTCCAGCTCCGACATGGCCTGGAGGGACAGGGCGGGTGGAAGACGCTGGGCGAGTTCCTCGGAGGCCAGTTCGCCTTCGGCGGTCCCGTCATCTTCCCGCTCGCGCTGGTGTACGCGCTGCGAGGGCCTCGCGAGCAGTTCCTGCTGCGCATGGCGGCCCTGGTGCCCCTGTTGTTCTTCGGCTACGCGGCGTCGCGCGCGCGAGGCGAGGTCAACTGGACGACCATGGCCTACCTCTCCGTGTGCGTGGGCGTCGCGGGCATGCGGCGCCCCTGGCAGCTCGCGGCGGCGTTCTCCGGCCTCGCGGTGGTGCTCGCCGTGACGCTGCACCTGTTCTTCCCCATGCTGCGCTTCAAGCGCGATACGGCCCTGTGGCGCACGCACGGCTGGGAGGTGCTGCGCGCGCTGTCCGCACCCGAGAAGCTCTTCCCCGAAATGAAGCCAGGCGACGTCGTCGCCGTGTACGCCGGCAACTACCAGCTCGCGTCAATGATTGCCCACTACTCGGGCATCCCCGTGGGGACCGCGGGCCTGGTGCGCTTCAGCCAGTACGACGTGTGGCCCGAACCTCTCGTCCCTCCGGGAAAAGATGTGCTCTGGGTGGAAGAGGATGGGCCCCTCCCGCCGCCCGCGTTGACCAGTCATTACGAGTCAATGGAAGACCCAGCCGAGCTGGTTGGAACTTTCCAGGGCCGCCGTCTGCATTTCTTTCGGGTGTGGTGGGTGCGGGGCAAGAAGCCCTGACCCTCCCCGGAGGGCATGACAACTTCCAATCGCAGTCATCGATAACCAGGGAAACCGTCTTTACTCATTAAGCGGGGTCCCCCTCATGTCGACTGTGTCCAGTGCGGGTTCGCGCCGAGTCGCCACCGCCACCACCGCCGCGGCAGCCACGCCTCCCACCGTGCGTCAGGGCTCCAAGGGCGCGACGGTGACAACGCTTCAGAAGAAGCTGGCCGCCGCGGGCTTCAACCCGGGCCCCATCGACGGGGACTTCGGGCCGAAGACGCGCGCCGCGGTGCTTTCCTTCCAGAAGGCGAAGGGCCTGAAGCAGGACGGAATCGTCGGCCCGAAGACCTGGGGCGCGCTGAACGCGGGGGGCGTGAAGCCTCCACCCAAGCCGCAGCCAGGGACGAAGGGCACCGCGGAGGCGTTCGTCCAGAAGGCGCTCGCGCAGAAGGGAGACCGGTATGTCTTCGGCGCGGAGACAAACCTGAACGACCCCAACCCGTCCAAGTTCGACTGCTCGGAGCTGGTGCAGTGGGCCGCGCACCAGGCGGGCGTCTCCGTCCCCGACGGCACGATGAACCAGGTGCCGTACTTCAAGCAGAAGGGCACCACCATCTCCGTCGACGAGGCCCTGCGCACGCGCGGCGCGCTGCTGTACCGGCCCGGCCACGTGGCCATCAGCCTGGGCGACGGGCGCACTATTGAAGCGCGAGGCTCCGCGTACGGCGTGGGCATCTTCAACGCCAATGGCCGAGGCTGGACGTCCGGCGCGCTCATCCCCGGCCTCAAGTACGGGTGAGCCGGGGACGACGGGTGTAGAGTGCGGCCACCGGCGCTCCCATGGCGCCGGAAGTGCTCCGCATGGACCTCGCCCTCTTCCTCGTCGGTCTCGTCAAAGTCGTACTGGGCGGCCTCGTCGCCGCGCTGGGCATCTGGCTCGCGCTGCGCGGCCTGAGCCGCATCCTCGGCACCAATCCGGTGGAGGAGCTGCGCCAGGGCAACACCGCCGCCGGCATCGTCCACGCCACCAGCCTCGTGTCGCTGGGCATGCTCGTGCAACACGCGGTGCAGGCCACCTCGGACGCGGTGGACCTCACCGTGCGCACCCAGCCCTTCCATCCGATGATGGCGGGCAAGCTGCTCGCGGTGGCCGCGTTGCACGTGGGCCTGTCGCTGGGAGTCGGCGTCGCGGTGCTCGCGCTGGGCATCCTCCTGTTTGACAGGATGACACCCGGCATCGATGAGCTGGCGGAGGTGCGCAAGGGCAACATCGCCGCCGCGCTCATCCTCTCCGCCATCCTCCTCGTCCTCGCGCTGCTGACGGCGCCAGGGCTCCAGGCGGCCCTCAACGGGCTCATCCCCTTCCCCCAGCTTCCCGAGGGGACGATGGTCGCTCCCGGATAGCGGGAGGGCGTTCGTCGAGCCCATGTCCACCAGCTCCGGCATGAAGATGGCCTTCAAGCTGCTCCTCGCCCTGCTCGGCGTGGGGAGCTGCCTGTGCTGCTGTGGCCTGGGGATGATGGGCCAATTGGCGGACATGAACGTGCGCTCGAACGTGCCTGTCCCGCCCGTGGGCGAGGGCGCGGTGGAGCTGGGCACCGTGCTGATTCCCGCCGACACGTCGCTGTCGCGCGCGCGCACGTATGACTGGAACGCGGAGAGCATCCATCCCCCGGGGAACCGGCTGACGTACGGCCTGGGCGACACGCTGGACGCGTGGCTGGAGGACCAGCACAAGGTCTTCGGGCGCAGGCTTCGCTACCGCTCCCTCGGCGGTGAGCGCTTCACGTATCAGCCTCCGCGCGGCTGCTCGGCCGACATGCGGTGCATCTACGAGGAGCTGATCCGCAGCAACGAGGGGCCGGTGAAGGCGCTGGGCGAGCGCTTCGTTGCGTCCGTGCGCGAGCGGAACCTGGACTCCGCGCAGGCCGCGCAGCTCATCCTCAACTTCGTGCAGCGCATCCAGTACGAGCTGCCCCTGGACGAGCCCTTCGGCATCATCCCCCCCGCGCTGGTGCCCGCGCGCAACAAGGGCGACTGCGACTCCAAGGCAGTGCTCGCGGTGATGCTGCTGCGGCAGGTGGGCATCGACGCGGTGATTCTCTACTCGGACCCGCTGGCCCACGCGGCGGTGGGCGTGGGCCTGCCGGGCACGGGCACCCGCATGCGTCACGGTGGGCGCACCTACCAGTACGCGGAAGTCACGGCCGAGGGCTGGCCGGTGGGCATGATTCCGCCCAAGTACGACAAGCCCCGGCTGTGGCGGGTGATGGCGCTGGAGTCCAGCACCTCCGGCTAGCGCGCCTCTACGGCGGACGCGGCGAGCACCTCGCGCAGATACCGCTCGTACGCCTCCTTCATCGGAAGCTCCGAGTCCACCCCGAGCCGGCGGCGCGTCGTCAGGTGGCGTGAGCCATCGCGAGGGTCCACGCCTTCCTTCGTGTAGTGCTCCCAGCGGATGGCCGAGCCCCGGCGCTGCCAGAGCGCCAGCTCGTTGAAGTTGATGCCCCGCTGGAAGAGCAGCTCGTGCTTGAAGGACACCGGACGCCCGTCCAGCTCGCGCGTGGCCTGCGCCGCGCTCAGCCCCTCCTTGCGCAGCGTCCAGTAACACCAGCCGTGCAGCGAGCACCGCGTGCCGTCCGCCTGGCGCCACGCGAAGTAGTCCAGCACCGAGCGCTCATCCGCGCCCAGCCACACGCGCCCGTCGAACACGGCCGGAACGCCCAGCGCGTGCGTGAAGGTGGCACTCGCGAGGCCCGCGGACAGCGACACCAGCTTCTCCACCTCGCGGTCGTACAGCGACCAGTCCGGCCGGAAGAGCACGGAGATTTCGTCGCTCTGCGTGTACGCGTACGCGCCCTGGAACTCCTCCAGCAACGCGCTGGCCGTGCGGACCATCAGCCGGTGGAAGAGCGGGTCGAAGGGCTTCTCGAAGCGCTCCTGCGTGAAGCGGGAGAAACCACGCCCATCCACGCGCACCACCGCCCACGCTCCAGGCAGGAGGCGCAAGTCGTGGAACATCTCGCCTCGTCGCATCCTCTGGGCCAACTCATCCGGGTCCCACATCTCGCTCCTCCTTCCAGTCCTCGACGATGAAGCCGCCGTCGGCGGCCCACTTCACGTGGGACAGCGAATCGAAACCTTCCTCGATGCTTGGCCGCCGCAGGCACTTCACCGTGGCGTACAGCGCCACCTCCGGCACCCTGGCACGGCCCTCTCGCTTCGCGTTCCGTGCCAGGCAGTCCGCGAGCCGCGACTCGAAATAGAAACCGAGAACTCGCGCACCCTGCTCGTGCCCCAGGGCGATGAGCGGCGCGCGCTGCTCCAACGTGGGGTGCGTATTGTCCACCACGACGGAGCGCCCCGCGCTCAGCGCCTCGACGATGAGCCCGCGCTGCCGGGCCTCCTTGCGCCGCGCATGCGGCCACAGGTCCTTGCTCACCAGCACGTGCGTGTCCGCGAAGCGGCGCTGGAAGAAGCGGCTCTTGCCGGAGGCCTGTAACCCGATGAAGAGGATGAGTTCCATGATGGAGCCCCTCCCGACGCGACGCCCGAGCCTCGGCTGACGCTCGGCACGAGCGCTCCGGTGAGGGCGACCTCAGAGAGCACGGCACCTCTAGCGCGCACGTCTACCCGACGCTCCGCGCGCTGTGTGGCTTTGCACAGCCCACACGCCCGCCACCCCGATTGTGTTGATTCGGCGCGATTATCCGGATTAACAATTAAGTCTCGAATTACACAAATTCAAGAGCTGTCGTAATCCGCCGCTCGGACTGGAGCAGCAGGCGGCGGGAGCAGCACGAAGCGCAACCCGAACAGGAGACACCGAATGGAAACCCCCTTCTCGTCGTATGCGGGACGCTGGCGTCGGCTCTCTGTCATGGCCCTGGGCTGGGGCCTCCTCGCACCGCTGCCGGTGCTCGCGGCGTCGAAGCAGCCGTCACGCGCGGGAGTCGAGCGCGGCGCGGCGCTTCCCGCGCGCATCGTCGACACGCTGGCCGCGAGCGCGGCGCGGCCCGCCACGGGCCTCGCGGCCTCGGTGAGCGGACGTCACGCGCTCGTCACGGGGACAGGCCGCGTCTTCCACCGCACGGACAACACCATCCATGCGCTGAGGACGCTCGCGGTCCCCAAGACGCAGTTGCAGTTGCACGTCTGGGAGGAGGAAGGCGCGGACGGACAGCGCCAGGACTTCTTCGCCTACAGTCGGGGCGGCACGGAGCTGGTGGGCCGCGCGCAGCCCACCACGTACCAGGTCCGCCTGGAGCATGCGCGCTTCGACCCGCTGCGCGAGGCGGTGCCGCTGGTGGCGGGCCTGCTGGCCGCGGACGCGGAGAACATGCTGTCGCTCGTGCAGCTCCAGGCGACGCCATTGCCGGAGCTGCGTGAGGCCCTGGAGCGAGAGGGCGGCAAGGTGCTGCGCTTCCTCACGGACCACACGTTCCTGGTGGAGATGAGCGCGGACACCCGCAAGCGCGTGACGGAGCTGCCCTTCGTGCGCTGGGTGGGGCCGTACCATCCCGAGTACCGCGTGGAAGGCGTGCTGCGCGATGCCCTGACGGGGCGCGCGGCGCGACTGGAGCCGCAGCGCTACTCCATCATGGTGGGTGAGCGCGGCGCGATGCGGCAGGGAGAAGTCGCGGAAGCGGTGCGCAAGCTGGGCGGCACGGTGGAGCTCATCGAGGCGGGAGGCCTGCGCCTGGAGGCCACGCTCACCCAACCCCAGCTCGAGCGGCTGGTGCGCTCCAATGCGGTGCAATACATCGACCGCTGGGGTGGGCCGGGTGAAGTGGACATGAACAACGTGCGCGAGGTGGGCGGCGCCAACCACATCGAGAAGTACGAGGCCTGGACGGGCCAGGGCGTGCGCGGGGAAATCTTCGACACCGAGCTGCGCACGACCCACCAGGAGTGGGCCACTCCCCCCCTCATCCACAGCACGTCCAGCGCCGGCAGCGCGCACGGGACAAGCTGCTACAGCATCAACTTCGCCAGGGGCGTGGACCTCAACGCGCGTGGCCTGTTGCCCGACGGCCAGGGCATCTTCTTCCTCTACAGCCAGTCCAGTCAGTTCGGCGGCCCCAAGTCCCGCTACGACATCAACCGCGAGCTGACGGACCCGGCGGGCCCGTACCGCGCCGTGTTCCAGACGTCGAGCGTGGGCAGCACGCTGGGCACCGCGTACACCACCATCTCCGCCGAGGTGGACGACTACCTGTTCAAGCACCCCATCCTGAGCACGCAGTCGCAGAGCAACTCCGGCACGCGCAACTCGCGGCCCCAGGCGTGGGCGAAGAACATCGTCTCCGTGGGTGGCTTCTACCACTACGACAACGCCACCCCCGGGGATGACCGGTGGAACGGTGGCGCCAGCATCGGCCCCGCGGCCGACGGCCGCATCAAGCCGGACCTCTCGTTCTTCTATGACGCGGTCCGCTCGGCCAACAACTCGAGCAACACGTCGTACTACAACTTCAGCGGCACCAGCGCGGCCACCCCGCAGACGGCGGGCCACTTCGGCCTCATGTTCCAGATGTGGCACGAGGGCGTGTGGGCCGGCTTCGGTGGCGGGACGGATGTCTTCGACAGCCGCCCGAAGATGGCCACCGCCAAGGCGCTGATGATCAACCTGGCGTCCCGCTACGAGTGGCTCCTGGGTGGCAACAACGGCGACCTGACGCGCGTGCGCCAGGGTTGGGGCCATGCGGACCTGGAGCGCCTGTACACGCGCGCCGCGCAGACGAGCATCATCAACGAGACGGACAACCTCCTGCCCCTGGGCATCAACACCTATTCGGTCGCCGTGCCCCAGGGTGAGAAGGAGTTCAACGTCACCCTCGTCTACACGGACCCGGCGGGCACCGTGGGCGCCGCGCAGGCACGGATCAATGACCTGTCGGTGCGCGTGACGTCGCCGTCGGGCGTCATCTACTGGGGCAACAACGGGCTGTCCGCGGGCAACGTCTCCACGCCCGGCGGTGTGTCCAACACGGTGGACACCGTGGAGAACGTCTTCGTCCGTGAGCCCGAGGCGGGCAAGTGGACGGTGGAAGTGCTGGGCGACCAGATTGTCCAGGACACGAACCTGTCGACGCGCGCCATCGACGCCTTGTACGCGCTCGTGGTGAGCGGCGGCCTCATCCAGCCGTAGTCGTCCCCCGACGTCGGGTGGGCCGGTGTTCCCTCGCGGGGCACCGGCCCGCCCACCGCGCGACACGGCGCCATCCGAGACACTGGCCGTCGTCGCGCCCGGGTGGCATGACAGGGCCCCATGGCCCGTGACGTCTCCTTCTTCGACCAGCTCGGCTCACTGCTCGCCCGCGAGCGCGAGGCCGAGAAAGCCCGCCTGGCCACCCTCGCCGAGGGCCTGTCCCTCCATGAGCGCGAGGAGCAGGGCCTGTCCGTCCTGGACCTGGAGACCGTCGAGGAGGAGGTCGGCCTGGGTGGCCGCGTCCTGCTCACGCTGGCCCGGGCCGACCGCGCGCGCCTGCCCTCCCGGCTCCACAACGGCGACCTCGTGGCCGTGTTCCCCCGCCGAGCCGAGGTGAGCGAGCCCGCGAAGGCCCTCATCTCACGCGCCAGCGCCACGCGCCTCCAGCTCGCCTTCGACCGCTCGCCTCCGCCGTATGTCCACGAGGGCCTGCTGCGGCTGGACGTCGTCCCCAACGACATCACCTACGAGCGGATGCGCAACGGCCTCCAGCGCGTGAGGGCGATGGACAAGGGCCTGGAGCGCCGCAAGCGCGAGGTCCTCCTGGGCAACGAGCCCCCGCGCAGCGACACGCCCCGCCCCTTCGAGGCCGGCCGGCCCCTCAACCCGGAGCAGCTGGACGCGGTGGGCCGCGCGCTCGCCGCCGAGGACTTCTTCCTGGTTCACGGCCCGCCGGGCACCGGCAAGTCCACCGTGCTGGCGGAGGTCGCCGCGCAAGCCGTGGCCCGAGGCCAGCGCCTCTTGTGCACCGCCGCCAGCAACGCCGCCGTGGACCACCTCTTGGACCTGTGCCTGGCCCAGGGCCTGCGAGCGATTCGCGTGGGCCACCCCGCCCGCGTCGCCGCCCGGCTCCAGGAACACACGCTGGACATCGTCGTGGAGGAGCACCCGGACCGCATCATCTCCAGGGACCTCTTCGACGAGGCGTTCTCCCTGCTGGGCTACGCGCGGCGCCAGCGCACCCAGGGCCGCAGCCGCGAGCGCTTCTCCAACGCGCGCTCGTCCACGACGGAGGCCAAGGCGATGCTCGACGAGGCCCGCGCGCTGGAGCGCAAGGCGGTGCGCTCCGTGCTGGCCAACGCGGACGTCGTCTGCGTCACGCTCGCGAGCCTCGAGTCGAGCGTGCTCTCCGGCGAGAAGTTCGACCTGGCGCTGCTCGACGAGGCCACCCAGGCCACCGAGCCGCTCGCGCTCCTGGGCTTCCTGCGCGCGCCCATCGTCATCCTCGCCGGAGACCCGCAGCAGCTGCCCCCCACCGTGCTCTCCCAGGAGGCCGCCCGCGCGGGCCTCGCGGTGAGCCTCTTCGAGCGGCTGCTCGCGGACCACGGCGACGGCGTCAAGCGCATGCTCCGCGAGCAGTACCGGATGAACACGTGCATCATGGACTTCCCCTCCCGCGAGATGTACGGCGGCGAGCTGCGCGCCCACCCGTCCGTCGCGGACCGCACGCTCGCGGACGTCCTGCCTCCCGACACGCAACTGGACGCCCCGCCCGTCCTCTTCCTCGACACCGCGGGCAAGGGCTTCGATGAAGAGGTGGAGCCCACCACCCGCAGCCTCTTCAACACCGGCGAGGCGGACCTGGTGGAGGCTCGCGCCCGCGCGCTGCTCGCGGCCGGCCTGTCCCAACGGGAGCTCGCGGTGATTACCCCCTACAGCGCCCAGGCCCACCGCCTGCGCGAGCGCCTGGAGTCCTTCGCCCCCGACGTCGAGGTGGACACAGTGGACGCCTTCCAGGGCCGGGAGAAGGACGCCATCCTCGTCTCCCTCACCCGCTCCAACAGCGAGGGACAGGTCGGCTTCCTCAACGACTTGCGCCGGATGAACGTCGCCCTCACCCGCGCCCGCCGACACCTCTTCGTCGTGGGCGACTCCGCCACCCTCAGCGCGCATCCCTTCTACGCACGCTTTATCGAAGGGACTCAAACGACCGAGGGCTACCGCTCCGCCTGGGAGTGGCCGGACGCCCTCTGAAACATCCAATCCCTCTCAGTGATACAGGTCTTGCCTGACCCAGCCCTGGGGTACTACGCAAGGACTGTCAGGGTCATGATCCAAAATTTGTCGCCTGGGCGAACCAAATTTGTCACCTGACCCTCTCCATGCGGGGTGCAGTGCCCGGATATCGAGCATTTGGCTCCAAACCCGCTGTCGGGCACGAGACGTGCTTGTGCCCCAGGGTGGGGAGGAACCGCCACATGTCTCAGCGGCCGAATGTCACGAAGGAAAACGACGTCTGGGTACTCCGTATCGAGAAGGAGAACGGGAGGGTCCAGGAGTATCGCTGTGCGACGGAGAATCAGGCGCGGCAGCTCGCGCTGGTGATGTCCAAGCCCGATACCGGGGCGCCGCCACGGCCTCCCTCGCCGCCGCGCTAGAGACAGGACACGCGCTGGGGTAAGCCACGGGGAGGAGCCGCCCGTGTCCACCTCGCTCGAATCCCGCTTCGTCGACGCCCAGGGTCTGCGCCTTCACGTGCGCTGGCGCCCGGGCGCCGACACCGCGCCCGCCGTGCTGTTCCTCCACGGCTGGCTGGACCACTCCCACAGCTTCGATGGCGTCATCGAGCACGTGCCCGCCCATTGGCGACTGGCACTGCTCGACTTCCGGGGCATGGGACAGAGCGCGCACGCGCCGCCCGAGGCCCACTACCAGTCCGGTGACCACCTCCTGGACATGGAGGCCGCACTGGATGGGCTGGGGCTGGGCAAGGCGCACCTGGTGGGCCACTCGCTGGGCGGCATCATCGCGCTGACGTACGCGGCCGTGCGGCCGGAGCGGGTGCTCGGCCTGTCGCTCATCGAAAGCATGGGCCCCACCGGCGGCCCGCCCGAAGTCGCGGTGGAGCGGCTGCGAGGTTTCCTGAATGACTCGCGCCGGCCCCCGAATCGCAAGCGCTACCCGGATGTGGCGTCCGCGGCTGCTCGCCTGCGCGAGAACAACCCTTCCTTGCCGGAGGCCGCCGCCTTGCATCTGGCCGAGCACGGCACCGAGCCGTACGAAGGGGGGGTGGCCTTCACGTTCGATTCACGACACCGTCGCCGCTTCGCGCAAGGGTACGACGAAGCACAGTGGCTCGCGCTCCAGGCCGCGCTCACCTGCCCGGTGCAGCTCATCCGGGGCCAGGAGGGCCTGTGGCCCGACGCTCCGAAGTTGGATCGCCGGGTTCTGGCCCTGCGCACCCTCGTGGCGCCCCCTCAAATGATTCCGGGGGGACATCACGTGCATATGGAGCAGCCCGCCGAAGTCGCCCGCGCACTGGCCGACTTCATCCGCTGAAGAGGCCCGCACCGGTCAGAACCCCTGGAAAACTCTTTCACCTTCCAGGGTAACTCCGTTCCCTTCGCGGCCCCCGCCGGCGACTGCGCATCTCAACCCCTTGAATTCAGGACACCACCCTAGGTCCCACGGGTTGGTATGCGAATTGGAGAGGGGGAAGTCGGCGGATCACGCACCGGACCCAGACGGGTGCGTGTGGGGAGAAGGGTGAGGAGCGGACAATGGGGATGGGGTTGAGGGGGCGAGTCCTCGCATTGGCGGTGCTCGTCGCCACCGGACTGGTCGGCTGCCACGAGGGTGATGAGACCCGCGCGGTGCATGCGACAGCGGTGGTGGACATGGACGTGCTCGACTTCGGGGAGGTGCCGGTGGGCGAGTGGCGGGAGCGCGAGGTGCGCATCCGCAATGTCGGCTATGTGCCCTTCTTCGCCATCGAGGCACTGGCCATTGTCGGCAACCCCTCTTACGAGGTGGAGCTGGCGGAAGGTGGCGGCCGGGTGATGCCGGGCGAATCCCATCTGGTGCGCGTGCGCTTCCATCCGCTCGGCGAGGGCGTGACGGAAGAGACGGTGTACGTCTCCACCGACGCCAACCAGGGCGCGCAGGCGCAGGTGCGCGTCACGGGCCTGGGCACGCCCACGCAGATTGTCATCGACCCGCCGGTGCTCGACTACGAGACGCTGGAGGTGGACAGCGAGCGCAACCTGGAGGTCACCATCACCAACCCGGTGGACCTGCCGCTGACGCTGGCGGTGCGCGGCGACTGGCCGGACCCCTTCACGCCGGACACCATCACCATTCCGCCCCTGTCCTCGCGCAAGGTGAGCACGCAGTACCTGCCGCGTGCGCTGGGCGCCATGGACGCGCGGCTGGAGGTGCGCTCGTGCGAGACGTGTACCGCGTCGGTGGTGGACCTCAAGGGCCACTCGGTGGCCACGGCCTTCGTGTTCGACCCGGCGCCGGTGCCGTTCGACCTGATTCCGGTGCATGAGCGCACGCAGTCCTTCACGCGGGCGCGCAACATCACCTGGCGGCCAGTGACCATCGCCCAGCTCGTCACCAGCGACCACGCCTTCGTGCCGCTCTCCAAGCCGGAGGGCTCCACGGTGGCGCCGGGCGAGGTGGTGGAGCTGAAGATGGAGTTCGCCGCGCGCTTCTCCGGCCCCAACGTGGGCGACCTCAAGGTGCACTACGCCTCCGACAAGCCTCGGCGGTCGGAGGTCATCCTGGATGCGCGAGGCGGCCGTCCCACCCTGGCGGTGACGCCGGTGGCGCTGGACTTCGGAGAGCTGCCGGTGGGCGGCAAGGTGGAGCGGGTCATCCGCATCTCCAACGCGGGCACCAACGGCTCGCTGCGCTTCGTGGGCGTGACGGCGGATGGCGCCAGCACCCAGTTCAGCGTGGACGTGCCCACGCGCGGCACGCAGCGCTATCCGTGGACGGCGGGCGCGTGGCCCGCGTTCGAATCCGGCGGTCTGGAAATCGCGCCGGGCAACGACGCGCTGGAGCTGAAGGTCTACTTCGAGCCGACGTCGGAAGGCAGCTTCCAGGCGCGGCTGCGCGTGCGCTCCGACGACGTGTTCAACCCGGAGCGCGAGGTCATCCTGACGGGTCGGGCACGCACCAGCGGACCGTGCGTGTACGAGCTGCTGCCCCAGCCGGTGATGGACTTCGGCAACGTGGTGCCGGGCCGAGGCGCGGTGCTGGGCTTCTACTTCCGCAACCCGGGCCGCGCGGAGTGCGCGGTGAAGGACGTGCACCTCTCCAACGACGCGAATGGCGCCTTCTTCATGCCGGGCGGCAAGCTCACCGGTGGCGTCGTGCTCTACGACACGGCCTTCAGCGCCATGGTGGCCTTCCGGCCCTCGGCCGAGGGTGAGTACACGGGCGAACTGAAGCTGACGGTGAACAACCCGGCGGCGCCCACCGTGACGCTGCCCCTCAAGGGCGTGTCGAAGGCGAGCTGCCTCGTCGCCACGCCCGCCTACGTGGACTTCGGCCCCATCCGCTACGACTGCGCCGCGGCGCCGCGCAAGACGTACATCGCCAACCGGTGCAGCGAGCCCATCACCGTCACGGGCGCCGACATCGGCAATGGCACCAGCACCCAGTTCTCCCTGCTGACGCCCATCACCCAGCCGCGCACGCTGCTGGCGGGCGAGGGTTTCGAGCTGGAGGTGGACTACGCGCGCAACGTGCTGGGTCAGCACTACACGCCCATGTACCTGCGCGCCGCGAACGAAGCCGCGCCCTTCCTGGTGCCGCTGATTGGCGAGACGAACCACGAGGGCATCCAGGTGGACCGCTACACGCAGGGCACCGACAGCCAGCTCGACGTGCTCTTCGTGGTCTCCAACACGACGACCATGGACCCGTACCAGGAGCGCCTGAAGTCGGCGATTCCCGGCTGGCTGGACTACGCGCGGCAGCAGAACGTGGACGTGCGCGTGGGTGTCACCAGCACGGGCCTCGTGCAGCGCGGGCCCCAGTGTGGGGGTGGCGCCAACGGCGGCGAGGCGGGCCGGTTGTTCCCGGTGGACGGCAACCGCGCGCGGGTGCTCTCCAGCAACAGCCCCAACGCGGCGGCGGGGCTCCAGTCCAACATCGACGTGGGCCTGTGCCACAACCTGGTGCAGGGCCTGGAGACGATGCGCCAGGCGCTCTCCGCGCCCCTGTCCGAGCAGACGGACGACCCGCGCACCGCGCAGCCCAACGACGGCAACTGGGGCTTCACGCGGCCAGCGGCGAGAATGGCGGTGGTGGTGCTGGCGGACGAGGACGACAACTCGGGCTTCGTGCCGGACAGCTACATCCAGTTCCTCCAGACGTTGAAGGGCACGGGCATGTCACACCGCAGCCAGCTCTACGCGCTGGTGCCCACCGACAGTCGCTGCACCACGGCGGGCAGTGACGCGGACCGCTTCGTGGCGGTGGCGCGTGGCACGGGCGGCCGGGCGGAGTCCATCTGCGAGGGCGACTACCGGCCCCTGCTGGACTCGGTCATCCAGCGCGCGGGGGACCTGCAGGCGGACTTCCCGCTGACGGCGGAGCCCGCGGGCGCCGCGGAGATGACGGTGCGCGTGCAGGGCCAGTCGGTGCCGGAGGCCCAGTGGTCGTATGACGAGGATGCGAACGCCATCGTCTTCGGAGGCGCGGCGGTGCCGAGGCCCGGACAGACGGTGGAGGTGCGCTACCGCAGCGTGTGCAAGGTACCGCCCGCCGCTCCCTGAGGTATGGCGCCCCGCATCCGTCTGGATGCGGGGCGCTGTCGTCGCGGGGAAATGACGCGGCGCGGGCTTCCGCACGTGGCCCCGGCACGGCTATCCTGGCGCGGACGTGGAGACATTCGGCCGCTACGAGCTGTTGCGGAAAATCGCCATCGGCGGGATGGGCGCCGTCTATCTCGCGCGGCAGAAGGGGCCGGTGGGCTTCCAGAAGCTGCTGGTGGTGAAGCGGCTGTTGCCCCACCTGTCCGAGGACGACGAGTTCATCGAGATGTTCCTCGACGAGGGGCGCATCGCCGCGCACCTCAACCACCCGAACATCGCCCAGATTTACGACTTGGGTGACGTGGACGGGCAGTACTTCATCGCCATGGAGTACGTGCATGGCGAAGCGGTGGGGCCCCTGGGACTCAGGGCCCAGCAGCGCAAGCTGTCGATTCCGCTGGCGCTCAAGTGCCGCATCATCGCGGACGCGGCGGCGGGGTTGGATGCGGCGCACAACGCGCGCAGCCCGTCGGGCCGCAAGCTGGCGTTGATCCACCGGGACGTGTCTCCGCAGAACGTGCTCGTCGGCTACAACGGCGGCGTCAAGATCATCGACTTCGGGGTGGCGAAGGCGTCCGGGAAGTTCTCCCAGACGGTGGTCGGCACCATCAAGGGCAAGCACGCGTACATGTCCCCGGAGCAGGCGCGGGGCGAGCCGCTGGACCATCGCTCCGACATCTTCGGGCTGGGGACGGTGTTCTACGAGCTGTTGACGCACCAGCGGCTGTTCAAGCGCGACACGGAGATCGCCACACTCAAGGCGGTGGTGGGGACGAAGATTGTTCCCCCGTCGGAGCTGTCGTCGGACATCCCCAAGGAGCTGGACGCGATTGTGCTCAAGGCGCTGGCGCGCAAGCGCGACGAGCGCTTCGCGTCGGCCGGCGAGGTCCAGCTCGCGTTGGATGAGTTCCTCGTGCAGCACAAGCTGCACGCGACGCCGGCGCACCTCGCGGCCTTCATGCAGGACACGTATTCGGAGGAGCTGGAGGAGGAGCGGCTCGCCGCCGAGCCCACCGTCATCCACTACGACCCGCGCATCGCCGCACGCCAGCAGGCCGCGGCAGCGGCAGCGGCGGCGGGTGACACGGGCAACCATGCGCAGAAGGCCGCGCCGCGTGCGGCGCAAGTGCCTCCGCGCAAGCCGGGGAGCTCATCGCCCTCCGCGCCGGCCTTGCCGTCGAAGCCTCAGGGGAGCGTGTCCTCGTCGTCGACCTCGCCCATGGGGCCTCGACGCGCGGGGGCGGTTTCCTCGACGACCGCCGCGCCTGTTCCGCGAAGCCAGGGCACCAGTGGCGGCTCGCCGGCTCCGGTTGCTCCGGCCAGGGGCGGCACGGGCTCCGGCAAGGCGCCCTCGCCTCCTCCCGGCCGAACGGGTTCCGCGCCCAAGCGCGTGCCGACCCGCCCAGGCCCTCAGGGTGAGCCCGAAGACTCGTAGCCAGGTGCGGGTGAGTCCGGGCCCGGGTTGAACGCCGGCCCCGTCTGAGACACCCACTTGCCCGGGACACGGGAAGCCCGTGCCCGAGGGTTCCACTCACCCGCTCAGCGGTTCTTGCCGTCGAACTGCATCGTCTTCACGTCGCCCAGGTCGACGCCGTCCAGGCAACGCACGTTGATGGCCGCCATCTCCGAGCCGTCCGGGCCCACGCCACGCGCGAAGGAGCGCACGCCACACTTCGAGCAGAAGACGTGGTGGATGACCTTCTTGTTGAACTGGTAGTCCGTGAGGGCTGCATCCCCGGAGCGCAGCGTGAACTGCGCAATCGGGGTGAAGCTCAGCATGGAGCCCGTCTTCTGACAGATGGAACAGTTACACGTCACCGCGGGCTGGGAGAGGTCCAGCTTCACCTCGTACCGAACCTGCCCACAGTGACAGCCGCCTTCGTAGCTCTTGAGGTCGCTCATGCGCGGCATCCTGCACCGCCTCCCCGGAGCCACCCACGCGAAATCGCGCGCCGCGCCGCGCCAAACGCGAGCCGCGAAACGACACCGTCACGTGCGGTGCGGCCGTCCGTGACACGGCCTGCTACAGGCTCGCGAGCGCCACGCGATACAGCGCGCGGTAGCCCATGCGCGGCGCGGGCTCGAAGCGCTCGGCGTTGAAGATGTCCTTCAACAGCGACACCCCGTCCGGCGAGGACTGCAAGGCCAGGAGCGACGACTCCAGCGCCGTCACCAACTGCGGCTGAAGCCCCATGGCCACCGGCACCCCGTCATTGGGCGCCTCGTCCGTGTAGGCGATGAGCTCGAAGCGGCGCCCCGCGCCCGCCCCCAGCACATCCTCCACGCCCGTGCCGTACGTCAGCCCCGTGGAAGACGGCGGGCAGAAGACGCTCGTCACGTCCGCCTTGCCCTCCAGCACCGACTCCAGCGCGCCCCGGTAGGAGCCCGTGAAGTGCTGCGCGAAGAAGGCCCTCGCGGGCTCCAACCCCTGCGCCTTCAGGTAGGCCGTGGGCAGCAGGTAGCCCGCCACCGAATCCCGGTCCACCCACGCCGCCGTGGTGCCCTTGAGCCGCTCCACCGTCAGCCC
>NZ_VIFM01000236.1 GCF_006636215.1 Myxococcus llanfairpwllgwyngyllgogerychwyrndrobwllllantysiliogogogochensis | reverse complement strand
GCCCCCAGCTCACCTCCGCCCGCTGTCGTGATGACCCAGATGGTCTACGGCTTCTGGGTCTCTCGCAGCCTGCAGATCATGGCGGAGTTGGGTATCGCGGACACCATCGGTGATGAGCCGAAGAGCGTGGAGGAGCTCGCGCAGGCGAGCGGCACCCATGCTCCGGCGTTGAGACGCATGCTCCGACTCCTGACCGGCCTGGGGGTGCTGGTCAAGGACGAGCAGAGCCAGCGTTTCGGTCTCACGGAGCTGGGCAGGATGCTTCAGAAGGACAGCCCGGGCTCGGTGTATGGCTCACTGCGCGCGCACGGCCACCTGTTGTCCTGGCAGGCGTGGGGAGACCTGGTGTCGTCGCTGAAGACGGGGCAACCCTCCGTGGAGAAGTTCATGGGGGACAGCTTCTTTGGCTACATGTCCAAGCACCCCGAGGACGCGGCCATCTTCAACGGCAGCATGGCCGCGTATCAGAGTCTCAACGCTCCGGCGGTGGTGGGCGCGTATGACTTCTCCACCGCGAAGTCCGTGGTGGACGTGGGCGGTGGAACGGGCACGCTGCTGGCGCACATCCTCCAGTCCCATCCGAACCTCCGGGGCGCGCTCTTCGAACTGCCGCACGTCAAGGCGGAGGCCACCGCGCGCCTGTCGAACCTGGGCATGGCATCGCGCAGCGAGGTGCTGGAGGGCAACTTCTTCGAGAAGATTCCGTCGGGTTACGACATCTACATCCTGTCGCAGATCCTCCACGACTGGGACGACGAGCGCAGCCTGAAGATCCTCACCAACGTGCGCGAGGCGATGCATCCGGGCGCGAAGTTGCTCATCGTGGAGACGGTGCTGCCGGGCGACAACGTGTCGCACTTCGGAAACCTCTACGACATGGCCATGCTCGTGCTGGTGGGCGGCCAGGAGCGCACGGGGACGGAGTACACCGCGCTGTTGGAGAAGGCCGGGCTGCGCATCCATCGCGTGCTGCCGACGTACATGCCGCCCAGCGTGGTGGAGGTCGTCCCCGCCTGAGTCGCGCATTCCCACGGCCCGGCGTCGCAGCTCACGCCGGGCCCGTGCTCCCATGTCCGGGTGGGGGTGGACCCCGGACGCCCGTCGCGGCCCTCCAGGAGTCGTGACGCCGGGGGCTGCTTGACGATGCGGGCTTCGCTCGGAGGCTCGGCGAGCGTCCGTCCAGGAAATCGACGGGGGCGGTTTTCGGAGGGAATCAGGCTCGATTAGAGTCCCGGGCGACGATGACGCCCTTCTTCGACGCCATCCTCGCGTTCCCGACCGCGATCTTCACCACCGCCATGGGCGTGGTGCTCACATATTGGCTGTTCGTCATCATCGGGGCAGTGGGTATCGACCTGCTCGATGGCGGCCACGTCGACTTCGAATCGGGTGGAAAGGCACTGGGTGCGGCGTTCGAGGGCGGGGGCAAGGCCCTGGCCGGGACGCTGGAAGGTGGAGCGAAGGCGGCGGGCGAGGCCCTCCAGGGCGGCGGCAAGGCGATGGGCGCCCACGACCACGACGCGCACGTGGACGGCGGCATCCTCTCCACGCTGGGTTTCGCGGGCATCCCGCTCACGGTGTCCGTGAGCCTCGTCTCGTTCTTCTCGTGGTTCCTGTCGCTCGTGGCGACCCCGCCCGCGCACGCGGCGCTCGGAGGCGTGCTGCCCTCGTGGTTGATCAGCAGCGCGGTGGGGCTCTTGTGCTTCGTCGCGGGGCTGGTGATTTCGGGCATCGCCGTGCGGCCGCTCAAGCCCGTCTTCGTGGCGCGCAAGGCGCCCGGGCGTGACTCGCTGATGGGCCGGGTCTGCACCATCTCCAGCGGCGGTGTCACGGACCGCAACGGCCACGCGACGTTCGAGGACGGCGAGGCGGGCTTCATCTTGAACGTGGTCTGCTCGAAGAAGAACGGGCTCAAGCGGGGAGATCCCGCGCTGGTGCTGTCGTACGACGCCCAGCGGGATGTCTACGAGGTGGAGCCCGTGGACTGGCTGTTGCCGGAAGAGATGGATCAGCTTCGCGACCCCGCTCGGGCCGCGGCGCTGGCCCGCGCGCGAGCGCGTACATGACTTGAGTCGAGGCGCGGTCCGCTCAGGGGGGCGGACCGTGTGTGGATTCGACGCCAGAGGGCTTTCGCGGGGGATCTCTGGCGCCTGATACAAGGCCCGCTGTCAATACTTCACAGGAAAAAGGCCATGGATCCCATCACCTTGGTAGCCGCCGTCGGCGGAGGCGTCATCCTCCTCACGGGCATCGTCCTCACCATCGTTCGCCTGTACCGGCAGGTGGATCAGGGCAAGGTGCTCATCGTCAACACGCTGAAGACCGAGCCGCTCGTGACCTTCACCGGCGCGGTGGTCTTCCCCATCATCAACCGGGCCGAGGTGATGGACATCGCGCTGAAGACGGTGGAGATCGACCGTCGCGGCAAGGAAGGCCTCATCTGCCAGGACAACATCCGGGCGGACATCAAGGTCACCTTCTTCGTGCGCGTGAACAAGACGCGTGAGGACGTGCTCAAGGTCGCCCAGTCCATCGGCTGCGTGCGCGCCAGCGACCAGGAGACGCTCGAGAAGCTCTTCGAGGCCAAGTTCTCCGAAGCCCTCAAGACGGTGGGCAAGAACTTCAACTTCGTGGACCTCTACACCAAGCGCGCGGAGATCAAGGACAACGTGGTGGAGGTGATTGGCCGGGACCTCAACGGCTACATGCTGGAGGACTGCGCCATCGACTATCTGGAGCAGACCCCGGTCGAGATGCTCGACAAGGACAACATCCTCGACGCCGAGGGCATCCGGAAGATCACCAAGCTGACCACCGAGCAGAACATCGTCACCAACGAGCTGCGCCAGACGGAGCGCCAGGCGGTGACGAAGCGCAACGTGGAAGCCGACCAGAGCATCTTCGAGCTGGAGCGTCAGCGTGAAGAGGCCTCCGCGAAGCAGCGGCGCGCCATCGAGACGGTGCAGGCCGAGGAGTCCGCGGAGACCGAGCGCGTGAAGCAGGAGCAGTACTCCAAGGCGCAGCTCGCCCGCATCAAGGCGGAGCAGGAGATCCTCGTCCAGGAGCAGAACAAGTCGCGCGACGTGGAAGTGGCCCAGAAGCACCGCGAGCGCGAAGTGGGAGTCGAGGCGGAGAACGTGGAGCGCGCCCGCTCGCTGGCGGCCATCAGCCGGGAGCGTGAGACGGAGCTGGAGCGCATCGACAAGGAGAAGGCGCTCGAGGAGCAGAAGAAGAACATCGCCGACGTGGTGCGCGCTCGCATCGCCGTGGAGAAGACGGTGGCGCAGGAGGAGGAGCGCATCAAGGACCTGCGCGTGGAGTCCGACGCCCTTCGCAAGAAGCAGGCGATCATCATCAACGCCGAGGCCCAGGCGCAGGAGAAGACCGTCAAGGACGTGAACGCCGCCAAGGCCAACAGCGAGATGGCGGTGTTCATGGCGAAGGAGAAGCTCACCCTCGCCGAGGCGGACCTCGAGGCCGCCGACAAGACGGCGAAGGCGAAGATGCGCCTGGCCGACGGCATCCAGGCCGAGTCCGCCGCCGAGGGCCTGGCGGGCATCCGTGTGAAGGAAGCGGACGCCGCGGCCACGGAGAAGCTGGGCATGGCGCAGGTGCGCGTGAAGGAGGCGGAGGCCGGCGCGATCGAGAAGCAGGGCCACGCGCAGGCGCAGGTCGTCCGTGAGCGGCTGCTGGCGGAGGCCGCGGGTGAGCAGGAGAAGGGCATCGCCCGGGCTCGCGTGCA
The DNA here is from genome assembly GCF_006636215.1 of Myxococcus llanfairpwllgwyngyllgogerychwyrndrobwllllantysiliogogogochensis. Taxonomy (GTDB): domain Bacteria; phylum Myxococcota; class Myxococcia; order Myxococcales; family Myxococcaceae; genus Myxococcus; species Myxococcus llanfairpwllgwyngyllgogerychwyrndrobwllllantysiliogogogochensis. The sequence goes on along the minus strand of NZ_VIFM01000236.1, from coordinate 13,218 downwards.
GGAGGCCGAGGCGGTGGCCATCCACAAGCGCGGCGAGGCGGAGGCGTTCGCCACGAAGGAGATGCAGCTCGCCGAGGCCTCGTCCATCCAGGAGAAGCTGTTCGCCGAGGCCCGGGGCCTCGCGGAGAAGGCGGCGTCCATGAAGTTGATGGACGGCGTGGGCCGCGAGCACGAGGAGTTCCGCCTCAAGCTCAACAAGGAGCGCGACATCGAGCTGGAGACGATCCGCGTGCGCAAGGACATCGCCCATGCCCAGGCCGAGGTGCTGGCCAAGGCGTTCGCCAACGCGAAGTTCAACATCGTCGGTGGCGACGGCCAGTTCTTCGAGCGCTTCGTCAAGGCGGTGTCGTTCGGCACCGCGGTGGACGGCGCGTTGGACCACGGCGAGGCCCTGAAGACGGCGCTGGGGGGCTACCTCAACGGCCAGAAGGACCTGCCGGCGGACCTCAAGGAGATCCTCTCCAAGCCGGGTCTGAGCAATGACGCGCAGAACCTGGCGGTGGCGGCGCTGCTGCACCGCATGACGCCCGGCCCCACGGACCCGGCGGCGAACCTGAAGGCGCTCCTGGGCGCCGAGGGCAAGCCGGCCGCCTCCGACAAGCAGGGCTGATTCGGGCAGCAGAAGGGTCCGCCCTCGCCGAGCGCGAGGGCGGGCATGGCGTCACGACGACCTCGCCCCCAAGCCTTCCGGGGTGGCGTCCCTCCCATCCGGGTGGGACGGGGGTGGGGTCCCCGCGAAACTTTCCGGTGAGCACTCATGGCAACTGACGGTGGCAAGGGCGCGGCGCCCACGGGCGAGGCGGCGCTAGAGGGGGGCAGCTACGAGGTCATCCGGACGCGCCTGCTGGCACAGGCGGACGTGCTGGGCGCGAAGGCGAACGACCTCAATGCGCGGCGCAAGGCGTTCTTCGGCGGCTCGGAGCTGGCGGTCACAGGCAACGAGCGGGTGCGCACCGAGAACAACTGCGTGGCGCGCGACATCGTCAGCGTCGGCAAGTACCTGCTCTTTGGCTACAACGTCTTCATCGGGTTGAAGAAGGAGACGTCCGTCGCGGATGTCTTCTCGCTGCACCGGTTCGAGAAGACGGCCGACGGGTTTGATTTGTCCGCCGTGCCGCACACGGAAGCCGGCGGGTTCCTGGCCGACCCGCGCTTCGTCAAGGACTTCAGCGAGCTGTACCGGTACTACAAGGACGCGAAGCTCCTGCAGTTGAGGCGCAAGGACGCGCGGCTCCTGGCCATCTTCCAGACGGGCCAGACGGCGCGAGACCTCAAGGTGTTCCGCTTCAACCTGGACACCGAGGGCCGCGCCACCTACCTGGACAACCAGGGCGAGAAGGACCACGTCTTCCCCCCGTCGCACGACTTCGAGTGGACGGTGGCCACGCGCGAGAACTACGTGCTGGGCCAGCACCCGCACGTCAACGTGTTGGATCAGGTGTTCGTGGAGACGGTGAAGGGCGACCTCACCGTCAAGGTGGAGAACAACACCTCGTCCGGCCTGGGCATCTACAGCGAGCCGGTGGAGGACGCGAACCAGTCGCTGGACGACGCGCGGTTCGCCTGGGCCCGGGTGGGAACGCTCATCCTCATCCGGGTGCTGCCCTTCCGCGAGAAGGCCTGGCGCTACCTGGTGTTCAACTCGCGCACGCAGCACGTGGTGCGAATCGACGCCATCGGCCAGGCCTGCATCCGGCTGCCCGAGGACCAGGGCATCATCTTCCCCGGGGGCTATTACCTCCAGACGGGCGACTACAAGGTCTTCGACGGTGACGCCACTGGCTCGGGGATGGAGTTCAAGCACGTCATCCGCTCACCCAACGGCGAAGACGTCCTCTACATCTTCCACCAGCGCGAGGAGGGCCGGTACCTGCTCTTCCCGTACAACCTGGTGCGCAAGGAGGTGCAGAACCCGCTGGTGTGCAATGGCTACAGCCTCTTCGCGGACGGCGGGCTGGTGGTGTTCCGCGAGACGTCGCAGGAGCCCACGCGGGTTCACCCGATGCAGGTGTGGCAGACGCCCTTCGTATCGGACGAGCACGCGGCGGCGGCACCCACGGCGCCCGGCTATCTGGGCAAGGTGGGCAACGCGGAGCTGGTGCGAGGCATCTCCGACTCGCTGACGCTCCAGCGCATCGCGAAGACGGACAAGCCCAACCGCCGCACGTACGAGGACCTGGTCGCCGCCGCCACGCGCGCGCTGGATGCGTACTACTGGCTGGGCCACGCGGAGACGGGCCTGCAGGAGCCCGTGGAGCTGTTGCGCCGCACGTCCGAGCTCATCATCGATGAGTTCGAGAAGGTGCTCGCCCTCCAGAAGCGCGCGTCCGAGTCGCTGGCCGAGGCGGAGAAGGCGCAGACGAAGTTGCTGGGACGCGTGCAGCCGGAGCTGCTCACCTCGGCCGAGGAGTTCATGCACGTGCTGGCGGAGTTGCGTCAGCAGCGCGGGCACCTCATCACGCTGAAGGACATCCGCTACATGGACCTGGGGCGCGTGGATGCCCTGGAGAAGGCGGTGGTGGAGGCGTCCGACAACACCAGCTCCGGCTGCGTGGACTTCCTCCAGAAGGGAGAGGCGCTTCAGCCCCTGGCCGCGCGCCTGGACGAACTGCTCGCGAAGCTGGAGCCGGTGAAGACGACGGTGGAGCTGGCGCCGCTGGGCGAGGACATCGAGAAGACGGCCCAGGGCCTCACGGTGCTGGGTGAAGTCGTCGGCGGACTCCAGGTGGGTGACCCACTGGCCCGAGCCCGCATCCTGGAGGGCATCTCCGAGCTGTTCGGCCGGCTCAACCGCGTGCGCGCGAGCCTCGCGGCCAAGCGCAAGGAGCTGTCCAGCCGGGAGAAGCGCGCGGAGTTCGGCGCCCAGTTCAAGCTGCTGGGGCAGGCCATCGAGAACGCGCTGGCCCAGGCGGACCAGCCGGAGAAGTGCGACGAGGGGCTGTCGCGTCTCACGGTGCAGTTGGAGGAGCTGGAAGGGCGCTTCGGTGAGTTCGACGAGTTCCTGGGGCAGATCACCCAGAAGCGCGAGGAGCTGCTGGAGGCGTTCGGCGCTCGCAAGCAGACGCTGGTGGATGAGCGGCAGCGCCGGGCCCAGAGCCTCTTCGGCGCCGCGGAGCGAATCCTCCAGGGCGTGCAGCGCCGCTCCAAGTCGTTCAAGTCGGACGACGAGCTCAACGGGTACTTCGCCACCGACGCGATGATCCTCAAGCTGCGGCAGCTCTCCGAGCAGCTCCTGGGACTCCAGGACAGCGTTCGCTCGGATGAGGTGTTGTCGCGGCTCAAGTCCGCCAAGCAGGACGCGCTGCGGGCGCTGCGCGACAAGCAGGACCTGTTCGCGGACGGCGATTCGCTCATCAAGCTGGGCACCTACCGCTTCAACGTCAACACGCAGCCGTTGGACCTGACGTTGGTTCCGAGAGACGGCGCGCTCTATCTCCAGCTCACCGGCTCCGACTACGCGCAGAAGTTGGAAGACCCGGAGCTGCTCAAGCACCAGGGCCTCTGGGAGCAGCACCTGGTCTCCGAGACGCGGGACGTGTACCGCGTGGAGTACCTGGCCTCCTGCATCCTCTCCGACGCGGAGGACGGCAAGGGCGGGCTGACGCTATCCGCGCTGCATGAGGCGGTGATCGCCGGCACGCTGCTGGAGCGGGTGCGCACCTACGCGGCGGATCGCTTCGATGAAGGCTACGAGCGCGGCGTGCATGACGTGGACGCGGCGGCGGTGCTGGAGAAGCTGCTGACGCTGCACCAGGGCGCGGGTCTCTTGCGCTTCGCGCCGGTGCCTCGCGCGTGGGCCTCGCTGTATTGGGCCTTCGACTCCGACGAGGGCGCGCGGACGCTGTTGCACCGTCGGGCGCGGAGCCTCGCTCGGCTGCGTCAGACGTTCTCCTCGGTCGGAAGCCTGTCCGAGCTGGGGCTCGCGTTGGGGGAGGCCGTGGAGGCGTTCCTCAAGGCGCAGGGGCTCGCGCACTCGCCGGCGGAGGCTCGTCAGGCGGGGCGTTACCTCGTGGAGGAGCTGGCGGTGGACCGGCCCCGCTTCACCACGAGCGGCGAGGCGGTGGTGCTGCGCGACGCGTTCCTGGCGCAGTTGGAGCGCCAGGGCACCCGGACCGCCTTCGAGGAGGACCTGCGCGGACTGGAGAAGGACCTGTCCTCGCGGCTGCTCATCGCCAAGGCGTGGGTGGAGGCGTATCTGGCCCAGCGCGACGGGGGCCCCGGTGACGCGGGCTACTTCGCACTGGAGACGGCGGTGTTGCTGCTCACCGAGCGCAAGCTGGACCGCGAGCCCGCGGGCGCGCTGACGGCGGCCGAGGTGACGGGGCTTCTGGGCAGTCACCCGCGCGTGCACGACCGGAAGCTGTCCTTGCGCCTGGACGAGTTCCTGGCGCGGCTGGGCGAGTTCCGTCAGCTCCGCGTGCCGCAATACCAGACGTACCGTGGACTGCTGCGGGACTTGCTGGAGCGTGAGCGCCGCAAGCTGCGCCTGGAGGAGCTGACGCCGAAGGTGCTGTCGTCCTTCGTGCGCAACCGCCTCATCGACGAGGTGTACCTGCCGCTCATCGGCGCCAACCTCGCCAAGCAGTTGGGCGCGGCGGGCGAGGGCAAGCGCACGGACCGCATGGGCATGCTGTTGCTCATGTCGCCGCCGGGCTACGGCAAGACGACGTTGATGGAGTACGTGGCGAGCCGGCTGGGCCTCACCTTCGTCAAGGTGAACGGCCCCGCGCTGGGCCACTCGGTGAAGTCATTGGACCCGGCGGAGGCGCCCAACGCCACGTCGCGGCAGGAGGTGGAGCGCATCAACCTGTCCTTCGAGATGGGCAACAACGTGATGCTCTACCTCGACGACATCCAGCACACGGACCCGGAGCTGCTCCAGAAGTTCATCTCGCTCTGCGACGGCCAGCGCCGCGTGGAGGGCGTGTGGAACGGCCGGACGCGGACCTATGACTTGCGCGGCAAGAAGTTCTGCGTGGTCATGGCCGGCAATCCCTACACGGAGACGGGTGAGCGCTTCCGCATTCCGGACATGCTCGCCAACCGCGCGGACACCTACAACCTGGGTGAGATTCTCGACGGCAAGGAGCACCTGTTCGCGCTGAGCTACCTGGAGAACGCGCTGACCTCCAACCCGGTGACGGCGCCGCTGGCCACTCGCGACGCGGCGGACACGCACCGACTGCTTCGCATGGCGCAGGGCGAGGAGGTGCCCGCGGGCGAGCTGAAGCACGGCTACGCGGCGGCGGAGCTGCAGGAGATCATCGCCATCTTCCAGCGGATGTTCCGGGTGCAGTCGGTGCTGCTGAAGGTGAACATGCAGTACATCGCCTCGGCGGCGCAGGACGAGCGCTTCCGCGCGGAGCCCGCCTTCAAGCTCCAGGGCTCCTACCGCAACATGAACAAGCTGTCGGAGAAGCTGGTCGCGGCCATGACGGACGCGGAGCTGGAGCGGCTCGTCGACGACCACTACCAGGGCGAATCCCAGACGCTCACCACGGCGGCGGAGCAGAACCTGCTCAAGCTGGCGGAGATGCGTGGCCGCCTGACGCCGGAGAAGGCGAAGCGGTGGGAGGACATCAAACAGGGCTTCGCGCGCGTCAAGCGCATGGGGGGCAAGGAGGACGACCCCGTGGCGCGCGTCACCGGTCAGCTCAGTGGAATCGAAGAGCAGCTCGGCGCGGTGCGCGACGCGGTGGCGAACGCGGCCACCCAGGTGCAGCAGGCCTCCGCGGACCGGAACGAGGACCCGACGGCCGAGGCGCTGCCCTACCTGGAGGCCCTGCGCGACGCCGTGCTGGAAGTGGCGAAGGTGGGGCGCGAGGCGAAGGACAGTCCGCCGCCTCTGCCGGTGGCCGCGCCGGCGACCGACCTGGCGCCATACCTCAAGCACATGGCGCAGCTCCTCAAGGCGCTGACTGAACGGGTGGCGACGTCCGCCCAGGCGCCCGTGGCGCAGCAGGCCCCGGCCCAGGACTTCGGGCCGTACATGGAGCAGCTCTCCAGGGCGCTCTCCGCGCTCGCGGACCGGCCGGTGAACGTGTCCGCGCAGATGCCCGCGGAGGCGCTCCAGCGGGCCGCCGTGGCAGGGCCTTCTCCGGCGGAGCTGAGCCGGCAGATAGAGCTGGTGGAGGGCGTGCTGCTGCCCCTGGAGCGGGCCTCCCGTCGCGCCGTGCAGGGCGAGGGTGAGAACGTCAAGTCGCTCCAGGTCTGGCAGAACGTCACCGAGGCGCTGGAGCTGCTGCGCTCCATGCTGCGTCGGTAGTCGCTCGGAGCTTTCGCGGCCGGGGCTCGATGGTGTGTCGAGCCTCGGCCGGTGCGAAAGCGGCCCCGCGTCAGCGGAACTGGGCGGAGCCCTCGAAGGTGTCGTTGTCCAGCACGCGGGGCAGGGTGTCCTCCACCTGCTCGCCGGTGGTCGACGTCACGCGCACGGTGAAGGAGCCTTCGCCCATGCCGTCGCCGTTGACGAAGTAGTTGTAGTCCTCGCGCGGGACGTCCTTCCACGCGCCGTCGCCACGACGCCACTCCAGCTTGGAGATGGGCACGCGGTGGTTGCGCACCTGGATGGCGGTCCACCACGGGTTGCTGCCGTTCTTGAAGTGGTACTCCAGGCCGCCGGCCACGTCGCAGGAGACCACCTTCCAGGTGATGTCCACGCGGCCCAGCCGCATCTCGGCGATCTTCGCGAAGGCCTGCCGGCTGAGGTCCAGGTGACCGGCCTCGCACTCCGGGCACCTGTCCACGATTCGCACCCGCACGTTGCCGCTGGGCCCCTGGATGTCCACGCACTGGCCACATGCCGCGCTGTTCGCGTACTGCGGGGTGTTCATCGCCGCGACCATCAAGTCATCCGGGCTGGCGTCGTAGCTGCAGTTCCCCGCGCCGGTGGCGTCGTAGTACGTGGCGATGCCCTTCTGCTCCTCCCCCAGGGGGACGCCTCCTCCGCTGGGGTCATCACCGCATCCTCCACACGCGAGGAAGAGGGTGGCCATGGGAACGAGCAGGAGGCGGGAGGGCAGGTGGGATGGGCGCATACGGCCCGAAGGATACCGCAACGTGTCCGCGCCGTGCCCTCCCCACGCTCACGGAAATGTCGGTGCAATGACTTGCGGGGCTGTTGGCGTGTCGCCGCTTTCAAACGAACAAGGGGGTCGTCACGTCATGAGATTCTTCAGACGCGATGTCTGTCTTTGTGTGGCGGTGGTCCTCTACATCGCCACGTTCCCAGACTTCTTCACCAGCACCACGCCACCCACCGTCGTCGCGTACTGAGCGCGTCCGGGAGGCTCGCCGGAAAAATAATGGGGTGGAAGGCGCCCCCCGGGCCTTCCACCCCATTCCCCCTGCAACCTGCTTGGGTCTGCTTACTCGCCGCGGGCGGACGCGCCGGACAGGGCGCGGGCCTGCGACACCAGCTTCACGAACTCGTTGCGGTCAGCGTCTCCAGCGGCGGCGCCCTCGGCGAGCTTCTGCGCGGTGGCCAGGCTCCAGCCCTCGGCGGCCGGATTGCCTCGGAGGATGTCCGCGGTGGAGGCGACGGCCACGGCGAAGCGGAAGTCGGGCGAGGCGGCCTCCAGCGACGCGCGCAGCAGGGAGCGCGTGAAGGGGAAGGACTGCTCGGCGGCCTCGGTGCCGTTGGGCGCCTTGGCACGTACGCGCACGGTGGCGAGCGACTCCTTGGCGTCCTTCACCAGCCCCACCTCGTACAGCGCGGTGACGTTGTGGCCCGCGCCAATCTCACCCGCGTCCACCTTGTCGTTGCGGAAGTCGTTGTCCGCCACGTCCCGGTTCTCGTAGCCCAACAGGCGGTAGCGACGCACCGCGAGCGGGTTGAACTCCACCTGGAGCTTCACGTCCTTGGCGATGACCTCCAGCGTGCCGGTGAGCTGCGTCTCGAAGACCTTCTTCGCTTCCTTGTAGCTGTCCACGTAGAAGCAGTTGCCGTTGCCCTTGTCCGCGAGCTTCTCCATCATGTCGTCGCGGTAGTTGCCCATGCCGAAGCCCACGGCGGTGAGGGTGACGCCCTCGGCCACGTACTTGTGGATGCTCTCCAGCATGGCCTGCGGGCTCAGCGTGGGGCCGATGTTGGCGTCGCCGTCGGTGAGGACGATGACGCGGGAGACCACCTTGCCGGAGGCCTTCTTCACCGCGTGCTTGTAGGCCATCTCCATGCCGGAGCCCATGGCGGTGCCGCCCCCGGACTGGAGCGCGTCCAGCGCGGCGTGGATGCTCTTGACGTCCGTGGCCGGCGTGGGCGCCAGCACGTCCCGCGTGGAGCCCGCGTAGGTGACGATGGCCACCGTGTCGTTCTCGTTGAGGTTCTTCACGGCGATCTTGATGGCTTCCTTGGCGAGCGGCAGCTTGTCCTGGGACGCCATGGAGCCGCTGGTGTCGACCAGGAACACCAGGTGCGCCGGCTTGCGCTGCGAGCGCGAGACGACCTTGCCCTGCACGCCCACGCGCACGAAGTGGCGCTTCGAGTCGAAGGGCGACGGCGCGGCCTCCAGATGCACGGTGAAGGCCCCCGTTTCCGGCGGGGCGTAGCGGTACTTGAAGTAGTTGACGAACTCCTCGACGCGCACGGCGGAGGAGGGCGGCAGGTTGCCGTTCTGGAGGTAGCGGCGGGCCACCGTATAGGACGCGGTGTCGACGTCCGCGGCGAAGGTGGACAGCGGGTCCTTGCTCGTCTCGGTGAAGGTGTTGGGCTTCCAGGCCTCGAAGGTGTTGCCCTGCGGACCCGCGTGGGCGTCCGAGCCGTCCACGTCCTTATCCGTGAGGCGCGCGCTGGCCTCGAGCTTCTTGGGAGCCATCCGGGAGGGCTTCGCCATCTCCGCGCCCTGGGCACGGCCGATGACGCCATTGGCCACCGCGCCGCCCATCGCACCCGTGGCGGGCGCGACCATGAGGGGCTCGGGAGCAGGCTCTTCACGCAGCTCCGCGTCGATGCCTCGCGGCGCCTTCCTGGCCCGGTCCTCGCGAGGCGCCGGGGACTCGGCCGTGGCCCTGGCGTCGTCGCCCTCCGCGGCGGCGAAGTCCTGGGGCGCGGCGCTCGGAGGCGGGGCCGGCTTCGCGGTGGCGTGGGTTCGTGGGGTGGAGCGCGTTTCGGGAGCCGTCAGGGTCTGGCGCTCGTCCATGGACATGCAGGCGGGCAGGACACAGGCGACGAGCAGGGCACTTCCCCACTGGCTCAAACGGCGCTTCAGGAAGGTCTGGGACATGTGTTCTCCGGGGGACGGAATCAACAGGCGCCGCATCGAAACGCACGACCTGACAAATGGGTCTATTCCCGCGATTTTTCCCGGTAGGTTCCGGGCCCATGCAGACCTCGAGACCCTTCCGAATCCTGGGCATCCAGCAGATCGCCATCGGCGGCGCCGACAAGGGCCCGCTCCGCAAACTCTGGGTGGACCTGCTGGGCTTGACGCCTCACGGCACCTACCGCAGCGAGCGGGAGAACGTGGACGAGGACATCGTCACCGCCGGTGCGGGGCCCTTCAAGGTGGAGGTGGACCTGATGCAGCCCATCAACCCGGAGGGCAAGCCCCGGGTCCACGAGACGCCGCTCAACCACGTGGGCCTGTGGGTGGATGACCTGCCCGTCGCGGTGAAGTGGCTGGAGCAGCAGGGCCTGCGTTTCGCCCCCGGAGGCATCCGCAAGGGCGCCGCGGGCTTCGACATCTGCTTCGTCCACCCCAAGGGCAACGAGCAGTTCCCCTACGGTGGCGAAGGGGTCCTCATCGAACTGGTCCAGGCGCCGCCGGAGGTCATCGCCGTGTTCGAGCGCCTGTCCACCGACGCTCACTGAGGAACGGCGGGGCGCAGCCTCCTGCTCAGGGACTGGAGCGCCGTCCTCACCCGGTGCTCCAGCCGGTCCCACGCCAGGCACAAGAGCCACGTGGCGACGATGAGCACCGCGGTGAGCAGCCAGTACTGGCCCCAGCCGCTGCGGTCTCCCCAGAAGCGCTGGAAGGAGAAGACGCCGCCAAGCCGGTAGAACAGCAGCATCTCGTGGAAGAAGTAGGCGGAGAGCGACGAGGTCCCGAAGACCTCGATGAACCGCCGCAGCCGTGAGGGCGCGTGGCCCGCGGGCACCCGGGACTCCAGCCCCATCAATCCGAGCAGCACGGCGCACACCCACGCGAAGCGCGCCGCGGAGTTCGACGGGTTGGCGACGAAGAAGCGGTGGTGCGGGTAGAGCTGGAAGAGGAAGTCTCCCGACGCCGCGCCGATGGCGCCCACCGCGACGAGCAGGAGCAGCGCCAGGGCCAGCGGACGTCGGCCCCATGCGCCCGCGAGTGTTCCCGCGAACGCGCCCAGCCAGGCGAAGCCCATCCACGGCAGCAGGGGGAAGGGCGCGAAGGAGGACTTCTTCGTCAGCGTGGCCCAGGGCTCGGGCACGTGTTCGCCCAGGGGCGACACGGCGAAGACGATGAAGGCGAGGGTCAGGCTCACGCCGGCGAGCACGCGAGGCCGGGGCGCCAGCGCGGCGGCCACCGGCAGCATGAGGAGCAGACACACGCCCACGCACTGGAGGATGTCCATGCGCAAGAGCCACTTGGGCTCGCTCAGCAGCGGGAACCACGCCCAGTTGACCAGGGAGGCCACCAGGAGGACCTCGCAGGTGCGGCGGAAGTTCTTGGGCACGCGCTCGCGCAGTTGGCCACTGGCGGCGCTGCGCACCATGACGAGCGCGAGCGCGAAGCCCGCGGAGAAGATGAACGCGGGGGCGACCAGTCCGTCGACCTTGAGCAGGCGGCCCACCCAGGCGCTCTTGCGCAGCTCCGGGGTGAGCAGGGCCAGCGAGTGCGTCTGCACCATGAACAGGACGGCGATGCCGCGCAGCCAGTCGATGGCACGCACGCGCTCGTGGGACACGGGAAGGGGCGAGGAGGGGCTCAAGGCGGCGCACCCTACGGCAAGTCCGGGTCGGCGTGTATGGGGAGGACGGCTCGGCGGGCGGGCCCCGGGCATGAAAGGATGCGCCCCGTCCATGCCAGGATTACAGCCTGGAGACGGCGTCATGCGTGAGGTGGCCCTTGGGTGATGAGGTCAGTCGGAGAGCGGCGCTGAAGGTGCTCGCGGTGGCGGGGGCCACGTCGGCCGCGAGCTGCTCTCGGAGCACGGGAAAGTCAGAGGAGCAGGGGATGAGTCAGCAGCAGGGAAGTGAGCAACCCGCCGTCATCGGCCTGAGCCCGCTCAGGGGGATGCCCTGGCCCACGCCAGACCCGTTCCTGTTCTGCGTGCACCACGTGGACGCCTACCCGGCGGGCAACGAGCGGATGGGGCCCACCGCGTCGCTGGCGGGCCGGCAGCTCGGCCAGGACTTCGACGGTCGGGACGGCTGGAACATGTACCACGGCACCGTGGTGCCCGGCTTCCCGCAGCACCCGCACCGGGGCTTCGAGACCGTGACGGTCGTCCGCAGCGGGCTGTTGGACCACTCGGACTCGCTGGGCGCGGCGGCGCGCTTCGGCGGCGGGGATGTGCAGTGGCTCACCGCGGGCAGCGGCGTGCTGCACTCGGAGATGTTCCCGCTCTTGAAGAAGGACCAGCCCAATCCGGTGGAGCTGTTCCAGATCTGGCTCAACCTGCCGAGCGCGGACAAGCTGGTGACGCCGCACTTCTCCATGCTGTGGGACCACGTCATCCCCCGGCACGTCGCGAGGGATGAAGCGGGGCGCACCACCGAGGTCACCGTCGTCGCCGGAACGCTGGGCGAGGTGAAGGCCCCGCCGCCGCCGCCGAAGTCCTGGGCCGCGCGGGCGGACTCGGACGTGGCCATCTGGACGCTCAAGCTGGCGCCGGGGGCGCGCTGGACGCTGCCCGCCGCCGCGCGCGGGAGCAATCGCTTCCTGTACTTCTTCAAGGGCTCCGCGCTGAAGGTGGGCGGCCGCGCCATCCCCGCATCACACGTCCTCCAGTTGCGCCCCGACGTGGACGCGGTGCTGGAGAACGGCCCCGACGAGGCGGAGTTGCTGATGCTCCAGGGCCGGCCCATCAACGAGCCCGTGGTGCAGCACGGCCCCTTCGTCATGAACTCCCGCCAGGAGATCCAACAGGCGTTCAGCGACTACCAGCGCACGGGCTTCGGCGGCTGGCCCTGGAAGAGTGACGACCCGGTGCACGCCCGGGAGGAAGGGCGCTTCGCGCGCCACGCGGATGGCCGCCTGGAGCGACCGACCTGACGAGTCAGGGCACCGATGCTCGGCCCCCTGGCTCCTTCGCGAGCAAGGGAGCCCCCGGATGGCGTGTCGTCGAGCGTGACATGCACGTGGGCTCCCGTGCATAGAAGAGAGGTGTCCGACTCTCCTGGCTCCTCTCCACCTGGATCGCCGCCCGCGTCCGCCAACAGAGGCTCCCGGCTCGCGTCCATCGCGGTGGCGAGCGCGCTGTTCATGGAGTTCGTCGACTCGACGGCGCTGTCCACCGCGCTACCGACGCTGTCCGTGGCCTTCGACACGGACCCCATCCACCTCAAGCTCGCGCTGACTTCCTACATCCTGGCGCTGGCGGTGCTCGCGCCCGCGAGTGGCTGGGTGGCCGACCGCTTCGGTCCTCGTCGCGTCTTCATGCTGGCGATGGGTGTGTTCCTCATCGCGTCGGTGTTGTGCGGCTTCTCGCGGACGCTGCCCCAGCTCGTCGTCTTCCGCACGCTCCAGGGGTTGGGGGGCGCGCTGATGACGCCGGTGGGCAGGCTCATCGTGGTGGGCTCGGCGCCCCGGGACAAGCTGGTGTCGGCGCTGAGTTGGTTCACGATGCCGGCGCTGGTGGGGCCGCTCATCGGTCCGCCGCTGGCGGGCCTCATCCTCGGCGTGGCGGACTGGCCGTGGATCTTCTTCATCAATGTCCCCGTGGGGCTGCTCGGCATGCTCGCGGTGTCGCGCTACGTGCCGGAGCTGCCCCAGCCGCACCCGGGCCCGTTCGACTGGAAGGGCTATGCCATCGCGGCGGTGGCCATCATCCTGACGATTGGCGCGGCGGAGACGCTGGGCGTCGGCCTGGTGCCCGTGCACATCCAGATGGGCATGGCGCTGGTGGCCGTGGGGGCCATCGCGCTCTACGTGGCGCACGCGCTGCGGATGAAGAAGCCGGTGTTGGACCTGCGGCTCCTGAAGCTGTCGACGTTCCGGGCCAGCACGGCGGGCGGTGGGCTGGTGCGGATGGGCCTGGGGGCGACGCCGTTCCTCTTGCCGCTCATGCTCCAGGTGGGCCTGGGGT
>NZ_VIFM01000235.1 GCF_006636215.1 Myxococcus llanfairpwllgwyngyllgogerychwyrndrobwllllantysiliogogogochensis | reverse complement strand
CCCCACCCGCCCCTGCACGCGCTCCGTGGCTGTGCCTCCATCCGCCAGAGGCAGCGGCTTCTTCTTCTGAGGGCGCTTGCCTCGACGGGGACGCTTCCGCAGTTCGTTGACCCACTCCTCCAAGCCGCCCAGGTCATCGTCCTTGTCCGGGCCACCGTCCGTCGTTGCCGTGTCCTCCCCATACGCGTCGCACAGGGGCACGTCCCACGCGTCGTCCGCACGCTGAAGTGCCGCCTCCAGTTCCACGTAAAGCGCCTGGGCGCTCGGAGTCCGTGTGTCTGGAGTCTTTGCGAGCAGCCGCAGGCACACGTCACTCAGCGCTTCTGGCACGCGCTCGTTCACCTCGCGGGGTGACACAGCCGCGTTCGCGATGACGACATCCGGCAGCGTGAAATGCTCCCCCTCGAAGGGGCGATGTGTGGTGAGCAGGACGTAGAGGACGACTCCCAGTGCCCACAAGTCGTCCGAGGGACCGGGCTCGTAACAGGCGCCCGGAACCTTCACGTTCTGGCGGAAGTACGTCCACGCCTCCGGGGAACGGTAGTCCGGCGTCCCAGGGGGAAGGACGTCCGACGTGATTTCCCGTGCGCCCTCGTAGTCGCCCACGCCGAAGTCCACCAGCTTGGCCACGCCATCCGCGCGCACCATGACGTTGGCTTCCTTGACGTCACGATGAATGACGCCCGCTTCGTGAGAAGCCGCCAGCGCGCGCGCCACGTCCAGCACCATGCGGGCCACCTGCCGGGCGGACGGGTTCTCCTCATTCGCCCACGTGCCCAGCTCGCGCCCTTCTACGAACTCCATCGCGATGACCGCGAACTCCGGCGCCGCCGAAGGCCAATAGCCGAGGCCGCGAATCCCGACGACGTTGGGGTGACTGAGGCGCAGGAGAATGGAGACCTCACGCTCCACCCTGTCCTTCACGCGCGAGAGGTCCAGAAACTTCAGTGCGGCACGCTGGCCGTCCAAAGAAGCCAGGTACACGGCACCGAAGCCGCCACTGCCCAGGCGCCGCTCCACCGTGTAACCCATCACCTGGGCACCGGGCGCGAGGACCGCGAGAACTGGCCCTCCCTTCATGGCGTTCCACTCCCCAACCCCACGGCATCAGCCTCTCGCATCAATACCCTCCCAACAGAGGGACATGTTACCAGACAGCCCCACTCACCAGGGAGTCCGTCCTTTCCATGGGAGCGCCGGTTGAGACGTCCCAGGTCCATAAAGGAATGCCGCTCCTCCAGAGTTCACCTTCGCGGGTCCGTCAGCTACATAGGAGCCTCGCTCCAATCTCGAACTCCTGCCCTCCGGTGGATGCTCCCATGAATGAAGAACTGGCAGTCACCATCGGCGCTGCGGCGCGAGCTGCTCGTCAGAATCTCGGGCTGACTCAAGCCGAGGTGGCCGAGCGCGTGGGATTGGTCCCCATGGTCTACAGCCGGCTGGAGCGAGGAAAGATGTTGCCCAGCGTCCCGTCCCTCTACCGGCTTTGCCGTGAGCTGGGCGTGTCCCCTGAAGTGATGCTCGACCTGGGGGGTGAGAGCAAAGGCAACAAGTCGCGCGCCCGTGAGGAGGCGACGCCCGAACTTCGTCGCTTGCAGCACCTCGCACGAAAGCTGGATGCGGAGAAGCTGGATGCGCTCCTCCACATGGCCACCGTCTTGTCACGATGACGCAGGGGTGACTTTGGCGAGCGCCTTCAGCTCATGCTCGTCCAACCCTTCCGGGTACAAGCCGCTCTCCCCGAACTCGACTTGGTCTCGCGCGCAGCCACCCTCGGCCACGACACGGGCCGCTTCCGCTGCCGCTTCGTGACGCCCGTATCCGGGGTGCCTCTTCGTCAGTGCCGCACGTAGCGCCTCGCCCATGTCCGCCGCCGTGGCGAATCGTTCCCCCGGAGCAACTCGCAGGGCCGTGTGCAGCAACGCACGAATGTCTGGCGCCACTGCACCCACTGCTTGCTCGACATCGTCCGGACCGAACGAGGAGAGCAGCACCCGCATCTGCTCCAGCGGAAGAGAGGGGGTGTACTCCGTACGCAGCGGGGTCACCCCCTGGGGCGCACGGACCGCCACGTCCAGCGCGAAGAGATGCCGGCCGGTGAGCAACTCCGTCAGGAGGACGCCCAGGGAGAAGACATCGGAGCGCGGGGTCAACGGAACTCGCTCCAGGTACTCGGGTGAAGAGTAGGCGACGTCACCCCGGACAAGACTCGCGGGGGACTCTTCCCGGCCAATCACCAGGGAGTACGCCGCTCCGAAGTTGGACAGCTTCACCTCCCCGTGCGGGCCGACGAAGACATTCCTGGGATTGACGTCGCGGTGGATGATGCCGAGCGGCTTGCCACCATCCCCCTTCAACGAGTGCGCATGGTGCAGAGCGTCCGCCAGCTCCGCGCCCACGTATAGGGCAAAAGCTTCCGAAACAGGCTTCCCCCTCACAACGGCAGCACTCACCAGCGTGTCCACCGAGGGGCCGTCCACATACTCCATGACGACGTGCACCCTACGAAGGTGGATCTTCGCGAGATGCACCTGGGCAATGCTGGGGTGGTGAAGAAGGAAGGCGAGCTGAATCTCTTCGGCGAGGCGTTTACGCCCCATGAACGTCGAAGGATTCGGAAGGCGCCTCACCAGACAGAGACCGGGATGCGGCTCATCCATCGCGAAGCGGTGGGCCAGGAGCAACACCTCGCCCGAAGGCATGACGGCCAGCTTGCGGACCGCCTCATACCGGAATGTCCCCACCCTGAAGAGTGGCACAGGGACATTGCTCGTCGGTGGCTGCGATGCGCTGGGGGGCTTGGAAGGGGTGCTGCCGCTATCAGTGGACCTGGGCACGAGTCCTCGGGGGCTAGGGGGCAATGCATTGGTGCAACCCGAGGATTCTTCGCGGACTGAACCTAAAAAGTCTAGTCCACAGTAAACCTTAAACTCCCCTGAAGAGCGAATCGTGCCGCAGTGCAGCCCCTTTGCACCTACGAGCCGTCCTGTGCCCTAGTCGCTACCGGGCGACTGCGGTGAGTGTGCTGTTCCACGGCGTTGCGAGGTCTCAGACCAACCGCGCCGATGCCGCAGTCGCCCGCTCTCAGTTCCCGAGCTTCGCAACGGCGAACCCTGCACCGAGCCCCAGAACCAGCGCCACGACGGCGACCTTGAAGGGCGTATCCCCGGCCTGTTGCCGCAGGGCTTCGTTCTCCGCGCGTAGCCGCTCAATCTCAGCAGCCGTGCGGACACAGCGACTCTCGGACAACCAGCAGCCGCCCTGAACCTCGACGGCTACCGCACCTCCCTCCGGAAAGAGCTGAGCGCGCTCGACGCCGATGACCTCCGAGCCCGACGCAGGAACCGCGACGAGCACCACCAGCACGAGCGCGCCGAGCTTCACTTGTCGCCCCGCCTATCGAGCTGTTCGAGGACGGCAATCGCCGCGGCCTTGCCCGCGACCTGGCCTGCGGCAATCTCGCCCGCCTGCTCGGCACCCTCAATGGCGGGGGCACCGAACAGGAGGCGCTTGACGAGCGTGAAGCCGCCAGCGGCCGTCAAGGCCACCTTCGCGGCGGTCAGCAGCAGGGACAGCGAGAACGGCGCCCCAGCGGCGAGCGCGTTCGCCACGGCACCCGCGAGCGAGACGCCCAGCACGAGCACCGCACCGCCCCGGTCCCTGTTGAAGAAGGGGATGAACCTGCCACCGAACTTCCGCAGCAGGAAGACGAGCAGCACCACCACCAGGGAAGCGACAAGCGCATAGTTCTGGCTCGTCACCGCGTTGAACAGGAGCTGCGCGAACGCGTCGAACTGCTCGGGACTCGGCCCGATAACACCAACGTCAACCATGTTGCCTCCGAGTTAGAAGCCCAGCCGTTCCAGTTCGGCCGAGAGCTTCGGGTTTGCGGCGCGCCACTGCGGCGACTTGCGCTCTTCGTCGAGCCGAGCCCACACAGCCGCGACCGAACTGCTCTCCACCAGCGTCCGAAGGGGCGTGAGCTGAAGCGCGCTCACGTAGGCTGGCCACTGCACATGCGGCGCGTCGCCGAACCTGCCGCCCCAGACGAGTCCCGCCTTCGTCGACTCCTCGCCAAGCACGCGGTACGCCGGCAGGCGCCAGTCGGGCTGAACACCGGGCTTCGCGTCCCCGTCACAGACGAAGTCGAATGCCAGGCCGTAGTTGTGAGCGGACAGCCCAGCCGCAGACGCCTTTCCGCCCTTGCCCGAGAGGAAGAGGCACCGCAGCTCGGCCTGTTCTTCCAGGCTTCGGAAGCCGTAGGTCGCTACGTAGCTCACGCCCCGGGCCTCGCAACGCGCCACGACCTGAAGCGCGACCGCGACAAGCGGCAAGTAGACGCGGTCAAGGTCGACCCGCTTGAAGTTCACCCGGGCCATTAGGAGTTTCCCTCCCCGGACTGGGCCATGCGGAGAAGCTCCAACTCGACGGTCTGCCGGACCTGAGCGGGAAGTCCGACGCTGAACTCGTCACGCCATCGACGAAGGGCGCCCAGCTCCACCGCAAGGACGTTGATGCGCTCGTCCTGACGGGCGACCTTTTCGACCAGGGAGCGGATTTCCCCGACGAGGGACTTCGCGGCCCAGGTGAGGACACCGACCCCTGCCGTTCCGAGCAGGGAGCCGACTACGAGCTGAACGGACTGCGTCTCTTCGGAGGTCACAGCATCACCGGGGCATGGGGTGGCTCCCGGTAAATGAGTGCGACTTCCAAAGGTGGCCCAGCCCCATCACCGCATCGTGGACGCTTCAGATATTCAGCGCGGATCCTGCCCAATGCCGAAAATCAAGGGTGGAGCACGTAGCGTTCTTCAGGCCCCTACATCTTGACCAACATACACTCGCTCTCAAATAGTTAGTCGCCCTGTTCGATTGGCACAGGAGCAGCGCACGACCAAGACCATGAGAGGAAACCGAATGCCACCAGCCCAAACTGCAAGCTACTCAGAGGCCATAATTCAGAACCTAATCCCGTCCTGGAGAGAGAACGACTGGGCTAGCGACGTCCTAAAGCTCCCTGCCGGTTCACTCGACATCTCAGCTACAAAGCTCATCATCGCCGAGACGCGCAAGCACGTCCAAAAGGGGCAATGGGGGCGGACATTCAATTGGACCCTACTAGCAATACACCTCTCACAAAGCTCCATACTTGAAAACGAAGAATTCATTGACACGTTCAAGCCCTCCACCCTACCCCAACGACACCTACCCAGTCTCTCAATCCTCTTTAAGAAATTAAGCACCCTCCTTCAGAACCCACAAACAAACAGCTCAACACTTCCCAAGCTTTCTTCCATCACCAACTACATAGAGGCCATCTTAAAGACCCAGGATGATCAGCACCTCCTACGGAAAATCCTCAGAACATACAATCATTCAGCAGGCTCCATCCTAGCTCTAGTTGAACAACAGTTTTACGGACTTCACGCCCGCGCAAGCTGGTGCCTAACCCCAGTCCTACAGACGAAGCGTGAACACCTGACGCTTGAGGAAAGTGCTTCAGCAGCATCCTTCGCTCTTGATCTACTCAACAAAGACACACCACTCAGCCCAAAACTATTCACCCCGTGCCTCGACCTAGAAGACTCCCCAGAAAGATTCGAAGGCGCCCTATTGCTCGCCCATCGACTCCGCGAACTAAAGGAGATGGAAGCATCTGTATTTCGGCTCAATTATCGATTTTTTCAAGTCAAACCAAACCTCTACTGCTGCGTCGCCACCTCAGACAGAATGGGCATGTCAATCGCCCTCGGCTACATCAAGAATCAATGGATAGCCACAATCAACAACGACCCATCCGATCTCTCTGACGTACCGTCGCTCAACGACACCTTTAAACTATGGTTTGAACGATTCGGCGAAGGAGCAGCATGCATCACGAACGACAGGATTCCTCAAGTCCGTATCCAACTCGCAGCAACACACGTCAGACAGCTAGGAGAATTGCTCCTTTCGAAACGAACCCTATTCAGGGAGGAGATACTTGCCCTACACAACGCCTGCTATGAACTCGACACAACCTTTCCTGAGCTAGAAAAATTCAAAATCACCCCAGATCTATCTCTACTCGACGCATTCCTAATCTCCAGACTCCTTCGTTTCATATGCCTCGCACGACGGGAACGACTTCTCGAACTCAAAGAGAGCAATACGCTCGCCATGTGGAACTCATTCCTGGTAGGCATGAGTCCTGAACAAACAATTGAGCTAATCCGCACGGCCGGATTTCCGCCACAACAGGCAAAATCATACGTCGAGATCTTCACTTGGACCCCTCAGAACACCGACCAGCATGTCGATCTCCAGTATCGACCATTTATCTCCATTCGCAACACACTTGCAATCCCCCTGGCGATCCACCTCAGCTCGAATCTCGTTCGCAACTCACTAATTTCAGAGGGCAAGCGAATCTACTCCGAGGGCACCAACGACCCAATCTCTCAGCTTCTAAAGGAAGCTCTCGCCACAAAAACCCCTCTCACCGCAATGGGAGTAAAGTATCGGCACCAAAAAAAACAGGGAGACGTCGACGTGCTCGCCGTATTTGACAAGACGCTCTACATATTCGAATGCAAGAACAATATCTTGCCGGCCAGCACAGTCGAGCAACAAACAACCTACGGGCGAATTCAAAAGGGCATAAAGCAACTCGACCAATTCCTCGAACTCTGGGCCGACAAGACTTTCCGTAATTTGATGACCCGCCAAACGGGTATCGACCTCTCCCGAATAGCTACAATCAAGACATCCATCGTCATGAGCAATCGCCTCTTCTCGGGTATCGACATTGGCGGTCATCCCGTCCGCCACCATCGCGAACTCGTCAATATAATCGAACACGGCATAACGACCGCGTGGTTGCCCGACGCCCCTCCCAGGGAAGTTAGTTTGTGGTTGGGCAGCCAGTTCAGTCACCACGACCTAGATAACTATCTCTCGAACGACAGCAGACTATACAATCAACTTTGGCGCAGCTTCGAGATTCAAGACAGGCCCCTACCTTTCTCGAATATCGCCGTCATCAAGAGAGATTTCGTCCTCATACAAGACAAGTTCCTTGCCGAGCTGGGCGCCGACCATCCGCATTCCCAATCGAACTAACTTCTCTCCCAGCAACAGGGCTCGTCGCCAGCGTGACAACGTCACCCCACACTTCTTAATCACGCGGCTTTAAATTGTGTGCGAGGAGCCCGTTCACGACATAGGTCTTCGCGAAGCGAACCGTAATCTTCATCACGTCGCCGGCCGCCGTGGGTTCGACCCTTGCCACGCAGCCCGGCGTGAAACCTTCAATCGTCTCGCCTGGGCTCAGCGCGTCCGTGCGGGTCCAGCCCCGCTCCACCGTGCGCCAGCGATGGTCCGGCGTCACGACGAGCACCCGGCCGTCCTCCATGACGAGGTTGCACCGCGCGGCATGGTGGCGGCTGACGTGGGTGACCTCGAACACGCCCCCGTCCTTCCCGTCCTCATGCATCGTGAGCACCCGCATGCCGGGCTTGAGCATCTCGGCGGGCAGCTCCGTACCGTCGCCGAGCAACACGGGCTCCCAAGGCGCGACACACGTCCCGTGCTCATTGCCACCGCCCCCGCTTCCCCCAGAAGGCGTGGACGCAGGGCCCGTCGCACGGCGAACCATGTCCACGTTGTAGGCATTCGGTGGGAAGAACCACCGCTCGGCACTGAACCCGCCCGCGTTGTGCAGCGACACCTTGAGATAGAGCAGCTTGTTGACGAGAGGGTCGTCGCGAAGGCGGTTGAACTTGTCGCCGAACATGAACGTGAATCCCGCGCTCGTCGCGTTGGCTCCGTCACCGTCCCAGGCTCCGTTTTGATACTTGCGGTCAGCGATGGGGACCGTCGTGCTGTAGAGGAAGTTTGGCGGGTGAATGTCCCCAAACGCCCAGTAGAAACCAACCTCCATGAATCGCAACGCGTCGAGGTTGTCGCTCGCCGAATCGGGCTGAATGGTGGCCCGGTAGTGCGCCCATGTGAAGGCAGCAGCTCCACCCGCCGCCCCTGCAATGGCGTACCCTTCGAGGACCTGGATGTTGAGACGGTCGATGTTCGGCACGCCCTCGTTGTTGCCGCGGTAGTAGATGCGGCTCCCCGTGTCCGCGAGGGCCTGAACGGAGCGGAAGAAGCCGTCGCTCAGGTAGTAGCGCCCCACCTGGACGTTGTTCGAAGCGACCTTGAGCGTCGTCCCGACGTTGTCCAGCTTCGCACCTGCCGTGGGAATGCCGTTGCCGTCCTCCGCGTAGTTCGACGTCTTCAGCGTGTTCGCGGCGAGCAGGTCGAAGGTGACCATCTTCCGAAGCGAGACAGCGTCGAAGTAGAGCCGCTTCCCCACGTCGGCAGCTACAACTTCCGCTTCCCAGAAGAGCTGAACCCCCGTGCAACCGGCCGGGCACGTCCCCGTCAGCGGCACGCGACGATAGGCGTTCCCCACGGGCCCCAGCGCCACAGCCGACGACTGCCCCGAGTAGGTTCCGCTAGCGTCCTCCCAAAGCAGATAGAGCGTGCCCATGCCGCTCACCGTGGCGGACGACGCCTTGACGTAGACCTCGGCGAAGAACTGGTCCCCAGGCGAGCACTTGAGCCGACCGCCTGGAGCCGAGGAGCCGTAGCCGCCCGTCCAGCTCAACCCCACCCAACTCCCCGCGCTCGACAGCTCCACCCGCCGCACCCACCGTCCCGAGCGCGCGTTGACCGGGTCCTCGACGAGCTTGTCGCCCTCCGGGAGCCTGCCCACCGCGCGAAGGCCCGCGTCGTTGTACCCGTTGGGGATGAGGTTGTCGGTCGGCGGGTGGAGGAAGTGCTGGTAGCTAACCGCGGCATCCCCCAGCGACGCGCCTTCGAGCTTCTTCGGAGTGACTTCGAACTGAGGGGACGCATTGCCCCGGTTGCCGAACCTGTCCCGAGGAACGACGCGCACGAAGTAGGCCGTTCCCGGCATCAGGTCGGACACTCCAAACGTCGTCATGTCGAAGGTGCCTCGCAACGTCGAGCTGCTCGGCGCGAAGCCGCTCAACGTCGAGACGTGCAGCTCGTAAGAAGCCACAGGAGGGCCACTCAGCGCCGGCATGAGCGACAGGGAGAACCCGTTGACGATGGCCGACACCGTCACGTTGAGCGGGTCGAGCGGCGGTGACGTGTGAGACGGCTCGCTCAACCCCGGGCGCGTGTCCATCTCCAACCACATGGAGACACCAAACGAGGGCTTGCCCCGGGTGGCGACGGTCGTCCGCGCGTCACCTTCCGCAGTGAATGCATGGCGGAACCCAGTGACAGCCAGGTTCTGGTCATCCGAGTAGTGCGCGCCGTTCGCACGGAAGCAGTAAAGGTCGCCCAGCTCCACCGGCAGGAAGAAGTCGACTTCAACCTCCTGGTCCGCGAGCGGCTCTTTCAGGTCGGACAGTGCCGCTTCCGCCATCTTCCGAGCTTCGGCCTCACGGTCGATGTTGCTCGACGCGTCCTCGGCGACTTGCATGAAGCGCACGCCATAGGCGGCCTGACTCGCGGCATCTCCGACGATGACGCTCTTGCGCTTCGGTTGTCCCGTGACATCCAGGTCTCCCGCGTCGGAGTAGACGACCTCAATCCTGTTGCGAATCTCCGTCTTGTTGAGGGTGAGCTTCGCGACGTTGCGGTAATCGCCGGGTCCGAAGGCCCAGGCCAACGTGGGGTTCGTTCTGTTTGGCTCGCTGAACGTCAGCACGAAGGTTCCGCTCGCCTCCCGCCAGCGGTAACGCACCTCCCATCCAATCTGCTGAGCCAGGTCGCGAAGCGCGTCGAGGGCGCTCGCCTTCTTCTGGGCGTACTTCCGAATCTTCCAGCCGGGGGATACGGGCGTATGCAGCACCACACCCATCCCGTTGTCGTCCAGGATGGCCTGCATGACGGTTTCGACCGCGACACCGGCAGTGGAGTCTCCATAGGGGCGCTCGACTTCAATGAAGGCGTCCTGAAGCCGGCCCCCCAAATCGCGCCCACGGAAGACGAGCTGCTCGTCGGCGAAGTCCACCTCGTCGATGTCCCCGTGAAACAGAACGCGCCACTCGCCAGCGCTCGGCGACATGCCCACGGGTGACACCGCCGCTTCGACGATGAACTCGCGCCCAGGCCGGATGAGCTGCCCGTTGCCCGCGTTCAACTTCGAATCAGCTCGCAGTGGGGACAGACTGAACAAGTCGACCTGCCGCTTGAGCGTCACGGTCGCGGCCGAGACGGGCTGGTCAACGTCCTCGTCGACTTCGACGGCGTCGAGAAAGTCGCGCCCTTCAAGGTGGCTCAAGTTCACCCACACACCCGCCCCGTCACGGACCTTCACCCGGACATGGGACGCATGCCCCGCCGGATTCGAGAGAACCGCGAGCCCCTGAGACGACATACCGCGCATGCTGACTAAACCTCCCTCAACGTGAATTCGAGCCGCTCACCGACGACGCGCGCCCCGTTGTGACTGAACTCGACGAACTCGCCGTCCCGCACCTCGCCGAGCACCTTCGTTTCGGTGGCCGTGAAGCCGCCGCTCGCGGTGAGGAACGGAAGCGCGCTCCAAGCTCGGCCGGTGTGCCACGCCACGAGGTGGGGAACCCATGCGTCGGGCACCAGGAACGGCAGCCCCACCACGTCGTCGAAACTCACCGCGTTGGTCGCGCCCGTCACCGCGAGCGACCCCGACGCCACCGACAGGCCCCCGGCATTCTCCGACGGCACTCCCTGCGTCCACCGCCTGCCGTCACTTCGGTTGATGACCTGGAGCCACGCACCCGCCGCGCCGCTGTAGACGTGGTGCAAAGCCGTCCAGTGCGCCCCGAGCTGCATGGCCCACGAGGACGAAGCCCCGACGGACAGATTCATCCCACCGCCGAAGCGCGCGCCTTGGAACAACGCTCCCGCGACGCTCGCCTGATCGAGACCTCGACTGGTGAAGGCGTCACCCTCGAAGGCCACCGTGTGTCCGTCACCCGCAATCAGTCCGCGCAGGGCGAGCACTTCGTCGGGCGGCAAGGGGAGCGTCTTGAACTCCCACTCCTGACGAACCGCGCGCCGTCCGAGACGATAGGCCCCGCTGAAGGCGCGTGAGTCCGTGCCGATGTTCACCTGTCTTCGGCGCCCCTCCGCGACAGGCACCTGGATGCCGTTCAGCACGAGGAAGGCCATCTCAGTACCTCCCATTCAGCCACTCACCGTTGCCGCGGCGTCGGTGGGCTTCGCGCTTCATCTCGATGTAGACTTGGCGCGCGGTCTCCTCCGGGTCCTCGGCCCCCTGGACGACAATCTGCCCCACGCTGACGTTGCCGCCGCTCACTGGCACGACGGGGCTGGGAATGACGGGTGACGTCCCGGAGGTCGATGGCGCTCCCGCAATCGGGGCCTGCGCGTTGAACCGCGCGAGCGCCACCTTGAAGCCCGTCGGGACGTTCGTCAGGGCTTCGGTCGCTTTGTTGGTCGCGGCGGCGTTCTCCCACGCGGCGACACCAGCAGCGGCATTGGCTGCGGCGGTGTCGTAGGTGGTGTCCTTCAGGGTTTCGAGCGCACTGTCGACCGCGTCCATGGGGACTTTCATGCTGTCCAAACCCTCCGCCATTTTCTTGAACGCACCACCCACGAAGGGAATCTTGCCGAGGGCTTTGAACACGCCAGCGATGAACCCAATGATGGCGTTCCACACCGTGCCGATACCCTTCACGACGTAGAGGATGCCCATCGCCACCACGCGGATGACGGCGAAGAGTCCCTTCATGATGGGCCCGGAGAGCAGCGTCAGCGGCTGGAGGAGCGCGACAAGAATCTGACCAAACACGGTGATGATGGGGGCCAATCCCTTGAACAGCGTGCCGAGCACTTCGAAGATGGGCGTAATCGCCTGGACGGGCTTCGAGAACATCTCAAGTACCGGCACGAGCGCATCCAGCAGCGGCGTCACCATGTTGAAGACGGAAGCCAGGAGGGGCAGCACGGGAGCCAGCACCCGCCCGAGAACGTCGGCCACGTACTGGATGAAGTTCGTCACCATCTGGAGCAACGAGCCGAACGTCGTCGACTGGGAGAGCAGCTCCGCGACGACGGCAATCAGCCCGCCCCACACACCACCGGCCGACATGCCCTGCTGGAAGCGGTCGACCAACTCATAGATGCGACCAAATGCCTGACTGAACCTGCTCGTCAGGGCGCGCTTCGCTTCGTCGGCCGCACGGGCGAGCGCGTCCGCGAGTTCCTTCGCTTTGCGCCGGGCGACTTCGGCGATGACCGACGCGGTGTTGCCGACATTCGCGAGGAACTTCTTCGCGTCGAACGTCCCGACCTCCACGTGCCCGACCTCAATCTCGGGCGTCTCCGTGGGCGTGCGCAGCTTGCCCTTCGGCCCGAGCATGTCGTCGAACACACCGCCGAACTTCTCACGGAGAAATGCGGCGGCATCGCCACCCATCAGCTTCACGCCGTCGAAGGCGTAGCTCGCTCCGTAGGACACGCCTTCCCAGACGTTCGACATCCCTTCGCGAAGAGTGCTGACGGTGCCCTCGACGAGCCCCTTCAACCCGCCGAGCACCGCGTTGCCCGTCAAGTCCTTCAGACCGTCCAGGGCATTCGCCACGCCGTCGAGGTTCAGTGCTCGCGCGAGAGGCGCCGCCAGTCGAGCCAGGTTGCGCACCACGAAGGCGAACGTGTCGAGCTGCCCGCGAGCCCACGCCCCCACGAGGGCCGCCAGCCCCGCGAAGACCTCCTGGAAGAACTTCGCGACTCGCCCGGCAACATCCGTCACGGCACGCCACGTGGAAACGAAGGCGTCGCGCATGCCGGTGCTGCTGTCGTGCCATGCCTTATAGAGTGTGCCCGCGAGCATCGCGACGCCAGCCACCGCGAGCGCAACGGCGGCAAGAGGGGCCGTCACCGTGAGGATACGAGCAGCGGCGTTGCGGAAAGCCGCCGTGAAGCTCGCGTCGACCTGCTCGGCCCCCTTCGCGACCTTCTTCAAGTTGCCTTCGACCGCTGGCGTCTCGCTCGTGAGGAACGCGGAGAGCCGCACCAGCGACTTTCCAGCGCCGTCCAGCGCGGGCACTACGAAGGCGAGGAAGCTTTCGGCAAACTGCTTCACCGCGCCCGCCACCTTGCCCACGGCCCCACCCGCGAGCCCTGCCGCCGTCCCCCAGAAGAGGAAGCTCCCCATCGCGGACTTCACGGCGGGGTCCAACCGCTGGAACCAGCCCAAGGCGCGCTCCAGGGCATCCGACAGTCGCTCCAGGTGCGGCAGAACCGCGTTGCCAATCTCCGCGCCTACGTTCTGGAAGACGAGCTTGATTCGGTCCATCCGCTCCGTGACTGACGAATCAAAGGCAGCCGCAGCAGCGAGCGCCCCATACAGGCCCGCGCTCACAATGGCGCCAATCTCCCCAATCTTGTTCCCGAGCTGCTCAATCTTGCCCGCGGCCGAAGCCACGTCGGCGACAATCTTCCGCATCGACTTGGTGAACTCACCGACGGCGGCCGTCACAACGACATAGACGTCACCGACCTTGAGACCACCGCCAGCCATGTTGAATCACCTCCGACGCAAACGTCGAACGGACTGCTGTCCTGATGGAGAAGCGCCTGGGGTGTTTGGCGAGGAAGAGCGGCGCTCCAATTCCTCAGCTTCTTTCCGGGCGTAGGCCACCAGCCCGACGACGTCTTCGTAAGCCATTGCCCGAACCGCGTCGGGAGGCAGTTTCAAAAGAGACGCGACCCCGTAGAGCAGGTTCGCTTCGGGGTCGCTGTCTATTTTCCCCGCATCTTCTCTTCGCTGACGTTGAAGACGTCGGTCAGGTCCGTCGCGAAGTCCTCCAACCATGACTCGTCGAGCAGCTCGTCGACGTCATTGACCGCGAACATGGGCCGGCCCGTCTCCGAGTCGTGAATCACGCAGACCGCGATTCGCGCCAGCATGCGCGCACCGGCACGGTCCCCCGTGGGCTCGTTCTTCTCTGTCATCTCGCCCGCCGCCCGCGCCTGCTCAATCAGACGCAGGCGGTCTCCCATCGTCGGCTTGATGATGTCGACCTTGACGCCATCAATCTCGACGGACTTCACGACGCGACGATTCTTCGCAAGCAGCTTGTGCTTGTTCGACATGCGGCTTTCCTTTCCGGCAGTGAGTCAGGGGGTGCCGTATCCCCAGGCGATGGCGGCGCCGCTCCCCGTGGGGAAGGCGTGGCCGATGAACTTCACGGTGCGCTCGTAGAGGGCTCCGGGCGTCAGCTTGTGCGACAGCTCGGGCACCTTCACCCAGGCGCGGAACACCTCGGAGCCCGTGCCCTTGCTGACCTCGACGAGCAGCGGAGCCCCGTCCTCGAAGCTCACGTCGAGCGCCGTCAGGCCCACCAACTCCCCGGAGAAGTCCCGAAGCGACACCGCGCGCCGCTTGTAGCCGTCTCCCATGACTTGCAGCTCGACGACGTCGTTCGTCACCGACAGGGAGATGGAGCGCACGAGCGCCACCGGCTGGACTGGGAGCGAGGCGCCCGAGACGCGCACGAGCGCGGAAGGGCCGGGGGCAGTGGTGAGGTAGACGAAGCCGAAGAGCGGGTCGACGACAGCCTCGACTGGCACCCATGCACCGGCATCCGCGTCACCGTCCGGGGAGACCTCGACGAACACGGGCGCTCCGGGGTTGAGTCGTCGCAGGTCCGGGTCGGCGATGCGGTACTCCGTGCCTGTGAACTCCTGTGCGGGCACGGCGGCGGCATTGAGGAACTCTTCCGGATCGCCCGCGATGGACAGGGAGCCAGCGTGCGCGGGGATGACCGACATCAGACGGCCACCGGGGCGCCGTTGCCCAAGAGCTTGCAGGAGAACTCGACGACACCGCCCGGTGTCAGCTTTTCGTCGAAGCTGGTGACGACCATGGGGATGCGCTTGCCTTTGGTTCCAACGGCAGCGCTCGGGTCGAAGATGAAAGTCACATAGACAGTGCTCCCAGTGTCTCGCGCGTCGCGCAGAATGGACTGGGGCGCATCGTCCTGCATGAAGTGCCCCGACAGGTCCGCACTCGTGTCCTTGAGCGTCTGGACTCGGGACTTGTAGCCGGAGCCCCCGAGGTAGTTCGTCTCGACGAAGTCGGCCGGTTCGCTCAGCGACGCGTCGGTGAGTCCGTCCACGCGGTCGGCGGGCAGCGCGGCATTCGTGTCCGAGCGCACCGACACGCTATCGATGTGAGCAGCAATAGGGGTGGACACTCGAATACCTACCGGCTCGGGAAGAGCCGCGAGAGGGTTGCAAGAATCTGGGTCGCCACTGCCTTCCGGAACTTCGCGCGCCCCTTGCGAGCGGGCTTGCGCAGGAAGTGAACGGGCTCGGCGAACCGCTGCGCGCCCCAGTGGAAGCCCTCGTGAATCGCGCCCGCCGCTTCGTGCTCATACCCAGCCGTCGCGCTGACGCTCGACTTCTCGCCGTTCACCGCCGGGCCATCGACGAACCCCGACGTGCTCAGCGGTGGCTTGCCATCCGTGTCCCGCTTACCGACGGGGACAAGGGCGCGGCTCGCCTGGAGCACTGTTGATGCATGCTCGCGGGCCAACGGCGCGAGGTCGTCGAGCACGGGTCCTTCGACCTTCCGCAGCTTGTCGAGCAGTCTGAAATCAAGCGCAACCTTGAGTGGCATCTCCCCCTGTAAATGCGTGCGGATTCTGCGAGTGGCTCACCCGCCCGAATCAACAAACGAGGCATTCACGGTGAAGGTCCACCAGTGACGGTCACTGCCATCCGTGCCGATGTAGTTGGGGCTGCCCTCGTCGACTTCCATCAGCACGTAGGGCGCGGCATTCGCGAGGTGAAGCACGTCGAGGGCCGCGAGCGCGAGGGACTGTCCCGCCCGGAAGCTCTCACGGGCCGAGCGCACGCGGACCTGGCAGGTGACAGTCCGGTACGTCTTCCGCCCTCCGAGATAGCCCTGCGGCGGGTCGCCTCCCGTCTGGAGCACGAAGCACGACACGTCCGGCACCGTCGCGTCGTCGTCCTCAAGCGTGGGTCCCAGGAAGAGGTTGGTTCCGACGCGCAGCTCCAGGTTGCCTGCGGCAAGGATGCTCGCGACGTCTGCGGCGGTGTCGCGGGCCATCAGAGCCAGACCTTCCGGTAGCGCACGACGCCCCCACCGTCGACATGCTCGTCAACGGCGGCGGGGCGGCGGGCATGATTGAAGTCGGTGGTGTCCTCGCCCTGGAACCACAGCCTGTGACGCAGCGTGAGCGGCGCGGCGGTGTAGACGACGAAGGACGCGACGAACTCGGCGCCGCTGGAGTCCCGAATCAGTTTGCGACTTGGCTGGATGCGCGCGGCGGCGACCTGGATGGGGCCCAGCAACGGAGTCCCCCACGCGTCGCGCCCGGTGACTTCGGCATAGCGAACGAGCTGCCGGAAGTGCGCCTCGGGGCCGGCCATCAGCTCGCCCTCCACAGGACGTGCGGCGCGACGAGCAGCTCGGCGCGGGGGCTCGCAAGGCGCTGGCCTGCACCCCGCTCCCGGTAGCTCACAGACCAATCTCCGAGGCTCTCGGCGGACACGTCCGCATCTCGCCCCCGGCCCCGGTAGAGCGCGCAGGCTTCGAGGATGGCGGCTTCCTCAATTTCGGCAGGCAGGGTGACAGGGCCCAGGGACGCGTCACCCGCTACCTGTCCCGGCGTCACGAAGCCCCCTGTGTACGTCACCGCCAGCGCCCCGAGGTGGCCCTGACGGCTGTCCACGGTGAGGGTGACAAGCCCGCCCACGTGCGCCGTCTCGGGCCACACGCCAGCAAGGCGGTAGAGGAGCCCCCCGGCCGCGAGGTCCCCGGCAATGGTGTAGGCCGTGGCGTCGAGCAGCTCGCCCCCCTCCCGGACGCTGATGACCTCGACGAGCGGCGGGCGGGCGAGCAGGACGTAGGGGCGTGCGTAGCTCGCGGGGAACTCCGTCACCGTGGCCCGCTCGAAGGCCCGGCCACACAAGGCGGCAATCGCACCGCTCGCGGCACTCACGCAGCGCTCAACGTGTGGGTCGACAAGCACGCCCAGGTCGGCGGCCACGGTGACGGCAAGGCAGAGGTCTGTCGGGCGGGCCATGGAAGGGGCTCAG
>NZ_VIFM01000234.1 GCF_006636215.1 Myxococcus llanfairpwllgwyngyllgogerychwyrndrobwllllantysiliogogogochensis | reverse complement strand
GGGGAGGCCTCTGTCGGGGGCGCGGGCGGTTCGCCGCAATGGGCCCCGAGGGCCAGGAATAGACAGGCTTGAAGGCAGCGCAAGAGTCGGGATGAGGGCACAGATGTTTCCTGGGGAGGACAGCGGTGGAGGTGGTGTGGCAACGGGTAGAAGAAAGTGCTGATGGCTCCTCGGCCTGGGGAACGATGTTGTTCTCGAAGGCGAGCCCGGGCACTCAGGAGCCGCACGAGAGCGGCGGGGCGCAGGTGATGGTCAACGATTGAAGGTGAGGCCGGTGTTGTCGGCTTGGCTCACGAGTTGGTCGACCATCATCTGCGGGGGGCCGGTGGCCATCGACGCTTCGTCGGTGACGACGAGCGAGCGGAACGGTTTCAGCGTCGCGGCGATGGGGAAAGGACTGTCGGCCAGAGACGTGGACTGGAGGCCGCCGCGCTCGGAGCGGGGCGCGGCTACGGCGGGCCCCAGGCTCGCGAGGAGCAGTCCCGCGCAGGTGAGATGCGGGATGTCGTACTGGGGGCGCCTGGAGGCGCGCCCCCAACTGGCCTCACGGTCGTCCGCCAATGGAACGTTTCGAAGGTGAATCATCTCTGTTGCCTCTCGGGGATCCGGTGTCCGAGGGCTGTTACGGTCGCTGGCTGCGACCTGGTTGATGATGATTGAACTTCGTCGACTGCGTTTCCCTCGCGCTGCTCAGTCGACGAGGAGGCGCTTCACGGGGGCGGGGTCGACTGCCACCATCAGCGGACGGGCGAAATTGCTGAAGGAGACCAGCGCCTGCCCTGGGGCGAGCCGGGTCACCCGATTCCAGAGGCTCTCGTCGATGCTTCCCACCGTGCGTTGCATGCGGGAGATGACGGAGCTGTCGGTCATCTTGTGGATGATGAAGTTGTTGAGCAGGCCCAGCACCTCATTGGGGAGGTGTTGAGGCAGCTGCGTGACGAAGACGAGCCCGAGCCAACGCTTGCGTCCGCGCTTGGCGATGCGGGCGACCTGCTCGAAGAGGACGGGCATCTGGCTGATGCGGCTGGCCGACAGGAACTCGTGCGCCTCCTCGATGATGATGAGCACCGGGGTGACGGCCTGGTCCTGATTGTTCGCCTTCTCGTAGCGTGCCTCCTGCGCCTCCTGGAGTCCGCGCAGGATGTCCGCGATGACCAGGTTGTTGAGCTGGGGCGAGTCCGTGTCCGACAGGTCGATGACCGACACGCGTCCCGGCGCGAGCATCGAGTTGTAGGCCACGCCCGGCGCGGTCCCCACGTCGAAGATGTTGAGCCGTCGCAGGCGGTGGAGCTTGCTGGCCAGGGCCTTCCAACTGATTTCGGCCCTGCTGCTCTGGGCCATCACCCGGCGCATGACCATCCCCGGGTTGCTCTTGAACTCGCTGTGGAGCGAGAGCGCGTGGCTTGGCGGAGGCGAGTCCTCTTCGGGCGCCGGGTCCAGTCCCTCGAGCGCCTCCAGTAGCGGCTCCTTGCGTCGTGACGAGGCACGAGCACGGGGCTTTGCCTCTGCGCGGCCCTCGTCACTGAGGCTGTAGATGTAGGCGCTCACGACGTCCAGCACGTGCTGGATGGTCATCCGGGGGTAGCCGGTCGACAGCTCGTCCACGTCCAGCGCCTGTTGTTTCTCCTGGTCGCTCAGCGGGAAGATCTTGAAGTCCTCCAGGAGCAGCTTGGTGACGTCATAGGCCTTGAGGAAGCGCTCCTGCTGCGCGTCCGACATGTCCAGGATTTCGGCCAGGGCATAGGGCGACAGGCTGGAGAAGTTCAGGGCGAAGCGGTGCAGGTTCTTGTGGCGCGGGTTGCGGCTGGATCGGCCCGTCAGATGGTGGAGGTGCAGGTCCCTGACGCCCTGAGGTCGCAGGCCCCTTCGCTTGAGGGCCTCCAGCATGGCGGCGTGGTCCGTGGGCTCATCCACATGCGTGTATTCGCCCTCCACGTCGAAGACGACGGTGGCGATGCCCTCTGCCTGGGCGCGGTGGATGAGCGTGGCCACGGTGGTGGACTTGCCGCCGCCCGTCGTCCCGATGATGCCGGTGTGCCGCGGCAGCACGGACTTGTCGCGCGCATTGAGGCGGGCCTCCATGCGCTCGTAGCCCACGACGACGCCCAGGCACAGGTCTCCGCCCACACCGAGCACGCGCTCGCTCTCCTTGTCATCCAGCACGAACACGGGGCTCTGGGGACGTGGCCGGAAGCGGGGAGGCTTCAGGACTCCCTCCACTTCCTCACCCAGCAGCTCCACCTCCGCGCGGCCGTGATAGTCGAACGTGTAGGTGAGCTTCTTTCCGTGCGTCACCACGCCGATGGCCATCGTCGAGTTGGCGGGAACGGCGTTGGGTTCCGTGAAGGGGCCTCGGACGACGACACCCAGATAGGTGCGCTTGTCCTCGCGCGACTTCACCCGTACCAGCGTCTGCGAGGCGAGCAGGTGGAGGTCGTCGCGGGCCAGCAGGATGGTCACGAGGTTGTCCTCGCTGGACGCGGTGTCGAAGTGGGTGAAGCCCGCGGCCAGCTCCAGTTCGGGGTCGAGCTGCGACGCCGTCGTGTCGTTCCTCAGCTCCTCGAGCGCGGCACGGGCCTCGGGTGGCGTCGAACGGACGACGTCGCCGCGCCCCTCCCGCGCGGACGCCGGTGGCGTCTCCGGGGGCGAAGCGGGCCTGCGCACCGTCGTGGGGGCCGCGCGTGACGGTTGACCTGGAGGCACAAGTCTTCTGTCCTCACCGCCCGAGGGCTGCGGAGTCTGATGTGGCGACTCACCCCGAGGTCCTCCGAGCGACGGGAGTGGCGCCGTGTGTCCGTTCAGTCCGTGCGGTGGACGACTCGGAATGTTCTCGAACAGCCCCGGACCTGGTGGCCTTGGTCCCTTGCCATCATTGGACATGGTTGTCTCCCCCTACCGGCGCATCCCGCGCTCACTGAAGAACTGGAGGTTGGCTCCCGCCTGGGCGTAGGCGTCATGGACCAGCCCCAGGAAGCCGTCGTCGCCAAAGGCACTGCGGCAGGACATCTCCGCGACGTCGAGCAGCAGGGGGAAGCCCCGCTCGGGACGCAGCACGCTGTCGGCCATGGCCACCCAGGCGGCCTCGTGCACGTGCTCACGGTGCGCGTAGAACAGGCGGGGAGGGGAGTGGTCTGAAATTCGGAACAGTCCCTTCACGACGCACGAACTCGAGTCGCGCACGAAGTCCCAGGCCATGCGCTTGCTGCGTCCTCCGTACTCCCAGCCCCTGACGATGTGCTCGCCATCGCTCTGGAGCGTCTCGAGGAGCGCGTACTCGCCCGCGTCGAGCGCGAAGCCCATCGTCAGGAAGCCCCGGTCCTGGAGTGAGCCGGAGACGAAGACGAACTTCTTGTGTTCATGGATGACCCGCTGGAGCACGGACAGCGAGCGCTCCAGCAGGGTCATGTAGCCAGAGCCGGAGAGCAGCTCGTGCGCGCAGGGATTCCCGATGCCCATCCGCCACTCCGCGGAGGACTTGCTCAAGAGCGCGGCCCGCTCCGCATAGGTCCGGATGCCCCGCCGCGCCATCCGGGACAGGGTGTCTTTGTGCCCCTGGAAGCGGTTCTGGCGCATGTTGATGTAATCCATCGCCTCCTGGGCGGGATTCGCGTTCCGCGCGGCCATCTCCTTGCGGAACAGCCGCTTTGAAAAGGCGCCGGAGTTCCCCTGGTAGCCGACGATGCCGACCCCAATCTGGGAGATGCCGATGGGCAGGCTGTCATGGCTCGCATGGCTGCCGGCCACGGCGTCAACCTTGCCTTGGAAGAGCAGCCGCTCATGGATGAGTGTCAGCTCTTCTGGCGTGACTTTGTAGACTCCCGCCTCGGGAAGCATGCCGCTGCGGGTAGACAGTCGGGGGAGAATCTCGTTGCGGACGAGGGTGCGCAGCCGCCCTTCCTTGTGCAGGGCGCCGGCAATCTCGCTCCGGAAGCGCTCCATGACCTTGTCCAGGTCGAGCCCCGTGGACCATCGGTCGAGGTCCAGCGTGGAGGCCATGTCCTCCCCGAATGCCTCCCGATAGTCGTCATCCCCAA
The DNA here is from genome assembly GCF_006636215.1 of Myxococcus llanfairpwllgwyngyllgogerychwyrndrobwllllantysiliogogogochensis. Classification (GTDB taxonomy): domain Bacteria; phylum Myxococcota; class Myxococcia; order Myxococcales; family Myxococcaceae; genus Myxococcus; species Myxococcus llanfairpwllgwyngyllgogerychwyrndrobwllllantysiliogogogochensis. Next base: position 13,070 of record NZ_VIFM01000234.1, on the reverse strand, counting down.
ACAACTCACCCATCTCTTCCGGCGGAATCCTGCTCGACATGTCTACCCTCCCTCCACTCCCAGGAACTGCTCGATTGAAAATCGCGGAGTGCGCATGCGGCGGTGCAACTCCTGGACGTAGGTGTCCGCCTTCTCCCGGGGGAGCCCGTACCGGAAGAACAGCAGGCCCGTGGCCTCCTCGGCGGGGAGGTCCATCACCAGTGGCACCACGAGCTTCGCCGGAGCCAGCAGCTCCAGGCCCAGCAGGTCCGCGCGCCACTCGGAGTCCATCACCGCTCGACGGGCGTAGTGTCCGGAGGCATCGCGAGCCATGAGGTCCACCGGAGGCCCCAGCGAGAGCTTCTCGAAGAGGGCCGTCATGGCCTCGTCCGGCGTGGGCTTACGCAGACCGTCGAGCACCGGCAGTATCTGCTCGCCAAACACCCGCAGGGCCCGCTGACGTGGAAGCCATTGGTCCAGGATGAAGTGCGACAGCTCGTGCGCGACGGTGAAGCGTTGCTCGGCGTTCTCCTCGGACCTGTCCACGAACAGGAATCCGTGTCCGGCTTTCGCCACCATGCAGCCATGGAAATCACTGGCGTCACCCTCGACGGGCTGACGGATACCCCGGCGCAAGAGCCAGTCCCGCACGGCTTGCGGCGTCAGGTGGGGCAGGGCCACCACCTTGACGGAGAGCCGCGAGGGAATCTCCGTCGACAGGTTTCGTGGGAAGCGCGAGGGGGCCGTGAAGCCACACTCCTCCACGGCCTCCTCGAGCCAGAGCGGCGTCATGGACTCGTCTTCTCGCCCGGGACGCGGTCTCTCGCGGCCATCTGGATGGGACGTTCCTCTCCGTTGGAGTCCGCGACCCGCTCGGACAGGGCATCCACGATTTCGACGTGTCGAATCACGTCGACGAGCGCCCGGAGATCCACTTCATGACGTTCGGTGATGGCGGTGACCTGGGTATCGAAGTCCGGGCCCTCGGGTTTGCGGCACAGACACAGCCAGTAGAGCACTTCCCGCGTGCAGCCCAGATCCCGCGCGAGTTCAGCCTCGGTCCGATCCTCCAGTTGGCGATACCTCTCGAGTGTATAGGCAAGCGTCCAGGACGCGCGCTGGGCACGCAGGGCGGCCCGTTCGAGCCAATCAGGGTTCGACATCTCACTCCTCCTTCCCGATCCGTCCCAGGGTCTTCATGAGGCGGTCCCGGTTCCGTTTCACCTCGCGGCGGAGCTCTTTCTCCGACAGCTGCGGCAGGTTCATGGCCTTGGCCAGGGCGTCGGTGGAGCGCTCGCCTTGGAGGATGAGCCCGAGGGCGGCCCGGTCCTGCTCCTGAATGGCCTGTTCGAGTTGTCCCACGAGGTGTCGTGCCTCCACGATGATCTCCAGGCTTCTATTCGGAGCCGTCGCGCGAAGTTCGATTGCCTCCCCGAATTCCCTTTCTCGGCGCTGGCGGGCCTCCTGGGAGCGGTACATGTCCCGGACCTGCATTTCGGCGTTCCGGGTCAAATACGAGGACAGCTTGCTCTTGTGGGCCAGGTACCGTTCGGGATTCTCCAAATACTCCATGAGGACGTCGCAGACCGCGTCGTGCGCCTCCTCTTTGGTTTTTCTCCGGTTGCGGCAAAGCACTCGGGTGATGGGGGCCATGAAGACCCTGAAGACGTCCTGGGAGGCCAGTGACTCATTCTTTTTAAGGACGCGCTCATGAAGTGCCTGTTCCTCCGCTTGTGATGGAAAACTCATCCCCACTCCTCACCGGGAAACTCCTGCCCGCTCTCGGGTTGACTGCGACATGTATGTTCGTTCCCACCCTGGCGAGTTCGACGGAGGCGGGTTTGTGCATCTCCATGAAAGGTTGCTGGAGGTCAGTCCCTCAGTCTGTACCTCCCAGGTGGTATGCCGCCGCGCGCGAGAGGAGAAAATGAACGCCCCGCGCACTTTGGATCCCGGCAACGAATGAATGGACAGGAGACGGCGAGTCGCCGCGACCGACCCGAGTTCGAGAGGGAACCCATGACGTCCATGCACTGCCGAGTAGCCACCACCCAGCGAGAGCTCGATGACGCGCTTCGTGTCCGCTGGGCTGTCTTTGGGGGGGAACTGAGGTTGATTCCCGGAAAGGCGCCGCCGTCGAGGCGGGAGGTGAGCTGTTTCGACACGCTGGAGACCACGGTGCATCTGGTGGTCTACGCGGACCGCGAGCCGGTGGCGACGTTGCGGATGTTGATGACGAGCCCGGAGGTGGCGCTCGCCACGGGGGGCCGGCTGGGTATCGAACTGGAGCAGAAGCTGGACCTGTCGGGTCTGGGCGGACCTGGGATGGTGTTCGCGGAGACCGCGCGCTTCTGTGTGCTCGAGCGTTGGAGGCACTCCGAGGCGGTGGCGCACCTGCAGGCGGGCATCTACGCGGAGAGCCGCGGACGCGGCGTGACGCACTGGATCGCCGCGGCGAACCTGGACACGGATTCGTGGGAGGACGCGAGTCTCATCGCCCGGGTGGCGGCGCACCGGGGCTGGGTGAGCCCTCGCTGGCGGGTGAAGGTCTCCGAGCCCTCGGAGTCTCCGGTCCTCCCCAGCAGCCCCTTCTATACGCCCATGGAGCGTGAGCGCGCGGGACAGGGAAACCTGGGCGGGCTGCGGATGCCGAGGGCGCCCTCGTTGTTCGCCAGGAAGATGGGCGCGCGGTTCATCGCGGAGCCACTCTACGACGCGAGCTTCCGCCGCTTCACCCTGCCGCTCCTCGCCGCGCTCGACGAGATTCCCGCCAGCACCCTGGAGCGGTTCCGCGCGCTCGACGGCATCGTGCGTCGCGCCGGCTAGCCCCAGGGCGGCCCGCATTTCTTCCTTCACCTTCAACGCGCAACAGCCGGGAGCCCACGCCCCGGACAGGAGACGTCCGTGCAGACGACGATGGAGAGCCCGAAGTCGATGGATTGGGTGGAGCTGCTGGAGCAGGAGGGCCGCGCGCTCGTGGCGGCGCTGGATGCGCATCCTGACGCAAGCCGCCTGTTCGCCGGCACGCTCGACCGGGAGGGCTATGTCCACTACCTGGTGCAGACGTATCACTACGTCCGCTGGAGCCTGCCGCTGTTGAAGGGCGCGGGGACGCGCCTGAAGCACCTGGGGCGGCACCCGAGGCTGGCGGACCTGCTGCTCCAGAAGGCCGAGGAGGAGCGCGGCCACGAGCGCTGGTTGCTGACGGACCTGAAGAACCTGGGGTGCTCGGAGGAGCGGGTCCTGTCCACGGGCCCGTCTCCGGCGGTGGAGGCCTATACCAGCTGGAACTTCTTCACCTCCCGGGCGGGCATTCCCACCGCGTTCCTGGGCACGGCGTATGTCCTGGAATACCTCTCCGTGACGCGCGCGACCGGGGCCGCGGAGCACCTGATTCAGGCGAATGCCATTGCGAACATCGGCAAGGCGGTGACGTTCCTGCGTGGCCACGGAGGTCTGGATGAAGACCATGTGGCGGAGCTGACGTCCGTGCTCCGGACGCTGACGGATGTGGAGGAACAGTCCGCCGTGCTGTTGTCTGCTCGCACGACGCGCGTCGTGTACCCAGGTTTCTTCCGCGAGCGGTGAACCCCCATACCCCTGGCGAGGTAGAGACAACCCTCCTGGCCAGCGCCATTCTCCCAGTCGACACAAGGCATTCACACCAGGGGGCGCTTCATGCGTTACATCACTCACATCCACCTCGAGGGCGGCAGACGACTCGAGCACATCGCGCTGGTTCGCTGGCGTGAGGGCCTCATGACGGGGACGAGTACGCGGCAGCAGATGGTGGAATGGATTGATGACGGTGGGGATGCGAGGGTTCAAGCTTTGCCCGTGGATGCGCGGGTAGAGGTCGTCAATGCGCGACCGCCCTATCTGCGGTCGGTGCCGAACGGCAGTCTTTTCGACAATCTGCTGTCCCTGCCGGAGTTCTGAACCGACAGGGACACGGGGCGCCACGGGCGGGTCCGGAGGAAGGGCCGGGTCAGCCCGTGGTGGTTCAGATGGGCTTCATCAGGCGGGCGGCCTGGTAGAAGAAATCGGCGCGGCTGTCGCAGTTCAGCCGGTCCTTGCTGAAGATGTCCCGGATGTGTGTCTTCACCGTGTCGACGGAGAGGACGTACTCACGGGCAATCTGCTCGTTGGACCAGTTCCTGAGCAGCGCCTGGGCGATGGTGACCTGGCGACTGGTGAGCCGCCGCTTCATCTGCTCGGGGAGCGGAATCGAGTGGGGAATCTCGTGAAGGATGAGCGCCCAGGGGCTGGGGCCCTGGGGCTCGGGGAGCTCGATGAACTTCACCACCCGGTGCGAGTCATCGAGTGACCTCACCCAGACGTTCGCCTGAAGCCGCTCGTCCGGGGACATGCGAGTCAGGGCGACCAGCCGGTCCACGAGGACCTCGGGCAGGCCGGAACCGTGGAGATCGGAGCGGGTGAACCACTGCTCGAGCAGCGTGGTGGCCCGGGGTGAGCGCAGTCGTTCGAGGGCGGGCGGGTCCACCACGATGAACGCGGAGCGGTCATTCTCGTGGATTTGCTCCAGGAGGCGCACGCCCGTGGAGGCCACCCACATCTCGCCGCAGTTGCGCACCGTGTTGGCCAGGTGCGGCGTAAGGCTGGTGAGAAGGGCGACGGCGCGCTCGGAGAACGGGTGTCGGCGGTCGCGGTAGAGCGTGAAGCCGCCGAAGACGCCCGGGCGCACGTTCATGAGAACGGCCATGACGTGTTCCAGTCGCAGTTCCAGCTCTTGGCTGCGCTGGTAGAGCTGGCTTGCTTCCAGCTCCCTGCGCGACACCATCTCCGAGTCCCGGAGGACGGTGTCGAGCTGGCGCAACAGCGCCCTGCGCACGAAGTCGTCGTCGGCCACCTTGTCGTACTCGGACTGCTCCAGGAGCGGAACGCGAGGGCCGGGAACCAGCCACCGGTAGGGGATGGGCTGGCCAGGGGCGACGATGCACAGCCCCATGTACTCCGCGGGAATCAGTTCCAGGAAGAGGCCGCGGACCCTCTCCATGACCTCGGAGAGGTTCAGGGAGCTGTTGAGCGCCGCGATGACCTTGTCCCTCAGCAGGAACTCACGAGAGTCGAAAACCATGTCCATCCCCCTACATGCGGGAGCGTGCCCCGCGTTTGCCCATACCGTCTGCCCTCTCAATAGACAGGAGAGGGAGCGCTGTCCCTACCACTCCAGTGGTAGGCGCCCTCGCGGCCCGAGGCCCGACCTCCCAGGCTCGGGCCGCGCGAAGGGCCCGAGCTCCGCCGGTCAGGTCGGAGTCGAGGCGCTCTGGCGGTCAGCCTGTGCATGTGTCGATCCTAGCGGGGCCGACCGGACAAAGACACGCCCCCAGGATGGATTGATGCGTCTGGTATTGACTACCCGGGTGGGTGCGTCCTCACTCATCCGGTCGGTCACAGGGACCGGGAGCCTACTCCTCGGGAGGTATGTCCTGGCCTTCCCGTGCGTCGGTACGGTGTGTGGAGAGCGCGCGCTCGAGTTCGGGGCGACACTCCTTCCGCCGCGTCTGGACTTCGCGGCACATCGGTGGGTCATGGTCAGGATTCTTCATTCCGCGGATTGGCAGATGGGGCTTCGGGCGAGACACGTCGCCCAGGTGGCGTCAGCGGTGCGCGAGGCGAGGTTGGAGGCGGCACGCAATGTCATTCAGGCGGCGAACAGCCATCAGGTGGATGCCGTCGTGCTCGCGGGTGACATCTTCGAGGACAACCTGGTCGAGGACCGGCTCGTGCATCAGGTGGTGGCGGTGCTGGAGGGCGCGCGCGCGCCGGTGTTCGTCCTGCCGGGCAACCATGACGCGCTGACGCCTGACGCCGTCTACCATCGGGCTTCCTGGAAGCAGCGGCCCGCGCATGTCCGCATGCTGGATGGAGATGCGCCGGTTCCCATTCCAGGGACGGCGGCGGTGCTGCTCGCCGCCCCGCTTCGACAGAAGAAGGGAATGAAGGATCCAACGGGCGAGTGGCGGGCCCGCGCGGACGTGGACGCCATCCGCGTTGGCGTGGCTCATGGCTCCCTTCGTATCGAGGGGAAGCACGCCCTGGACGACTTCCCGATTGCCCTGGATGCGGTGGCGCGAGTGGGGCTCGACTATCTCGCGCTGGGTCACTGGCACGGGCAATACGTCCACGAGGAGCGCACCGCCTATGCGGGGGCGCATGAGACGACGAAGTTCGGTGAGGATGGCTCGGGGCAGGCGCTGCTCGTGGAGATTGCCTCGCGGGGCGCCGTGCCTCGGCTGACCCCTGTTCCCACCGGCTCGCTGGTGTGGCGCACCCTGGAGTTGGATCTGGGCCAGGACGCGGAGCGGGAGGCGGCGCGTGTCCTGGGGCTCATGAAGGACGCGGCCCAGCCGGCCAGGACCCTGCTGCGGATTCGCACCACGGGCGCCTCCTCGGATGCCGCCACACCGGTCGTGGACCGTCTCAAGGAAGGATTGCTGGGGCGGGCGTTCCTGCATGTTTCCGTCGAGCGTCGCGACATTCCGAAGGCGGAGGTGGAGGGACGGCTCGCCGAGGTGGTCGCCTCCAGCTCCCTGGTGGCTTCGCTCCTGGAGGAGTTGTCCCGACCCTTGTCTCCCGGGCTGGTGGACGCCTCGGAAGCGGGGCGGATCGCCGCCAGGTGTCTCTTGTCGGAGCTGGTGATGGAGGCGTGGCGATGATTCTGCGCAGGCTTCGAGTTCAGCATTTCCGTTGCTTCCGCAATCCCGTGGAGCTGTCCGGGCTGGGGGTGGGCATCCATGTCGTCCATGCGCCGAACGAGACAGGGAAGTCGAGTCTCATCCTGGCCCTCGCGCGGGCACTGTTCGACCGGAACTCGACGAGGGACCGGGAGATACAGAACCTGCGGCCCTGGGGGACGACGTTGTCGCCGCGGGTGACACTGGAGCTGGACTCCGGTGGCAAGCGCTATCGGTTGGAGAAGGCGTTCCTGGATGACGCCACGAGCCTGCTGGACGAATGGACGGGGAAGCGGTTCGAGCGGCTCGCCGACTCGCAGCGGGCAGACGAGTTGGCGCGAGGGTTCCTCTTCTCCGGAGGAGCGCAGGCCGGTGCGACGAAGCCGGGCCAGTGGGGACTGGCCCGCCTGCTCTGGCTGGGTCAATCCGCCGAGCGTCATGTGCTGCCCGGTCTGGACACGCCCCTGAAGGCTCGGCTCATGGAGGCGGTGGGCGTCGCGGTGCTGAGCGAGCAGGAGCAAGGGGTGTTGAAGCGGGTGGAGGACGCCTATCGCCAGTTTTTCACGCTGAAGAAAGGCAAGGTGGTGACCGGCAGCGAGCTGGAGTTGAAGGCGGCGCTCGTGGCGTCTCTCGAGGAAGAGCTGCGGGGAATTCGCGCCCAGCAGGAGGCGAGCGCGGAGCACGCCCGGGACATGGAGGAGGCGAGGAGCGCGCTGGGCGACCTCGCTGGGGAGCGGGGGGCCCTCGAGGCGCGGTTCTCCGCGCTTCAGGCGCGTGTGGAGGCGGAGACGCAGTTGGAGCAGCAGATCGCGCTCCGGGACAAGGATGTGGAGCGCCAGCACCAGGAATGGGAGCACCTGGATGGGAAGCAGCGGGAGCTGCTCGCGCTTCGCCAGAACGTGGCTCGGCATCAGGCTGTCGTGGCGGAGAAGGAGCCGGTCCTCCAGAAGGCGCGAGAGGGGTTGATTGGCCAGGAAGCGTCGTTCCGACAGGCCCGGGAGCTGTTCCAGGCGCAGCTCGGAGAGCAGGAGAAGGCGGAGCAGCGGCAGGAGCGCGGACGTCTGCTGGAGAAGGCCCGGCAGGCGCTGGTGGAGCAGCAGCGGCTGGATGGACAGCTCAAGCAGGGGGAGCGGCTGGAGACCGCCGTGGAGGGATTGCGGCGAAGAACAGCGGCGTTGAAGACGCTGTCCGAATCCGACGTCAAGCGCGCGGAGGACGTCGAGCGCAAGCTGCGGCAGGCGCAGGACAAACTGGAGGCGCGGGGAATCGAGGTCGTCTTCAAGGCGGAAGGGTCTCGGAGCATCGAGTGGGAGGCGGAGGGACAGGTCCAGCGGCACGAACTGGCGAAGGCCGAGCAGAAGCTGTTCGCGGGCGTGAGCGCGGGAAGCCTGCGCATCAAGGGCGTCGGGGAGGTGCGTGTTCGCACCGGGGCCGAGGAGATCGGGAACCTCCAGGCGGACGTGGAGAAGTTCCGCAAGGAGCTGACACGCCGGCTCCACGAGCATGGTGTGGAGAGTCCGCAGCGGTTGCGTGGGGAGTGGGAATCACAGCAAGTGGTACTCCAGGAGCAGGCGAAGCACGAAGGCGCGCTGGAGACGTTTCTGGAGGCCGCGGGCTTTGAGAGCGTGGAGGCTCTCCGGGAGAAGCGTCGCGAACAGGCGGGGAAGGTGGGGACCCTGGCGGGGCAGCTCAATCTCGCGGTGGCTGCCCTGGCCACGTACCCGACCCATGAACTCGTCGTGCTCTCCGAGGAGCTGAGGCTCCGCAAGCAGGAGGTGAAGGAGCGCGAGAAGGCGAAGGACGACGCTGAGGCGGTGTATCGCCAGGTGGAGAGGCAGGTACGGGGTCTTGCCCAGGAGCGGGACTCCGCGATGCAGACAGCGCGAGAGCTGGAGCTGACGATGAAGGCACAGCTCCATGCGCTGGGCATGTCGCTGGAGCAACTGGGGGCGGAGGTCGAACGGGCTCATGGGGAGCTAGAGCGCCTGAAGAACATGGTGACGGGGTTGAGGGCGCGGCTTCCCCGTCCGGAGGAGCGGGCGGCCACGCAGCGCCGCCAGCTCGACGAGGCGAGGGAGCGAGTCGTAGGCGCGGAAAAGAAGGCCCAGGAGCGAATCATCCGCGCGGAGACGTTGCTGGGGCGGGCGGCGGAGGCAGGGGTGTACTCGCGATTGGGGGAGGCGGAGGAGCGGCTCGTGCTTGCGACGGAGGAGCACCTGCAACTCAAGACCCGGGCCGAGGCGGCAGAGATTCTCCGAAAGCTGGTGGGCCACTGGCAGGAGCAGGTGAACCGGACGTTCGTGGCACCTATCCAGGACGCGGTGCATGCGCGCTTGGAGCACATCCGTGGAGATGGGCGGAACGAGGTGCTCTCACTGGGGCCGGAGTTCATCGACGCGGCGATGGAGACTCCCGACGGGGCGAGGTCGCTGGCGAGCTTCTCATGGGGAATGCAGGAGCAGACCCTGTTCGCGCTGCGCCTGGCTCTCGGGGAGATGCTGTCGAAGCAAGGGACGAAGCCGGAGCCGCAGCTCGTGGTCCTGGATGATGCCCTGGTCAACACGGACGCGGTCCGCCATCGGCGCGCGCTGGAGTTGATTGAGAGGGCGGGGGAGTCGCTGCAGCTGCTCATCCTGACCGCGTTTCCGGAGCGCTATCGCACCCTGAGAGGGATGAAGGAGTTCGACCTGCGGGAGTTGGCTCAGGAGTCCACTCCCGCCGGGTGAGGTCGTGTTGACGGAGCGTGGCGTTCGCCGCGTGGTGCTTCTCGGTTCATGACGAGTGCAACTGGCGCGTCGAGGTGCGGCGCGCCAGATAGGGGGACGTATGGCTATGCAGAAGAGTCGGGCACGTGTCAGGCATCTGACCGCGCTGCTGATCAAGGACGAATTCAAGAAGCCCGAGGACTGTCTCAAGGACGTCAGCGCGGTGGAGAAGGTGGAGTTGTCAGCGCGGCTTTCCTATTCGGCTGACTTCTACCTCCAGGCGAAGAAGGCGCGCTCACCTCCGTGGATGGAGTTCCTGGAGAAGATCGTGGCGAAGAAGCTGCCGACGCTCAAGAACCAGAACGTGTGCGGGGTATTCTTTGTCCGGCTGAAGAAAAGGATCGTCGCCTTCACGCAAGGACATGGCCGCAACCTCCTTCGAGCCGACTGCTTCGAGCGGGACTTCGGCCTCAAGGTGGTCTTGAACTCGGTCGATCCTACCCAGTTGCGGAGCGTGGATGCTCGCAAGGTCGAGGACCTGACGACGCAGACGCGAAAGCAACTGAGTCGAAACTCACCGCTGGATGCATTCGCTCTCAATCTGAATCAGGACATCCTCCGGGTCATCGCGGGGAAGCCCAAGAGTGAGGAGTTCGCGAAGTTGATAGTCGGTTCTGACTCGCTTTCGCTGAGCGCCAAAGTGGAGGTCGAACAGCTTGGGGAGAAGAGCGAGGAGCTCTTCGCCGCCTATCAGAGCCAGGAGTACAAGAAGCATTTCCCCTGGTTCGATCATCTCCGGTCGGTTCGAGACCAGGCAGTGATGGGGGAGTTGAATCGCAGGTTGATCGAAAAGATTCAGGCAGGCCCAGCCGACGCCCTCCATCTGGCCACGCCCGAGGTCATCGACTGGAGTGAATCATCGGGGCTTTCGTTCTCGACGGAAGCGGACCCGATGCCGCGCCATGACCTGTTGATAGAGGACTATCTCAAGACGAAGGATGAAACGGTGTCGGTCGCCGACCTCAAGCGAGACCATGTACAGGTTCACTTTGGCGCGGCGAATGCGCCCGTGTCCAAGTGGAGTGTGTATGACTCGATTGTGTTCGAGGCGGAGGAAAAGGGAGAGGTCTTCGTGCTCTCCGGGGGCGATTGGTTCCGAGTCGCCAAGCGTTTCGCTGATGAGGTGAGAGACCGGGTCGGAACCATCAAGAAGTCGACGCTCGTTCTTCCTGCCGCGAAGAGCACGGACCGGGAGGACGACTACAACTTCAACGTCGCCAAGTCGCGAGGGTTCATCTTGATGGACAAGAAGAACTCATATGTCGCGGAGGGCAAGACGTCGATCGAGGTCTGCGACCTGCTCACGAAGGATCGGCAGTTCGTGCACGTGAAGCGGAAGACACGGTCCTCGACACTCAGCCATCTTTTTTCTCAAGGCGTTGTCTCGGCGGATGCGTTCTGGATGGATCAAGAATTCAGGAACCACGCCCGGAATCATGTACTGAAGATCCATCCGACGTTGAAGAGTCTGATCCCGCAGGAGCGCCCGAATCCGGCGGAGTTTGAAGTTGTGTTCGCGGTCATCACAAAGAGCAACCCCAAGTGGCCGCATTCCCTCCCGTTCTTCAGTCAGCTCAATCTGAGCTACGCACATGACCGCCTGGAGCGAATGGGGTACCGAGTCTCGTTGCTGAGAATTGATGAGGTTTGACAGCGGCTGGGTTGATCGCAGGCGGGGCAGCCCTTCCTCGCCGTTCGGCAGGGCGGCGGTGTGCCGCTCCCGTCGAGAGGCGTTCGGGGCATCCATGGGCGTCGACATCGGCTGGCCGCGAATCGCACTGCTTCCTCGCGCGGTGGGCACCCGCCTCGCAAGCTGGCCCACTCTTATGGGGGCGCCGGACGCGTCGAGGAGCGAGTCGTCTTCCGTCGCGCCGCCTGATTGACTGGTGGCGCCGCCTTCTTGGCCCGTGACGCCGTCTTCCTGGCCGGTGGCGTCGTCTTCGTTGTCCGTCGCGCATTCGCGGCGCGGGCAGCCGCCATCACCGAGGCCCGTCGCTTGATGTGCGCGGCGCCCTCCGTTTCCGCGGAGGAAGCCCCGAGTGTGCCCATCGCGGCGAGTGCCTCACGCGTCGGTGCGTGCTTGTGACAGAGCACCACGAGGTTGGCGGCGCGCAGCACGCGAGGGGTGAAGATGGGCGGGTTGCCCAGTTCGGGCAGCAGACCGAGCAGCACCGGCACGTCGTCGAGCTTTGACTGCCAGGACTCGGCCCGTGAGCTCTTTGCGATGTGTGTCACCTCGCGCCCGATGTACGCCGCCGCCAGCTCGGCGAACCATGGCGTGACGGGCTTCTTCACGAGGGCCGTGAGCGCCGTGGCGAGGCGGCGGCTCTGGACGAGCACCTTCCAGGCTTTCTCCTCCGAGGGGGTGATGTTGGACGACGGCACCACCGCCACCAGGGACGACTCGAGGTTGTCGGCGAGCAGCACGTCTTCCCCTCCGTCATCCACTCGCTTCTCCCAGGTGGAGACAGCGCGCCTCACGAAGGAGGCCTCGTCGGCGAACTCGCTGTGGTCGCCATGCTCTTCGATGTCTCCCCGCAGTCCTCGGAGTGTGCGCAGCACCACGCGTGCGATGGCGGCGTCCTCTTCCTGCTTCAGGAGAGCCGTGCCTTCACGAACCAGGCTGCGCGGGTCGAGCTTGTGGGCGCGCTCGGCGAAGTCCCGCACGGTGGGGGAGGACTCCGTCCCGGCTGCGCCCTTCCTCAGGGAGTCGACGAACCTTCGGAGTGCGTCCTCGGTGACATGCATGCCCCATCCTGCACCGGGAATGGAGTGCGTTGGGACCTGTCCATCTGGAATGGGGCTATGCCTACATGGCAATGTTTTGCTGTTGCTGTCTGCTTGGCTCGAATTACTAGTTAGTCTCGTCTATGATAGGAGTTGCGTCAGAGGCACGCGCCGGGTGTGGAGATGTCCCTGGTGAGCGCTGCGTGGAAGGCCTCGTGTCCCTCGTTCCCGGGAGTCGCACGTGAAGACGAACAGTCGGTCCGCGGTCCTCCAGGCGGTACGCGAACTCGCACCATCCCTCTCCGCGCGGGGCGCGGAAATCGAGTTGGCGAGGAGGATTCCCGCCGATGTGATTGGCCTGCTCAAGTCAGCGGGGGTGTTCCGGATGTTCGTGCCGCGCAGTCATGGCGGACTCGACCTGCCGCTCCTGGAGGGGCTGGAAGTGCTGGAGGAGCTGGGTCGAATCGACGGCTCCCTCGGTTGGACGACCATGATTGGCGTGGGCAGCCCCCATCTGTTCGCGGTGTTGCCACGCTCGGAGTTCGATGCCATCCACGCGGCAAGCCCGGACATCGTCGCGGCGGGCGCCATGGCGGCGCAGGGGGAGGCGCGGACCGTGGCGGGAGGCTATCGCGTCACGGGGCGGTGGAACTTCGCCACCGGGTGCCATCACAGTGATTGGTTCTACGGAAGCTGCGCCCTGAAGGACGAATCGGGAAAGCCTGTCATGGGCACGGATGGCAAGCCGGCGCTGCGCACCGTGCTGGTGCCCGCCTCCTCCGCTCGCATCCTCGACAACTGGCAGGTCCTCGGGATGCGGGGCAGTGGCAGTCACGACATCTCCGTAGAGGACGTCTTCGTCCCGGAGGCGTATGCCTTTGACGTCGCCGCGGCCCGCCCC
>NZ_VIFM01000233.1 GCF_006636215.1 Myxococcus llanfairpwllgwyngyllgogerychwyrndrobwllllantysiliogogogochensis | reverse complement strand
TATAAGAGACAGATGGTGCCCGAGGGGGAGGGGGGCTCCTTGTTTCCGTTACAGGCGAGGGCTCCCACGGAGAAAGCTCCGATGAGGCACAGGCTGCGCAGCGTGGACATGGGGGTCGACTCCTCTGGGGGTTGAGCGAGCCAAGGAACGTTCGGGAGGGCGAGCGGTATTCTGCTGGCCTGTGCCGTACGGCCCCTCGTGAAGCAGGCGGCCTGTCATCCTTCCCGCGCGTGATGCACTGGTGAAGGAGCGCCGTGGCTCGGTGCTCATTCGCTACCACGAACCCGATGCGAAATGGAAAGGGACCGCCGGCTGCTCTCCTGCCGAAGCGCGGGTGCTCGTGGGGACTGTCGTGGAGCGACGGAGCCGGCGTCCTCGCGAGAGTGTCAGCTGCCACGCAGTGGTGAGGGCCTGGAGGGCAAGACGGGAGCCGAGGCCCGCGTGCCTACAGTGCGCTCCCTCGCACGGCGGCAGTCACGTGGACATCGTGCGACCTGACCCGACGACTGGAGGAACGCCCATGGCCCTGCAGAACGACTACAAGGACGTGCTCGACGTGGCGAAGACGATTGGCGCGAAGGTCGAGTCCCGCGAGGAGAATGGAAAGCTCATCCTCAAGGGCTCGGTGGACTACGCGTGGGACCGCGACCGCATCTGGGACCAGATCAAGGCGAAGCACACGCAGTGGCAGCAGGAAGTCATGGTGAACCTCACCGTGACGCACGCGGAGCCGTACGGCGTCTACACGGTGAAGTCCGGCGACACGCTGGGCAAGCTGGCCAAGGACATCTACGGCGACGTGAAGCTGTACCCGAAGATTTTCGAGGCCAACAAGGACCAGCTCAAGGACCCGGACCACATCAAGGTGGGCCAGGTGCTCAAGCTGCCGCCCAAGTCCATCGCCCAGGCTTGAGCGCTCCGTCGTGTCGGGGGAGCCTCAGGGCTCCTTCGATGCACGGGGTGCTCGCGCGTGAGCGGTTCGTCGTGTCGAGGTGAGCCCGTGGAGGAGGCGCGGGGCTTCGTATACCTCCGTGCGGGCGACCTCTGGCGCGAGGTGCGCTGGCTCGTGAGTCGCGGCCCGCTGCTCTCCGGTTCTTCGAAGAGGGGCGTGCGAGTCCTGCTCAGGGAAGCAGTCCCGGGATACTGCCCCCGGGCCTGGGGCCGATGTGGAACCGGATGCTGCCCGGCGCCAGTGTGCACGCGGGCGGATGGGGCGCGTGGAAGGCACCGTGCCGGGGCAGTGTGCACAGTCCGAGCAGTTGCATCGTGGAGTACGGCGACGAGGGCTGCTCGAGATAGGTCTCCACCGTGTTTCGTGGCGGTGGTGGCTCCTCGGCGGTCACCGCTGGCTCGTCGAGCGCGGCGAGAGCGTCCTCCGGCAGTGGACTCGTGTCCGGAACGAAGGAGATGCCCTCGGGAATGGGCTCCTCGCGGTCCGGTCGGCCGATGATGTTCTCGATGCGCTCGGTGCCCTCGTCCTTCACGGCGCGAGGCGCGGTGGCACACGCGCCCAGGAGCGACGCCGCCAGGAGCGTGGGGAGCACTCGGCGCGAATGGAACGGAGAGGCAAGGGGCATGGGCGTCAGGGGCCTTGGCGAGATTTAGCCGGCTGCCAGACATGTTCCCTCGGGAAGAGGGGGCCGGGGAAGAGGCGCATTTACCCTCCGTGGGGAAGTCGGTCTTGGGACATCACTCGGACTCCTGAGGACTCTCGTCACAGGCTTCGTCCGAAGCGCATGCGGCGCAACGTCGCGAGCCAACGCCTTCCTCCATCCTGGGGGTGGGGCGGTGGAGTCGTGAGAGCGCCTCTCCACGAGAGAGAGGATGAGGCCTCGTCAGGATGCCCGCCCTTCGTGAGGCGGCCTTCCGTGGTCCTCGGCCCGCGCCATTCCTAGCTTGCCCGGGAGTGGAGCGCGGAGGTCGTCGACCATGCTGTGTCAGAACTGCCGGACCCGTCCAGCCGCGGTCATGCTCAAGAAGCGGATGAACGGGCAGGAAGCCATCCTCAACTTCTGCAACCACTGCGCGAGCGCGATGGGCGTGGGGTTGGGGGACGCCAAGGGGTTCGGCAGCCTGGAGAGCCTCGTCGAGCAGATGATGGGCCCTCGCCCTCGGGGCCGGGAGAATCTGCTGACGCAGCTGTCGGAGATGGCGCAGCAGGTGCTGGAGCGCTCGGCGCGGATGACGCTCGACTCGGGCTACGAGCGGATGCGCATCGAGCACCTGTTGCTGTCCTTGCTCCACTCCGTTCCGGAGCTGCGCGAGTCGCTGAAGCACGCAGGCGCGCCCGTGGACGAGTTCGAGGCGCGCCTGGACGCGGTGATGCCCCGCCGCGAGCCGCGCAAGGCCCAGGGTGTGACGCTGTCCTCGGGCGTCAAGCGTGTGCTCCAGATTGCCCGCCTCCAGGCGCTCCAGATGGGGCACAGCTTCATTGGACCGGAGCACCTGCTGCTCGGCATCCTCATGGAGGCGGAGAGCTACGCGGCGCAGTTCCTCTCGGGCGTCGACGTCAATGAGCTCCGCAAGCGCCTGGTCGCCTCGGTGGGCGGCCCCGCGGCGCCCTTGGCGGGAGTCGGTGGGCGGCAGGGAAGCGGAGGGCTTCCGCCAAACCTGACACGCTTCACCAGGGACTTGTCGGTGCTGGCGCGCGCGGGAGAGTTGGACCCGGTCATCGGACGCGAAAAGGAAATCAGTCGCGTCATTCGCATCCTGAGTCGCAAGACGAAGAACAATCCGGTGCTCATCGGTGAACCGGGCGTGGGCAAGACGGCCATCGCGGAGGGGCTGGCCCAGCGCATCGTCGCGGGAGAGGTCCCCGAGGTGCTCAAGGACAAGCGCGTGCTGTCGCTGGACCTGGGGAGTGTCCTGGGCGGCACGAAGTTCCGGGGCGAGTTCGAGGAGCGCTTCAAGGGACTGATGGATGAGATTCGCGCCCTCAAGGGGCAGATCATCCTCTTCATCGACGAGGTGCACACGGTGGTGGGCGCCGGCGGTGCCGAGGGCGCGGTGGATGCGTCCAACCTGCTCAAGCCGGCGCTGGCTCGCGGAGAGCTGCAGTGCCTGGGGGCCACGACGCTGGATGAGTATCGGAAGAACATCGAGAAGGACGCCGCCCTGGAGCGCCGCTTCCAGCCCGTCATGGTGGCCGAGCCCACGCCGGAGCAGGCCATCGAAATCCTGCGAGGACTGCGCGATGCGTACGAGGCGCATCACCGCGTGAAGATTCTCGACACGTCGCTCACCGCGTCCGTCGAGCTGTCGGACAAGTACGTCAATGACCGGTTCCTGCCAGACAAGGCCATCGACCTGCTCGACGAGGCCTCGGCCATGGTGCGACTGGGCGCACGCACCGCGCCGGACCGGCTGGGTGAGGTGGAGGCGATGCTCGCGCAGAAGGAGAAGGACAAGAGCGCGGCGGTGGCGGGGGAGCGCTACGAGGAGGCGAGCCGACTCAAGGGCGAACTCGACACGCTGCGCACGGAGCTGGAAGGCCTGCGCACGCAGTGGCAGCTCAAGCGAGGTGTCACCGAACCCGCCGTGACGCCGGAGGACATCGCCACGGTGGTGAGCGAGTGGACGGGCATCCCCGCGCGGAAGCTGCAACAGGAAGAGGGACAGCGACTGTTGGAGATGGAGGAGGCGCTGAAGCAGCGCGTGGTGGGGCAGGAGGACGCGCTGCGCGCCATCTCCGAAGCGGTGCGCCGGGCGCGCGCGGGCTTGAAGGACCCGAATCGTCCCATCGGCTCGTTCCTGTTCCTGGGGCCCACGGGCGTGGGCAAGACGGAGACGGCGCGTGCGCTGGCCGAGTATCTGTTCAACGACGAGGCCGCGATGATTCGCCTGGACATGTCCGAGTTCCAGGAGCGCCACACGGCGAGCCGGCTCATCGGCGCGCCCCCGGGATATGTGGGCTACGAGGATGCGGGGCGACTCACGGAAGCCGTGCGTCGCAGGCCGTACTCGGTGCTGCTCTTCGACGAGGTGGAGAAGGCGCACCCGGACGTGTTCAACCTGTTGCTGCAGATTCTCGACGACGGGCGGCTCACGGACTCACGCGGCCGCACCGTGGACTTCAAGAACGTGGTCATCATCATGACGTCCAACCTGGGCTCGGAGGCGATGGGGGCCGCGAGGGCGGCGCTCGGCTTCCAGAGCTCGGGGGACGAGGAGCGCACGGTCAGGGAGCGGGCCAGCGAGGCGGTGATGAACGCGCTGCGCGGGCACTTCCGGCCGGAGTTCATCAACCGCATCGACGAAATCATCGTCTTCCATCCGCTCAACCCGGAGCAGCTCCGACGCATCGTCGACACGATGCTGGAGGCCACGCGCCGCAAGCTGCACGGGCAGAACGTGGGCCTGGAGTTGACGGACGCGGCGCGCGACTCGCTGGCCGAGAGGGGGTTCGAGCCCCGCTATGGCGCACGCCCCCTTCGCCGCGTCATCCAGCGCGAGCTGGAGACGGAGCTCAGCCGGATGATGCTGCGCGGTGAGCTGAGCGAGGGCCAGCGCATCCGGGTCGACTTCCAGGACGGACACTTCGTCTTCAAGGCGGAACCGGGAGCGCCCGCGGAGGTGGAGCCGAAGCCCCCCGAGGCTCCTGTTCCACCCGCCACGTGAGTGCCTCGACGCGCGCGGTGGTGCCGCTCAGGGAGAGGCGCGGGTGTTGTCGAGAATCCACGCGAGATAGGGCGCGTGGCCGTCGGCGATGTCGACGCGGAGCACCTCGGGCACCTGGTAGGGGTGCAGCGCGATGATGCGGGCGCGCAGGGTGTCGAAGAGCGCGGCTCTCGTCTTGAAGAGGATGAGCGCCTCCGCGTCATCCTGCACCTTGCCCTCCCAGCGATAGATGGAGCGCAGGCCGGGGAGGATGTTGCCGCAGGCGGCGAGCTGTTCTTCCACGACGGTCCGCGCCAGCTCCGCGGCCTTGTCGGCGGAGGGCGCGGTGACGAGGACCAGGATGGCGTCGGTCATGGCGCCCGAGTCACCGCCCGGCGCTGCGCATGCCGCCGGTGGGGGGCTGGTGGAGCGTGTCCATTTCCTGCCGGGTGCGTCGGCGGTCAGGGGTGTCCTTGGGCAGCTCCACGAAGGTGCACATCTCGCAGAGACGGCTGTAGATGCGCTCTCCCACGCGCTCGCGCAGCAGCTCCGCTTCCTTCACCACCGCCTTGGCGTCTTCCGTCGTCCGGTAGCCGGTGGGGCCCAGGGGGCGCTGCTTCTTCTCCGGCTCCAGCGAGTAGTTCGTCGCGAACAGCGTGGTGCGGCCCGCGTTGTAGCGGCGGGCGATGAGCTCATCCAGCGTCTCCATCTCGAACGGGCTGCCGCGTCCCTTGCCCAGTTCGTCGATGGCCAGCACCTCCACCTCCGACAGCGGCCCGATGATTTCTCCGCCGCTCTTGCCATCCTGGAAGCCCCGCCGGATGGTGGCGTAGAGGAGCGAAATCTCGACGTAGCGCGCGCGCACTCCCATCTCGATGACGAGGTGGCCCAGCGTGGCCGCGAGCAGGTGCGTCTTCCCGGTGCCCACCGGGCCGCTCAGGATGAAGCCCTTGGACGTGGCGCCCTTCACGTACTGGTGGCCGAAGTGCATCGCCACCCCGCGGCCCCGGTCCTGGGCCTCGTTGAAGGCGCGGTAGTTGTCGAAGGACGCGTGCGCCACCACGCCGGGCAGTCGCACGTCGTTGAAGATGGTCACGCGCCGCATCCGCCGCGTGCAGGTGCAGGGCTCCATCACCTCGTAGCGCTTGGGCCCCACCTTCTGGCTGAAGACGCCCTCTCGCTCCACCAGTACATGGCCGCGCCCGCCGCAGATGGAGCAGTTCTCCGAGCACGCGCACACGCGCGCCTGCGCCTGGTCACCGTGCCGTTCGATGACATACGTCCGGCCGGCACAGACGCGGCACCCCTCCCCAGTCGCCTTCGCTCCCACACCCGTCTCGCGCATCGCCATAGCAGAGCCCTTCCCCGCCTCCTCGCAAACTGAACGGGCGAGCAGTAATTGTGTCGCCCCCTCAGACTTCCTTCACACCCAGTCGCCGTCGCACCGCGGCCACCACCCGGAAGCGTCGGGAGAGCCTTCGCGCGCGCACCGACATCACCTGCTGTTCAGAACCCACCGAAAGTGCGTCACGCCACACCTCGCGTCGCTGAAGGAAGGGGAGGGCTCTCAGGAGCGCCAGGAAACTCAGGGCTTCCTGCGCATCGAGCGCGGCGGGCTCGCCCGGAATGCTCGCCAGCACCGTGCCGCGCAGCCACGCCACCCGGGGCGCCAGGGCCTGTTCCCGCCCCGCGAGGTCCTCCAGCGCGTCGACGAGCCGCGCATGTCGGGTCTCCTCCCACGACAGCGCCTTCCGACGCCGCGAGGGGGCCTCCGGCGCCGGCGTCTCACCCGCGCCTGCCGTCAGCGAACGGTACTTCTTGATCTCCGCGTCGACCTGCCGCCGACACGCACGCAGGTTTCGCAGCACGGGCTCACCGGGGCGCGCATCCCACAGTGCCTTCTCCGCCGAGCGGGAGATGCCCCGCGCCACCACCTCGAACGGAACGCCCTCTCTCGCCCAGGATGTCAGAAGCTCCGAGTCCAATGCCGAGAGCATCAGCCCCGCGCCACGCACCGCGAGGAAGTAGTCCTGCACCAGCTCCTCGAAGCTGGCGCTTTCCGGCAACAGACTCATGATCCGACACCCACTCCAGGCAGGGCGACCGGGCAGCCGGCCGTCCGCTCCCCCATACCCGGTGGGTCCGACAAGGCAACCGTGTTGTCATCCTTTTCACAGCAGTTCTGGAAGTTTGCCGGCCTGCTTTCCACTTCTGGAGGGGCCAGCCAGTCAGGGTTGACCCTGCACTTGGAAACCGCGCATAGTGGTTCTCCCCGAATGGAAATTCCCGAAGATTCCCGGCCACTTGCCTGTTCGGTAGGCAACCGGGGACGCCGGTCCCCCCCGCTTAGGAAGACCATGCGCCGTTCGCTCCTCGTCTGCCTCGTCCTCCTGGCCTCGGCCTCCGCCGCTCAGGAGAAGAAAGCGCCGCGTGACGCCGACCTGGGCCAGAAGTCCGCCACCGCGGTGGACAAGTCCCTGGCTGGCGACATCACCCGCGAGAAGAAGAAGGAAGAAGTCGCCCCCGCGCTCCAGTACGACCAGTTCCGACTGGGCGTGGAGCTGCAGGTGGCCTCCAAGCGACGCGAGCAGATCGTCTCGCTGAAGAAGATCATCTCCCTGTCGCCGGATCCGAAGGAGGTCCCCAGCCTCCTGTTCCGCCTGGGAGAGTTCTACTGGGAGGAGTCGAAGTTCTATTTCTTCGAGGCCAACCGCAAGGACGACGACCTCATCAAGGCGATGAACCGCAACGACGCCGCGGGCCAGCAGCAGGCCAAGGCGGAGAAGGCGGAGTTCGTCGCGAAGCAGAAGGAGTACGGCAAGCTCGCCGTCGAGCAGTACACCCGGATTGTCCAGGAGTTCCCCAAGTTCGAGCGCACGGACGAGGTGCTCTTCTTCCTCGGTCAGTACCTGATGGAGGAGGGCCAGGACCGCAAGGCGCTGGTCGCCTTCAAGCGCCTGGTGGAGAAGCACCCGAAGTCCAAGTACATCCCGGACGCGTACCTCGCCTTCGGCGAGTACTACTTCAACAACTCCAAGGGAAAGCGCCCGGAGTTGGAGAAGGCGCTGGTGGCCTACAAGAAGGCCGCCGAGTTCCCGGAGAGCCAGGTGTACGCGTTCGCCCTCTACAAGCAGGGCTGGTGCCACTACAACCTGGGTGACTACACGGCGGCGAAGGACAAGTTCAAGACGGTGGTGCTGTACGGCGAACTGGCCGGCGCCAACGCGGTGGAGAAGGACGGCGGCAAGAGCGGCCGAGGCTCGCTGGTGCGTGAGGCCCGGACCGACTACGTGCGAGCGTACGCGCACGAGGGCGACGTGGCGCAGGCGCGCGCGGACTTCGGCAAGGTGGCCTCCAATCCGGAGGACCGCTTCACGATGCTCAAGCAGCTCGCCAACATGTACTACGGCGACGGCAAGGACCGCGAAGCGGCCATCACCTTCAACTCCCTCATCAAGGAGAAGCCGCTGTCGCCCGAGGCGCCCGGCTTCCAGGGGAAGATCGTCGACTGCATCCTTCGCATGGGCAACAAGGAGCGCACCGTGGCCCAGGTGCGCCGGCTCGTGAAGATCATGAAGGAGGTCGAAAGCTCCGGCGTCATCAAGGACGACAAGGACAAGAAGCTGCTCGCGGAGGCGAAGGAGCTGTCCGAGCGCACGCTCTCCAACCTCGCCGTCACCTGGCACAACGAGGGCCGCAAGACGCGCAACGAGGAGACGTTCCGCTACGCGGACGCCGTCTACAGCGACTACCTCACGCTCTTCCCGGAGAACCCCAAGGCGTACGACCTGCGCTTCTTCTGGGCGGAGTTGCTCAACGACAACCTGCAGAACTACGAGAAGGCCGCCGCCAACTACACGCTCGTCGTGCTCCAGGACGCCAAGGTGCTGGAGGCCAAGGACGACAAGGGCAAGCTGAAGCCGGGCAAGCCGGGCAAGTGGCTGCCGAACGCGTCCTACAACGCGGTGCTGGCCTACGACGAGGTCGTCAAGGCCGCCGAGGCGCGTGGCGAGGCGAAGAGCGAATCGGTGGGCACGGACCTGTCGAAGAAGGCCGCCATCCCCACGCTGAAGAAGGCGCTGTTGGATGCGTGCGAGCGCTACCTCAAGTACGTGCCCAAGGGTGACAAGCGGGTGGAGATCGCCTTCAAGGCGGCGAACATCTACTACCGCCACAACCACTTCGACGAGGCGGTGCTGCGCTTCAGCGAAATCGCGCTCGGCTACCCCGAGTACAAGTTCGAGAACGGCGACCGCGCGGCGGAGATCAGCGCCAACCTCATCCTCGACTCGTACAACCTGCTCCAGGACTTCGCGAAGGTGAACGAGTGGGCGCGGCGCTTCTACGCCAACGACAAGCTGGCCACGGGCAAGTTCCGCGACGACCTGGCCAAGCTGATTGAGCAGTCGTCGTTCAAGCTGGTCAGCCAGTTGGAGGAGAAGAAGGAGTTCTCCAAGGCGGCCGAGGCGTACCTCAACTTCGTGCACGACTTCCCGCAGACGGAGATCGCCGACCTGGCGCTCTACAACGCGTCCGTCGACTACTACAAAGCGAAGATGCTGGATAAGACGATTGAAGTGCGGGCCCGGCTCTTCGCCCAGTATCCGCGCTCCAAGTACGTGCCGGACTCCATCTACGCCAACGCGGAAGCGCTGGAGGCCATTGGCGACTTCGAGCAGGCCGCGACGACCTACGAGCTGTACGTGAAGGGCTACGAGCGCAGCGTGTCGGAGAAGGGTGGCGGCAAGGCGCGCCCGAGCAAGTCCAGCAAGTCCAACAGGAAGGGCGGCGGCGACGACAAGCCGGCGGTGCCGCAGAAGTGGGACGAGGCCAAGGCGCAGGTGGCGCTGTTCAACGCGTCCACCTACCGCGAGGGCCTAGGCCAGACGAAGGCGGCGCTGCGCAACCGCGAGCGCTACCTGGAGCTGTGGCCGAAGGCCAAGGACGCGGATGACATCCGCCTGTCCATCATCGAGCTGACCGGCAAGAGCGGCGCGGCGATGCGGGCCATCAAGATGCTGGAAGAGTACGAGCGCGACAACATGCGCTCAGCCAGCAAGTTCCTCACCGCCGAGGGACGGATCATCGACCTGTACAAGAAGATGAACAAGTCGCGCGACGTGACGCGCATGTACAAGCGCGTGGGCGAGCACTTCGACCAGCTCCCCCGCCGCGTGCAGACCACGCTGGAGAAGCCCGCGCTGGCCACCGCCGCGCAGGCGCAGTTCCTGGGCGTGGAGCTGGACTGGGCGGAGTACAAGCGCCTGAAGCTGTACTGGGGCGCGCCGCCGTCGCCGGACCGCTTCCGCGCCAGCATCCAGGACAAGAGCCGCGCGCTGCAGGTGGTGGAGAAGAAGTACGTGCAGACAGTGTCCCTGGGTGCTCCGGAGCCGTCGCTCTGCGCGCTCAACCGCATTGGTCTGGCGTATGACCACTTCGCCCACAGCGTCATCAACGCGCCCATGCCGCGCGGCCTGGACGAAGAGGCCCAGCAGGCGCTGCGCGACGAGTTCACCAATCAGGCCCAGCCGCTCAAGGACAAGGCCACGGAGGCGTTCGCCGCCACGGTGGCGAAGAGCCGCGAGCTGGACGTGTTCAACGCCTGCGCCGCGGAGAGCTTGAAGCTGCTGCGCACCACCTACCAGCCGGACCGCTATCCGGAGATGCCGGAGGAGAAGGTCGCGCTGAAGAGCCGCCAGCAGATCATCGGTGGTGACGTGCTGGCCGGCATCCAGGACGTTCCGCCGCCGGCGCCCAAGGCCGTGGCGGAGCAGAAGAACCAGAAGGAGGCGCTGCAGGAGGACCTCACGGACCTCACCGCGCAGCTGCGCTCGCAGACTGAGACCCAGGTGGACACGAAGGCCACCGCCTCCACCCCGGACGGCACCAAGCCCGCCAAGGCGGCTGGGGCCGACGAGGAGCCGGAGGACTTCCTCTAATGAACCGGACGACCCGTACCATGCGCCTGTTCCCCCTCCTGGCGGCCGCGTCGCTCATCGCCGCCGGCTGCACCGCGTCCAAGGCCACTTCTCCCGCGCCCGTGGCGAAGAACCCCACGGCGCAGCCGAAGGACGCTCCGCCTCCGCCCATCTCCAACACGGCCAAGGCGCGCTTCGAGGACGCGGTGAAGTCCTTCGACACGCAGAAGAAGGCCAAGGCGTTCGACTACCCGGCGCTGGAGCGCAAGTTCAAGTCGGCGCTGGAGTCCGACGCGAACCTCGCCGAGGCCGAGTACAACCTGGGCGTCATCGCCGAGCGTCAGGGCAACATCCCGGAGGCGAAGGCCCGCTACAAGGCGGCGCTCACCAAGAAGCCCTCGCTGCGCCAGGCGTCCGAGAACCTGGCCGTCATGGAGCAGAACGGCGGCAACGTGGCCGGCGCGGTGGCCCTCTATCAGGAGGTTCTCCAGCGTTATCCGGACGACGCGCAGTCCCGCGCGCGCCTGGCGGAGATCTACCGGCAGCAGAACGACCACGACAAGGCGATGGAGCTGGCCCGTGGCGCGCTGATGAGAGATCCGACGTCCACCACCGCGCTGAAGGTGATGATCCGCAGCTACCTGGACCGCAAGCAGCTTTCGATGGCGAAGCTGGTGGCGCTGCGCGGCGTGAAGCTGGACGGAGCGGACCCGGAGCTGCACCACTCGGTGGGCCTCATCCAACTTCGGGAGGGTGATGCCGATGACGCTCGGCTGTCCTTCAAGAAGGCGCTGGAGGCGCGCGAGGACTACGTCCCGTCGCACGTCGCTCTGGCGCAGCTCTCGCTGGACGCGGAGGACTATCCCGGCGCCGAGGAGCACCTGCGCCGCATCCTCCAGGCGGACGGGAAGAACGCCACCGCGCACCTGAACCTGGGCCTCTCCTACAAGGGCCAGGGTCAGTACGACAAGGCGATGCAGGAGTATGACGAGGCGGAGAAGCTGGACCCGGAGCTGGCGGCCGTCCACCTCAACCGCGCCATCCTCCTCCACAAGGTGAAGGACGCCCCCGAGCGCGCCGTGGAGCTCTACAAGCGGTACATCGCCACGGCGGGCGGAGAGGTGGCCCTGTCCGGCGAGGCCCCTGTCTTCGGGTTGCTGCGTGAGGCGGAGGCCATCGTCAGCGCCAAGCGCGAGGCCGTCGCGGCCGAAGAGCAGGCGAAGAAGATGGAGGACCTCCAGAAGAAGCAGCAGGCCCAGATGCAGGCCGCGGAGAAGAAGCAGGCGCCCCAGGCCCCCGCGCCCAATGGCGCCGCGGCGGCTCCGGCCACGGGCACGGGCACTTCCGCCCAGGCCACTCCGGCGGGGGGCTCTTCGCCCCAGACGCCGGCGGCCCCTCCTCAGTCCCCCGCAGCGGGGGCCCAGGAGAAGAAGAATGCAGGCACGACGGATCCTTCCGAGCCGGGCGAGCCTGAAGACGACCTGCTGTGAAAGTTGGGATGTCCCCGGGTGCCTTCGCTGTGGCGAGCCCCGGGGGGATGATGCGAACCTTCGCTGTCCGTTGTCTGGACATGCGGCGTCGAACGGGCCCGGCGGGGCCCTTGTGGGAGGCAGTGATGCGGAAGGCTCTGATGTTGTGCGCGGTGCTCGCGGTGGCTCCGGCCTTCGCCC
The DNA here is from genome assembly GCF_006636215.1 of Myxococcus llanfairpwllgwyngyllgogerychwyrndrobwllllantysiliogogogochensis. Classification (GTDB taxonomy): domain Bacteria; phylum Myxococcota; class Myxococcia; order Myxococcales; family Myxococcaceae; genus Myxococcus; species Myxococcus llanfairpwllgwyngyllgogerychwyrndrobwllllantysiliogogogochensis. Next base: position 5,032 of record NZ_VIFM01000233.1, on the reverse strand, counting down.
AGGATGATGCGGCCAAGCCGGCAGGTGGGGGCGCGGAGGGCAATGTGCGCTACTCCAAGACGACGAACATCGACTTCGAGGACGACACCATCGAAGGCGACCTCACCAAGCCGGACGGCGAGTACATCGAGGCGCGCGAAACGGTGAAGCACTCGAACCTCATCCGCATCCGCGAGGACTTCGAGGACAAGGTGATGCAGTCCGTGGGCGAGCTGTAACAAGCGTCGGTGCGTCGGCGGGAACCTTCCGGCGCGAGCGTTGTCCATAGCGAGCATCCACCTTCCGCAGGAGCCCTCATGGCCGTTCCCCTGACACTCAAGGTCTTCAAGGGCGACACCCTGGTCGCCACCAAGGACTACGAGCGCGACATCATCAAGATTGGCCGGCTGTCCTCGGCGCACCTGTGCCTGGAGGACGAGAAGGTCAGCCGCATCCACTCCGTCATCGAGGTCGCCGGCGACGGCTCCATGTCCATCATCGACATGGGCAGCGTCGAGGGGACGTACGTCAACAACAAGCGGGTCAACAAGGGCCTGCTGTCGTTCGGCGACGAGATTCGGGTGGGCGCCACCACCATCCGGCTGGAGAACCCCTCCGCCATCGCGGCCGCCAACCTGGCCGTGGCCGCGGCGAGCACGGATACCACCACGGAGAAGAACCCCGTGCTGGGCTCCACCACCGCCGCCACGGGGCTGGCGCAGGCCGCCGCCGCCGAGGCCGCCGAGTCGTCCCTTCCCACCCCCGTCGCCGCCGCGAGCGCGGGTGCGCTGGACGCCTCTGTCGCCCCCACGCAGAAGAGCCCCATCCTCGCCGCCGAGGAGCCCGCGCCGGCTCCCCGCGCGACGCAGGCCCCGGTCGACGACGCCGCGCCCCGCGTGCGCACGGTGCGCCGCTCCAAGTCGAGCGGTCCTCAGGGTGTGTCGCTGCGCTTCTGCTGGGGTGACCAGCGGGTGGGCGAGTTCTTCGTCGCCCCGGGTATCAAGCGCTTCGTGACGGTGGGCAGCGCCGCGGGCGTCGACTTCGTCATGGGTGACGCCAAGTTCGGCGCTCCCCGCTTCGACGTGCTGCGCACGGACGGTCAGTCGTTCGTCGTGCGCTTCACGGGGAAGATGAAGGGCGAACTGGTCCGCAAGGGCGAGACGCAGGAGCTCAAGGCGGTCATTGAGTCCGGCAAGGCCTCGCACGAGGGTGACGCGTACACGCTCACGCTCGACGCGGAGGACTTCTTCTGGGTGGACCTGGGCGGCGTGACGATGGAGGCGAGCTTCCAGTCCGTCCCCAAGCGCGTCGTGGCGCCGCTGGGCGAGTCGCTGGACTACACCGCGCTCAACATCTTCCTGGTGATGTTCTTCGCGGCCACCGCATTCGTCATCACCGCGATGAACCGCACGGGCGAGGGTGACGAGTACGCGGACGAGTTGTCCGGCAACCAGGCGCGCATCGCCAAGTTCCTCATCAAGCCGCCCGAGGCGCAGAAGAACAAGTTCCTCGAGCGCCTCAATCAGCAGAAGGAAGCGAAGAAGAGCGGCGAGATGGCGGCCAAGAGCCGCGGTGACGAAGGTCAGATGGGCAAGAAGGACGCGCCCAAGACCAACAACCGCACCGCGCCCAAGGGCGACCCGAACAAGAAGGACGAGGCGCGCGCGCTGACCGCCAAGATTTTCGGCGGCGGCAAGGGCGGCATCTCCACTGTGTTCGGCAGCAAGGGCCTGGGCGGCGACCTGAAGAGCGCCATGGGCAACATGTTCGGCGCCAAGGCGGGCAACTCGGGTGGCTTCGGCGGCCTGGGTCTGCGCGGCTCCGGCGGCGGCGGCGGCGGCACCGGTGACACCGTCGGCATCGGCGGTATCGGCACCAAGGGTCGTGGCGGCGGCACCGGCAGCTACGGCACGGGCGTGGGTGTGCTGGGTGGCAAGTCCAGCGTGGACGTGGGCATCACCTCGTCCGACCCGGAGGTCATGGGCTCGTTGGACAAGGAGCTCATCCGCAAGGTCATCCACATGAACCGCGGGCAGATTCGCTACTGCTACGAAAGCCTCCTCAACCGGTTCCCGAAGCTCGGCGGCAAGGTGGCCGTGAAGTTCGTGATTACCGCCACCGGCTCCGTGGCGTCGTCCTCGGTGGCCCAGTCCACCGCGGGCAACGCGGAGCTGGAGACGTGCGTGGCCGGTCGCGTGCGCACCTGGAAGTTCCCCGAGCCCAAGGGCGGGGGCGTGGTGGTCGTCACCTATCCGTTCATCTTCAAGCAGTCCGGCGATTAGCGCCGGCCTTCCTCTGCTTCACGGGCGGCCCTTCCCCGGGGCCGCCCGCGCAGTCACCCCGGCTCCCGTCCCCCGTGGGAGCCACGTCAACCTCAGGACCGCATGAAAGCCCTCGCCTCCATTGCCCTGTGTGCCGTGTTCGTCCTCCCCGTGGCCGCGAGCGCTCAGCAACCACCCCCCACGGCGACGGGAGACAAGCCCGCCGTCACGTTCGATGAAATCGAGCGCGGCTTCTACTTCGCGCTGCTCGGCGGTCCGCTCTTCCTGACCAATCCGCCCGCGGCGGAGGGGACGCCCCGTCCGTTCTCCTCGGGCCCCATGGCCCAGGTGGAGTTCGGCGTGGACCTGGGCGAGCGGGTGTCCGTGGGCCTGTTCATCATGGGCTCCAGCATCCGCACGAGCGCCGAGTACATCGGCGAGTCCGGCGGCGCGGTGTCCGGTGACTTCTCCACCTTCGTCCCGGGCGCCGTGTTGCGCGCGCGCCTGGTGGGCCTGGCCGACAGCCAGGAAGTGAAGCGCACGTGGTTCTATGTCCGCGCAGGCGCGGGTTATGCGATGTTCTCGCCGAAGCGTCTCCTTCCGGATTCCGACATTCTTGTGTTTGCCGGGCCCGGAGTGGAGTACTACACACGGTTGCGCCACTTTTCCGTGGGGCTCGAGGTCACGGGGAACTACCTCGTTTCCGGAGGCTCGTTCGGGTTCGCGGTGGCGCCGAACATTCGCTACGCGTTCTAGTTCCAGCGGGAGAAAGACGTGCCTCAGGAGAATGGAAGCGGTGGGCCGCGCCAGGGTGGGCGTGGTCGTGACGGGGGTGCGCCGGGTCAGGGCCCGCGCCGTGACGGTCCTGGCGGTGGTTTTGGTGGCCGGGGCGGTCCGGGAGGCCCTGGTGGAAGGGGCGAGGGCAGAGGCCGCGACGGACGTGGTCGGGGTCGTGACGAAGGCCCCGTGGGCCCGGGTCAGCGTGTCATCTCCGAGCTGAGCGTCCTGGAGAAGGCCCTGTCCAAGACGGACTTCGTGGCCGAGAAGGGCCCGCTGCAGGCGATTGTGCGCTCGCTGCGGCCCATGCGGCTGAAGTCCCTGGAGGACCTGGACCTCAACACGCGAGGCCGACTCATCACCACGATGCTGCGCGTGCAGCGTCAGCCCAAGCCCGCGGCTCCGGATGCTTCGGCCCCCGCGGAGGCGAGTGCCCCGGTGGAGGCCACCGAGGCTCCGGCCGAGGCCGCCGCTCCGGCGGAAGGCACGGAGGGTGCGGTCGCCGAGGGTGAGACGGGCGCGGCTCCGGCCGAGGCTGCTGCTCCGGCGGGGCCCGCGGTGGACCCCGCCAAGGAGAAGTTCGACGCGTGGACGGACGTGCTGTTCCTGGTGGGACAGGTCTGGCGCGCGGCGGGAGACCGGGAGCGCGCCGAGGTGGCCTTCGCCGCCAGCGGTCGTCAGCCCGGCCCCGAGGTCGAGGAGCCTGCGGCGCCCGCGGCTCGGACGGAGGCACGTCCGGAGCGCGGTGAGCGTCGGGAGCGCCCGGAGCGAGGCGAGCGTCGGGAGCGCGGTGAGCGTCCCGAGCGTGGCGCTGCTGGCGAGCGCCGGGAGCGTCCCGAGCGCGGCGCGGCGGGCGAGCGTCGGGAGCGTCCCGAGCGTGGCGCGGCTGGCGAGCGTCCGGAGCGCGGCGAGCGCCGTCCCATGCCGGAGCTGACGGGCGACTGGAAGGAGCAGGCCAAGCAGCTCGAGGGCATGGGCCGCACGCGTGACGCGGCCCGTCTGCACGAGCGGAACAATGGCTTCGCGGACGCCACCCGGCTGTTCGAGGCGGGCGGAGACCTCAAGAGCGCGCTGCGCACCGCGCTCGCGGGCAGCGACAACGATGCCGCGCGCCGACTGGTGGGCACGCTGCCCCCGGATCAGCTCGCTCCCACGCTGGAGAAGGCCGGTGCCTACGAGCTCCTGATGGAGCACTACGTTGGCAAGGGCGACTTCGAGAACGTGGCGCGCCTGTATGAGCGCGCGCGCCAGTTCGACCAGGCGGCGCTCGCGTACGAGCGTGCGGGGAAGCTGACCCTGGCGCGCAAGGCGTACGAGCGCTCGCGGGACATGGCCAGCGCCAACCGCATCCGTGGGCTCGAGGTGAAGAGCCTGGTGGAGCGTGGAGATCGTCTGGGCGCGGCCACGTTGCTCGTGGCGGCGGGCCAGCGTCGCGAGGCGGTGGAGGTGCTGGGCACCCTGCCTCCCCCCAAGGCGTTCCACTTCATGCAGCGGCTGAAGCTGGACGAAGAGGCGAAGGAGCTGGCTCAGCGCGAGCTGGCCCGGGCAGAGCAGGAGCAGAAGCCGGCGGGCCGTGCCCGGTGGCTGGAGCTGCTCGGCGACGTCGCGGCTTCCGCCGAGGCGTGGGAGGCCGCGGGGCGCAAGGACAAGGCGCTGCCGCTGCACGAGAAGCTCGGCAACCTGCCTCGCGCCGCCCAGCTCGCCGAAGAGCTGCAGCAGCGTGACAAGGCCGTGGCCCTCTACACCCAGCTCAACGACAGCGCGGGTGTGGAGCGTGCGAAGGCCCTGCCGGAGACGCCCGTGGCGCCCCCGGCTTCCGCCGAGTCGTCCGAAGGCGGTGCGGGGGGCGAGGACGGGGACGTTCCCTCCGACGCTTCCTCGGCCGAGTAGCAAGAAGGCCAATGATTCCCGCCCTTTGGCGGGTTTTACACGATTGCTCGGGGGCGCTCGCGGCCGGTAGAGTCCGGCGGCTGGCGCCCCCGCTGCGTTCCATTTTTACCCCCGAGGCCGTCTCT
>NZ_VIFM01000232.1 GCF_006636215.1 Myxococcus llanfairpwllgwyngyllgogerychwyrndrobwllllantysiliogogogochensis | reverse complement strand
CCCCAGCCCGCGTTCGCCTGCAGCTCGAAGCCGCCTTGCCCCTTGCGGCGGCTCACGAGGATGGCCGTCCCGTCGAGGTGGGCCAGCGTCATCGGCTCCGACGTCCCTCCCGCCTTGCCCCAGTCATGCACCGCGGACAGCGCCAGCATGTATTTCATGGGGTACGGCTGGCGGCCCATGAGGATGTGCTGCACGTCCAGCACGACTTCCGCCCCCATCAGCCGCGCGCCCAGCACATCCGAGGCGAAGGCCTCGACGTAGAGGGGCCTCAGCATCCCCGTCACCACCGCGCCGGCTGGGTTGTAGTTGGGGTTGCCCCGGTTGTTGTAGCGGCGCACCAGGTGCCCGGACAGCAGCGTGTACGACTCCAGGGCTCCCACCCACACGAAGTTCGGCGCGTCGCCGCCCACCATCAGATTCTGGACCAGCTGGCCCCAGTCGGAGAGCTCGTCCCAGTCCTCCTTGCGCACCAGACTGGCGCCCGCCTCTCCACCCCACATGCGCAATCGCACCGGAGCGCCCAGCTCGAGTTGGAGCAGGCCTGGCTTGACGACCTCCAGCCGTGGATGCACCTGCAGGAAGCCTTCGTCCGTCCCCGCCCCTCTCCGCGGCAGAAGCGCCCATGTCGTGGTCTCCAGGCTCAGCCGGTTCGCCCAGCCAGAGCCCGAGCCAGACGAGGCCGGCTCCTCCTCGACCAGGGCGTCACCCTCGTCCATGGAGGGCTCGAGCTGCTCGTCCACCTCTGGCTCAAGGAGAACGGTGTCGTCCTCGACCTTCGCCAGGTCGTCTTCATAGGCAATCTCCTCCGCCCACCCCACTCCGGGTAACACCAACAGCAACACGACGGCCCAGCGCATGGACATCAACGTCTCCTTTGAAGGCCCCGACGGCGGGACAATGGACAGAGGCTTCCCGTTCAGTCCGACAGGGCGCCGGGCTGAGGGGTGAATGCATTGCATTGCGGGAGTCGCCGGCAGGCCGGCCGAGCCAAGCGAGAGGCAGACGTGTCACGTCACGGCGCCAGGAAGCCCGGCCCCGTCCCAACAGCAGACAGACGTGTCTCGCCACGGCACCAGGAAGGCCTGGCTCCGCTCATGATTCCAAACGCGCGAATAGGGATGACTGAGGAAGAATTCCTCAGCGGGCGTCAGGCATGCAGCCCGACGAAACGCAGACAGCTCCTCGGCGCAGGACGACCGTCAGCACGCGCCTCACGTGGCGGTGCGGGGGAGTCTCTGCGCGGTGCGAGAGCCCAGCGCCTACTTTGAAGCGGATTCATGAAGGTGGCTCAGGAGCGTCGCCGTCCAGGCGCTCCTCGCGGCCACCCAGGAAGCGCGCAGTCGCGCGCACACGCTCCAGCACAGTGGGGAACACATCGCCCTCCAGGGCACGCCAGAATGGACTAGACCAATAGGTATAGTCCATTTGACCCTGGATTAGCATTCCGCACAAGCCCCCAAACGCCGGCAACTCACGAGAGGGCGTGGAGGCAGTGCTCGTAGGGTTAAGGGAAGGAGACGTTGCTCAGGGTGATGGTGCGGCGCATATCTGCATCCCAGAGCTTGAGCGTGTAGCTCCCCAGGGGGGACTCGGACGCGGCTTCAGCCTCTACCACCACTCGCTGGACCGACGAACCGGAGGCCACGGGACCCGACTGCCACACTCGAAGGACCTTCAGCTCGTCGTTGGTCTTGCCCCGGAGCGTCGCCCCCACTGCGGTCCAGGGCTGAGCGTCCCCTACATATTTGAGCGTGGCCTCGACAGCTACCCTACGGGCTGCGCGATATGCATAGACATTGTGTTTGCTTGCTGCCCCTCCTGGGGCCTGGGTTACAGCCTTTGTCACCTCGCGGAAGTCAACGCCTCGCTTGCTGAGGACTTCCGTCGATATGAGTCCCGTCAGCCCATCAGGAGCACTTCGCTCCGCGCGCAGGCGCTCATTCTCCTCTCGGCATTGCTCAGCCTCGATGCGCGCCTGACGGACTTCCTCCTGGTATGTCTCGACGCTCCTCTTGCGCCGATAGACCTCGATGAGCGCTTCTGACCGTGCAGGGTGCGCGACCAGGACAACCGTCGCGCTCGCCGGGGCCGCTCCGTCCAGAAACCGTACCGTCAACTTGAGCCGCTCTCCCGCCGAGATTTTCTCGGACGGGACCAGACGCAAGGTGGTGAGCCCAGCGTCCACCACCGCGAAGCGCTCGCGTCCTTCGAGCGTCAGCCCTTCTCGACTCACCTCCGAATCGAAGATGAACACCGTCGAGAGCCCTGGGCTCACCGCGACTTCAGCCGCTGGCTGAGCATCATCCGAGACCAGCTCGATTCGGCGAACGCTCAGCCCCGCTGTAGCCGGGGGCGACTGCGCCAGAGCTGTCCCCTCGCCTGCGAGGAGTAGGAAAAGCAGAACGGCCGACACTGAATGATGCACTCGACATTTCTCCTGGCCCAAGCCAGCAGCGACGCCCCTGGCGGCTCATGAGCGTCTGCCAAACAGCGGCAGGTCATTCAAACTCACTCACTGCCTTGACCCAAACGGCAGAGTACACGCGTGCCTTACCGGTATCCCCTCCGCCGCCCTCTATCTCTAGTCCGCGGTTACGAGTGCCGTCCTGTACCTCCAAGCACACGGGGAAGCTCTCTCCGCGAAATCGCGCCCGAGTCAGTCGGACATAGACGCGGTCGGCAATAATGAGTCGCCCAGACAGAGTGGCCTTGTCCGAACCTAGGATGATCTGAGCAGTGCCGTCCTTCACCGTTACGTACTTTTCTTCTCCCTTGACGAAGCTCGCCCCCTCCTCATCCCCAAGCCCCATGCCCAGCATCTTCATGCCCTTGGTGGCGCCTGCTGGGCACAGTTCGGGATCCGGAGCGGGGCGCACCTGGGGGCCCGAGCAGGCCAGCAAGCCACATAGGGCCGTCGTCGCCAGGGCAGGGCCAACGCTCCTCGTGGCCTTCTTGGCAGGCGGCGGGGAGGTCGGGGTGTCACTCTTCTTCGTCGTCACGGTGGCAGTCACCTCGGGAAGCATCGCGGGAGGCGCGACGGCCGCAGGTGTTGCCTCCGGCCCGGTGGGAGCTGCGGCCGGGGCAGCTTGAGGTTTCTTTGTATATGGCGCTACTTCTTGGCCGGGGACGGCCTGCGGCTGCGGTGAAGCCGTCCGCTGTGAGAAGTACGCCCCAGACGCGAGGGCCATGGCCAGCAGCCCCGCGCCCAGCACACGCCCCAGCCGGAGTCGCGCGAGGAACGAGCGCCGCCCCACCTCGACGACGGGGGCCACAGGCGCCGCTTGCGCGGATTCCGCCGCCATCCCCTCCTCCAGCACCAGGCCCGGCAGCTGCGCATCCACGGGCCGCGCAGCCGCCACTGGAGAGGCCTGGGGCAGCAGATCCGCGGGCGGGCCCGCCCCCGGCAGCTCCGGCCCCGGAGCCTTGCCACGGCGCATCTGGCGCAGGGGCCGCTTCGCCCAACGAGCCAGCTTGTCCACCTCGCCCTCGGTGGTGGCCGAGTTCGGGCCATACGCGTCGAACAAGGGAGTGTCCCACGCCTCGCCTTCCGCCTGGGACAGGAGCTGTTCCAGGGCCGTACAGACAGCGCTCGCGTCGGGACGTGCAGCAGGGTCCTTCTCCAGCAGCCGCATGCACAAAATGGCCAGCGGCTCCGGGACGAAGCGGTTGACGTGGTGAGGGGGCACAGGCGACGTGCCAATGACACTCCTGATGTAGTCCTCCTCCGACCCCACGTCGAAGGGCAGCCTCGCGGTCAGGAGGCGGTAGAGGACGTTTCCCAGGGCCCACACGTCGTCCGAGGGGGCGGACACGTAGCGGAAGCCTCTATGGCCGAGGTGCTTCTGCAGGAAGAGCCAGGCTTCGGGGGGCCGGTACTCCATCGTCCCCGGCGGCAGCAGGGACTGGGTGACGCCGGGCGCTCCCTTGTAGTCCCCGATGCCGTAGTCCACCAGCACCGCCGGGCCGTCCGCGCCGCGCACCATGACGTTGGCGTCCTTCACGTCCCGGTGCACCACTCCTGCCGCGTGCGAGGCCGCCAGCGCCCGCGCCACGTCGAGCGTCACCTTCGCAATCTGCCGGGCCGAGGGATTCTCCTCCTTCACCCAGGTGCTCAGCTTCCGTCCGTCCACGTACTCCATGGCGATGAGGGCGAACTCACGCTCCCATGCCTGCCAGTAGGAGAAGCCCCGAATCCCCACCACGTTGGGGTGCTTCAAGCTCACGAGAATGGCGATTTCTCTCTCGACCCGCCCCTCGACGCGCTGCCGCTCCACAACCTTCAAGGCGCAGGGCTGCCCGTCGTTCGTCGCGAGATACACGGTGCCGAAGCCGCCCTGGTCCAGGTGCCGCACCACCGTGTAGCCCATCACCACGTCCCCGGGGGACAGCACGGCCGGGGGGCCGTTGTCCCTCATGGCGACTTCCTCCTGGCGACTCTGTAGGACAGCAGGACTGCGGCCACGCGCATGCAGCTCCCTCCCCGACGCCGCTCCACGGTACCAGAAGCCCGGGGAAATCGCGCGAAGTCTTCTCCCACCTCCAACCACCCGCCAACGATGACACCGAGCCATCTCACAAGGTGAAGTTGACTAGACAATCAGGTACAGTTTGTTCGGAATGCATATCCCCCCGGACATCCGCGTCTTCGCTCCTCCGAAGCCGCCCTCCCGTCCCTTGCCCGCCATCATCGGCGACACCCTGCGCACGGCCCGCCTTCGTGTCGGCCTGAACCAGTCAGAGGTGGCCAAGGTCATCTCCATCTCCCGCAATGCCTACAGCCGGCTCGAGCGAGGACTCATGCTCCCCAGCATCGTGACGCTCTACCGCCTGTGCACCGCCCTCAACGCCACCCCCAACGAGTTGCTGGGCTTCCACACCGCGATGCCACCGGATGTCGCCGCCGCTGCCAAGGACGCCCTGCGACGCCGTGTGCACAAGTTGAGCGCGCACCAGGCCCTCGCTCTCATTCAGCTCCTGTCGGGCGTGCGCTGATGGAATAGTGCTCCCTTGACAACTAGCAATTCAGGTATACTCCCTTGTACCTATGAACAAACAGCTTGCAACGCACCTTGGCGCTATCGCCCGCCTCGCCCGGGAGCAGATGAGCCTGACGCAGGTCCAAGTCGCGGAGCGCGTGGGGATGGCCTCTGCCGTCTACAGCCGTGTTGAGCGCGGACACATGATTCCCAGCGTCGAGACGCTGAAGAAGTTGTGCATCGAGTTGATGGTCTCCCCCGAGGACATGATGGGCCTTACCGAATCCTCGACCAGCGGAGCACGGGCTCGGCCGGAGGATGACACCACCTTGCGCCGACTCATCTTCGTCGCGCGGAAGCTCGACGCGGGAAAGCTGGACGCCCTCGTCCATGTCGCCACTGAGCTGGCCCGCTGAAGCAGCTCCCTGGCCGGAGGAGCGCCGCCAAACGGCTCGCACCGCCCTCTCCCAGCGCCACGCGGCTTGCGGCCAGCGATCCGGCGCCTCCGAGCAGGGAGCAGGCCTGGCGAGCAGAGCCCCATGCCTCGGGGCCCTGCACCAGAGCACTCGCCCTCAACCCGAGCGGACCCCGGCGTTTGCGGAGCGCCTCCCCGTCCGAAGGGGGGAGGCACTCCGCTACGCCGCGCCGCGCCGCGCTCCGCCAACTCGTCATTCACTTCGGCGAGTTGCGCCTCCAGGCCCTTCTTCCTCAGTTGGAGGCGGGCTACATCGTCCAGCCCCGCCTCCTCGTCGAGGTATCTCTCCTTCGGAGGGTCGGCCTCCAAATCATCACGCACCTCCACTGTGAGGACGTCGCCCGCGCGGATGTTCTTGGCGTAGCACCACTTCAGGTGCTCGCAGTGCTCCCTGCCCGTGGAGCCCCCAACATAGAATGTCATCTCCGGGTTGTCGCGACTCTCGTCGTGAGGGCGACGCACCCATGACAGGATGGTGTTGACGACGCCGAAGTCCGACACCCCCGCGGTGGTGATGTGCCGGCCATTGCGCAGCACGCGAAAGCAGAGCATCGGCGGCCTACTCCTTCTTGGGCAGCCCCAGTTCGTGCTTCTCCAGCCCATCCGGGTAGAGGCCGGCCTCGCCGAATTCCACCACGTCACGCAGCACCCCGCCCTCGGACACCACAAGGGAGGCCTCCTTGGCGGCCTCCGCGCGCCCATAGGGCTCGCGAAGCTGGGCGTGGGCGACACCGCGAAGTGCATCCCGCATGTCCGCCGCCGTCGCGAAGCGCTCCTCGGGGTTGAGGCGCAGCGCCGTATGCAGCACCGCCTTGAGGTCCTCATTGAGGTGGGCCACCGCCCTCTCGACGACGTCCGGGCCGAACGTCGCCATGAGGGCCTGCATCTGCTGCAGCGGCAATGACGGCTGCATCTCCGGGCGGAGCCGGCTCTCCTTCGCCGCCACCAACGGGACGTCGCTCACCTCGAAGAGGTGTCGGCTCGTGAGGGTCTCCACCAGCAACACACCCAGGCTGAAGACGTCAGAGCGCGACGTCAGCCCCTCCTTGCGGAGGTATTCGGGGCTGGCATAGGCCACGTCCCCTCGGAGCAGATTCTCCGGCGACTCCTCCCGCCCCACCAGCAGCGAGTACGCCGCGCCGAAGTCCAGCACCTTCACCTCCCCATGGAGGCCCAAGGCGATGTGCCGGGGGCTCACGTCGCGGTGGACAATGCCCAGGGGCACTCCCTTCTCCGACGTGAGCGTGTGCGCGTAGTGCAGCGCATCCGCCACCTCCGCCCCCACGTACAAGCAGAAGCCCTCCGAGAGGGGCTTCCCTCTCACCAGAGCCGCGCACACCAGCGTCTCCAGCGAAGGCCCACCCACGTACTCCATGATGGCGTAGGGGGCGTCCTCCTCCTCATCCACCTCCATATGGAAGACTTGAGCGATGTTGGGATGGTTGAGACGAAAGGCCAACTGCACCTCTTCAATCATCCGCATGCGCTGCATGTGCGTGGATGGGATGGCAATTCGGCGGACCAGACACAGACCGGACAGCGCGCCATCCGCCACGCGCCGCTCCACCTTCAGCAGCCGCTCGCCACTCGGCCGCACCTCCAGTTCCCGCACCGCCTCGTAACGCACGCCCCCCACCTCGAAGAGGAAGTGCGCCGCGCTCGGTGCAGGCAGGGTGGGGACGCTGGGCGGTAACTCTTCCGTCGTCACATCATCTTCCGAACGCTTCGGCATGGCTGTGAATCCTCCTGAAAGAAGGGGCGCGACCCCACGGGCAACGAGATTCGCGTCGCCGGGCGCCTCCCCGGAAAACCGCAAGGTCTAGTTGACTCGACCGTCGAATTAACATGACCTTGCATACCTGTGAAGCCCTCTGACACCCGCAGCAGACAGGCCGCTGCTCCATGAGCGCCTATCCCTCTCCTGGGTGCAAGTGAACCCAGCCCTGGCTTCGCATGCAGGTTTGGGCTGCTCCCAAAGGAAAAATGACTCGTGAGTGAAACCGTTGATTGGGGTCCCATCCGCGAGCTGGCCCGCCGCGTCTTCATCGAAGGAACGCGCCTGGCCCTCACGACGGAGGTGAAGGCACTGCTGAAGCGCACGGCCTCCGAGGTGGGCATCAGCGACACCGAGGCCGAGAGTGCGCTCGCCACGGAGGAGGGCGCCTTGGGCCTCTTGAGCGAGGAGTCCCGGCGCATCCGAGAAGGCTCCCGCAGGCTCATGGACGCGTTGCACCGGATGTACCAGCACAAGGACAAGGGGGACTTCGGCAGCGCCCGCGAGGAGATGCGGGGCGTGCTCAAGGCGGAGGTCGTCCCCCACTACCGCGCCCTCGCCCAGGGGCAGCTCGAGGCCATGCCCGACGAGCCGTGACGACGGGCGCGGCGCACCTTCAATCAGCGGTGTGTCGGGCGAAGGCGCGTCTCGCGCGCTCGACCTACTTGCCGCAGGAGCGCCCTCCAGCGAGGGCGCTTCGCGGCCCGGACTCAGGCCGGCATCACCTTGTCGAAGGGGCGCACTACCTTCCTACCGTCGGAGACGCGCGCCAACGTCACCGTCCTCGCCTCCTTGTCGACGGCCGTCACCTTCGCCGAGAAGCTGCCCCGCCCCTGCTTGTAGCGCACCTCCTGCCCCTCGGCGTAGGCGACGGACGTCGCGGCGCTGGAGCTGGGCGCGGCGGCCGTCGCCGTGCGTGCCGCCGCAGGCGGACGCCCTCGGCGCTTCTGGGGCGCGGCCTTCGTCCGCGTGGGCTTGGGCGCAGCCTCCTGCTTCACCCACTTGCGCACGGGCACCGAGGCCGGGCGCTTCGGCGCGTGCCCAGTCGCGGGCGCGGGCGGGCGCTTCGACGTGGGAGGAGGCACGGGGGCGCGCTTCGGCGCGGACGCCGCATGGGCCGGACCAGACTCAATGCCCAGGAATTGAGCAATCTTCCCCAGCAGCTCCAGTTGTCGCGCCAGTAGCTCCAATTGCCGGCCCATCGTCTTCTCCACCGCCTCGGCCACCGCCGCCTGGATGGTGCTCTTCATGTCGTTCTGCATGTGCTCTCGCTCGCTTTCCTCGCGGACCACCCGGCCCGCCTATTCTTCACCACCACAAACAGCCTCTTGCACTCACGCTACACCAGGGAGTCCAGACATTCGGACTCCTGTCTCAGAATGAAGCCTTCACCTCACGCCAGCGCTCGCGCTGCGCTTCCCACGTCCCCGCGTGTGCAATGGCCCGGAGGACTCGCTCACTGAGCGGCTCCGCCCCATCGACGGCCTCGAGAAACAGCACCTCCTCCTGGATGTCGGGCGCCAGCAACCGCAAGTCCAACAGGTGCGTCACACGCGCCCGGGTAAAGCCCAGTTGACCGGCGACGTCCGCTGCGCTCGCCACCAGTCCCCGCTCAATGACGGACTCCACATGGTGCGCCAGCGCCAGCATCCGCGCGACGTGCGCGGGCCTTCGCGCCACTCCTCGCGGCGACGGTGGCGCCCCCTCTCGGAAGCGCACCTTCGCGCGACGCACGCGGTGGAAGTGCGCGCTGACGAGGCCGGCCTCCGCCGGCTGGGACTCGGGACTCGCGCTCACGCTGCCGCCTCCTCGCGCGCGGGCGCTGTCGACTCACCGGCATGGGACAGGTAGACGTCAACCTGCCCCGTCGCCTCGTTCACCACCACCCGGCCAACGAGGGCTCGCAGCAGGCGCCCACGGTTTGTCGCCGTCAGGGCGTCCCACACCGCGTCGAAGTCCGCCAGGGCCTGGGCCACCCACTCCGCCTCCACCTTCTCCCTCTCCATGGCGTCCAGGGCGCGCTCCACCTCCGCCAGTCGCTTCCTCATGCCGGCGACTTCCTCTTCCGCAGCCGTCAGCTTCTCCTCCAGGAGGCGCCGGGCGGGGCCCTCCAGTTTGGCGAGGGAGTCCACCCACTTCCCGGACTCCCCAGCGCGCTTGCCCAAATCCTTCGGAAGCTGCGCGCGCTCGGCGCGTAGGGCCTTGTGCTTCTCCTCCATCCGCGCCGTGAGGCGGGCGTGTACCTGTGCCGCGAAGCCCTCACCTACCGAAACCTCCCTCAGCCGCGCGACGACGAAGTCCTCCAAGGCGGCTGCCGGAAGGGAAGCAGCCCGGCACCCCTCCTTCCCCTGCTTGTCCCGGGTGATGCAGCGGTAGTAGCGGTACTCACGCGCTCCCTTGCGCGTGCTGCCGGGCGTCATTGCCTCGCCACACAGGCCACAGCGCAACAGGCCTCGCAGCACGTAGTCAGGGTTGCGCCCGTGGTACTGGATGCCGGGGCCACGGCCCTCCAGCATGTCCTGCACTTGATGGAAGGTGGCCCTGTCCACGATGGGCGAGTGCTCTCCCGGGTGCATCTCGTCGCCATACGGCACGAAGCCTGCGTACAGGGGACTCCTCAAGAGGCGCAGCACATCCTGCGTCGTCCATTTTCGAGCCGCGCGCGTGGCACCGCTCTGGGCCTCGTGCCGCTTCGTCTTGCGCCCCACCTCGTTGAGGAGGCGCGCCACCGTCGAGGCCTGCTGGTGCTGGAGGTACAGCTCGAAGGCCTCCCGCACCACCGTCGCCTCGTACTCATTCACCACGAGGCGCTTGTCCTTCACGTCGTAGCCCAGCGGAGCGCGTCCCCCCGTCCACAGCCCCTTGCGGCGCGCGGCGGCCACCTTGTCCCGCGTCCTCTCCGAAATCATTTCCCGCTCGAACTCGGCGAAGGACATCAGCATGTTCAGCGTCAGCCGCCCCATGGCGTCCGCCGTGCTGAAGTTCTGCGTCACCGAGACGAAGGAAGCGCCCGCTGTGTTGAGGCGCTCCATGACTTTCGCGAAGTCGAGGAGGCTGCGGGAGAGGCGGTCCACCTTGTACACCACCACGACGTCGACCCGGCCCGCGTCGACGTCCTGCAGCAGCCGCTGGAAGGCGGGCCTCTCCATGTTGGCGCCGGTGAAGCCACCGTCGTCGTAGCTTTCATCCACCAACGTCCAGCCGGGCTGGCGTTGCACGTAGGAGACACAAGACTCGCGCTGGGCGTCCAGCGAGTTGAACTCCATCTCCAGGCCCGCGGCGGTGGACTTGCGCGTGTACACGGCGCAGCGCTTCGCGTCCGAGAGCGCTGGCTTGCTCTTCCTCATGGTTCCTCCGTTCCCTCTGTCGTCGGCGGCACCGGCTCGACGTTCGAAGACTGCTTCGGCCCGGAGAGTTGCTCCGCCACGGCCACCAGCCGCTCCAGGTTGTCGTTGAGGCGCCGCAGCTCTCGGAGAATCTGCGGCACCGTCCCCTCGAAGAAGAGCTGCCCCATGTGCGTCTGGAAGAATGCGGGGCCGCTCATCGCGTCACCGCCTTCTGCTTCGAGCCGCCGTCCTTGAGGCCGAAGAAGCTGTAGCCATTCCAGGCCGTGCCCGTAATCAGCTTGGCCACGAAGGAGAGGCTGCGGTGGAGCTGGCCTTCGTATTCAATCCCGCCCTCGCGCACCGTCACCCGGTGCTGTGCCCCCTTGAACACGCGCGTCAGCACCGTGCCCGGCGGCGGCAGGCGCGCGTCGCGCCCGTCAGCAGCGGCTGCGCTCCCATCCGCAGCGGCTGCGCGCCCGTCCGGAGCGGATGGAGGAGGCGGCGCGGAGGGCTTCGTCTCCTCCACCTGCCGCATCCGCCAGCGCTCGGGCAGCTTGTCGCCCAACTCCGAGATGCGTGCGATAGCGCGCGCGGAGAGTCCCCCTTCGGCCAGCTCCTGAATCCGGAAGGCCAGGCGCTTCTTCAGGTAGTCCCGGTTCCGGCTGCGCGTGGGCTCGCCGTACAGCTCCTGGTACTTCTCCGCCAGCTCCGGCACCGACATGCTGGCCAGCGCAGCCAGTTGCTGCGGCAGGTCCGCCAACTGCTGGCGCGCAGCCCGCGCAGTCCCCTTCTTCACCATGGTGTCGTCTCCTTTGCCCCGGGCAGCAGGCCCTCGGGCGAAAACCATGGACGCTCTGTCCCCAGAAGAAGACAAGTCGAGAGTCCGCGGCTCAGCCATGCGCGCTCTCCTCCGCGCTCCACGCGGGCGCCTGTCGTTGCGGCTGTACATGTCGACGCAGCCACAACTCCCATAGGGGCTCGACGAGGACGTCCACCGCGTCCTCACGGTGTTGCTGCAGTGGACTCGCCGGGCAACTTCTCCGCCCATGGGTCGACTTCCGCCACCTCTGCGGCAGCCGTGCCTGTATTCACCTCCGGCTCGCCCGCCAACTTCTGGAGCGCGTACATCGTCCGCTTCTTGCGGTCCTGGTTCCTCACCACCACCCTCAAGTCCCCAAAGACTCTGTCCCTCGCCGTTTGCAGCGCACGGCCCAGGCGGCTCTGCTGCGAGCGTGAGCCTCCCTCGCCTCGCGCCTGAAGCATCAGCTCGTCCTTCTCGCACAGCTCGTTGAGGCTCGAGACGAGCACCTCCCCAGCGCCGTGCGCGCCCCACCAGGCCTGCACGAATTCGCGCCAGGACTCCCCTTCGACGTCCGCATTCGCATAAAGCTCGTCGAGGTTGCCGAGGAAGCCTCCCACTCCAGCCACATTGAGAAGGCCGCCCATGACGGCCGCCCAGTGCTCGAAGGAGCCCAGCCGCTCGCGCCCCAGGGGCCTCCCCGCGGCAATCCACGCCTGCACGAGCGTCAGGGCCGCACGCACCAACTCGCTCCGGTGCTCCTTCACCCAGAGGATAATCGGGTCATGCTTGAAGCGACTTCGCGTCCAGGCCCTGTCCAGCTTGGGGTCGATGCGGATGCGCACGGAGCGACGGGCAATGTCCTTTGAAAGCTTCGGGTTGTTGCCGGTGAGCATCCACATGGCGGTATTGGGCAGCGTCAGCTTCTGCGTCTTGCCCAGGAGGCGGTCCGTCCAGGAGGTACTCGTCAGCATGGCGGCGAGGGCCGCGGAGGAGAGCGTCGCCTTCTCATTGGCGTTGTCGAGGAGGATGAGGGGGCGCGCCAGGGCGAGCTCGGCGGTGAGCGTCTTTCGAATCTCCTCTTCATTCTCAGGCAAGGTGCCAATGGCGAACGCCCTGCCCGTCGCCACCCACGAGACGAGGTCGCACAAGAGGCCCTTGCCGGAGCCGACAGCGGGCGCCTCCACGACGTGGAGGGGGGTGCAGCCCTCAATCATCCTCCGGACGAAGGGGAGGAGGACGGCGGCGAGGGCATGTGCCTTATCGCTGGGGTGGGCAAATGGGAAGTCCACGAAGACGTCGTCAAAGAAGAGGGCACGTGCGGCGGCAACCTCCTCGGGTGTCGGCCGCTCGGACACGGCGCCGAGGTGAAGCGCAGGAGCGGGCTCCAGCCAGAGTCTGTCCTCCGGGTGCAGCCCAGGCGTCAAGAGGAGCTTCCCGTCCTGTCCGAATACCGGCGTGGTAATGACAGCCTCCACTGAGGGAAGGCCCGGAGGCGGGTACGCGAGGAAGTCCCGCGCGACGTCTTTCGGCGGGAAGACGGAGTGCGGCCCGCCCTCGACTTCCGCTACCCACGTCGCCTCCCGGAGGAGGACTCCGTAGACGGCGGCCTCCGTCATCTCCGAGAGAATGGGCGCCTCCTTCTCGGGCTGCGCGAGTTGCACGAGGGCGTTGCCTCGCACAAAGAGTGGCGCCGCCTCGTTGGCGAAGCCCTGCGTGCTGGCAGCCCGCATGCGACGCGCATTCGCCTGCACCACCGCTTGGCGCGCCTCGGTGACAATGGCCCAAAGTTGGCGGTTGCCCACGTTGATTTCCGGGCACGCGGCGGACGCACGGCGCTGCGCCGTGGCCGCCGCCTCCTTCTCCGCCACCACCCCCTTGAGGTTGGCGTTGAGTGCCCGCCTCCGGAGGCCAAACTTCGCCGAAATGGCGTCCAGCACCACGTCGGCTCGGACTGCCGTGCATTGCTGCAATGAGGCCAGGAGGGGCGCCAGCGCCTTGTCCAAGTCGGCCTTGGGCGCACTCTCTGGAATGCCATCCAGCAGGTACTCCGGGTATGCCCTCGCGCGGCCGAGGACTTCGTGGAGCGTCGCGGCGCCCTGCGACGCAACAAGCGCGTTGACGTCCACCTTCTCGGCGCCCTGCGGACGTGGAAGCAGGGCGACGCACGCCTCGCGGCCCTCGGCCCAGAGGGCTGCGGCAGTCTCCCGCGCGCCCGCCTCTCCGGCGCCGCTGGCCTCGGCGTCATTGCAAATGACGACGCGCCTGGCGTCGCGCGTGAGCCTCAGCAGCCGAGGAATGTCCTGCTTGCGAAAGCGCGTCGTGGCCGGAGAGAGGCAAGGAATGCCCGCCTGCATGGCGCTGATGCAGTCGGTGACGCCTTCCGTAATCAGCAGCGTGTCGGCCTTGCGTGCCGCGTCCTCGTTGTAGAAGTAGTCGTTGCGGACGGTGGGCGAGACGTAGGGGTGCCGCTCCGAATGGGTGAGGAGCTTCTTGTACTTCGCCTTCTCCCACTCTTCGTCGCCCGTATATTGCGTCGCGCGGGCGATGAAGTAGACGACGCGGCCATCCTTCCAATATGGGAAGACGAGGCGCTCCCGGAAGAAGTCCTCGACGTGGCCGCCCGGCAGTTGGACGAAGAGTCCCGTCTTGAGGGCCGCCTCGCGGCTCGCGCCCATACCCTCTCTCAGGTGCGCGAAGAGGCCACCGTCGGCCCACCCCAGCTTGAAGCTGTCCACCACCTCGTCGGTGAAGCCGTAGTGCTGGTTGAAGGACTCCTCACGGAGTTTGGGGGGCAGGCGGCGGTGGTAGTAGTCGGCGGCGGCAGTGAGGAGTCGCTCGACGTCGCGGCGCTCCACCAGCGCCTCGAGCTCACGCGCGTGGGACTCGTCATGGGGCGAGGGAGGGGGAACGCCGGCGCGCTCGGCCAGCCGGAATACCGCCTCCTTGAAGTCAACCTTCTCCCTCTCCTGGACGAAGTTGAAGACGTCTCCCCCCAGGCTGCCGCCGTTGGAGAAGTCGTGCCACGTCTGCGTGGTGGGCCACACGACGAAGGAGGGCGTCTTTTCGGTGTGAAAGGGTGAGAGTCCCTTGAGGGTGCTGCCCGAAGGGCGCAACTCGACGTGGGCGCCGACGACGTCGGTGATGTCCGAGCGGCTCCGCACCTGCTCCACGAAGGCGCGAAAGCTCATGGCGCAGGCACCTGGGGGCTGCGCCTCGCCGCCGCGGAGTCCAGCCCTCGACGCACAACGGGCTGACGCGCACGCCACGCCAGCATGGCGCCGGGCTGCATCTGCCCAATGACTGTTGGGAGGCCGAGGACATGAGAGGCAACGCGCCCCTCGTCCCCGCGGCTCGCGGAGAAGGAGTCCTGCATGGGTTGCTTTCCGGGGACGTGTAGACGTGCTGCCTCGCAGCACGCCCTCGCTTGGAGGCTCAATTCACCTCGGGCTGGCGCTCAGCAGTTTCGTTCCCAAAACGCCCGGTACTCGACGGCAACCGCTTCGACGAAGGTTTGCCACTCCTCGCCGCGCATGGCTGACACGTCCCCAACCTGCTGCATTCCGAGGTGGTGGTGGAGGAGGCGCTCCACCCTCTTGCGCGGCATGGTTTTCAGTACGTCAGAGAGGTACTGCACGAGGCGCGCGTTGGGTGGCCTTGCGCCCGCGTCGCCGCGGCGCGCCGCTTCGGCTTGCGTCGCCGCGTCCACCCGGAGCCTCGCCAAGTCGTGAAGCGGCAGCCCCTGGAAGGCCTGCTGCTGCTCCGGGGACAGGCGGCGCTCGGGCTGCAGGGAGTAGCGCGTCTGCCACCAGTCCTTCGCGGCCCCGTGACGCTGGACTTCAACAGCCCACGTCTCAAGCCCAAACGTGTGCCGCATGCGCAGGACTTCCTTGAAGAAGGCAATCCCGTACTCCAGCACCTTCACCTCGCGCGTCTCGAAGAGGGCGACGTTGTGGGTGAATCGCAGCACGGGCTTGTGTCCCTCCACCTTCAGCCTCCGGGTGAAGGGGACGAACTTGTTGTCAATGAAAGCCACGTCGCGCGGGTGCGGCTCCCCGAGGAAGACGACGACGGCGCTGTCTCCGTCATTCTCCAGCTTCAGCCAGGCGTCCCCGGCCTCCTTGGGCTGCTTCGCCAACTCCTGCGTGCGGCAGTCCTCCCTCAAGGACTGGGCTGGGGCAGGGCTGGGCGTCTGGGTAACTGGCCTGGGGGAGTCGCTCTCGTCACGCATGTGTGCCTCGGGGCCGGAGGAGGTTGTGGCCGCTGCTGCTGAGAAGCCGCTCCGTCCCTGCAGGGACAAAGGCTCGGGGCCCGCAATCGGGGACATGCTGACGCGCCCGAATTTCCACCGGGGCCTCCGACTCGCCAGGTACTCAGGTTTTGCGGGAGTCCTGGTGGCTTGCCCGGCGTCCGGCAGCACCATGAGGAGGCTGCGGCGGGCCATCCCGCATGGAGGGGCGCTCCTTCATGAGGGCGGCGATGGCCTCTGCTGGGCGGGCCTCATGCCCCTGCCTTGAACATCAGCGGAGTCCCCCTCCACATTCGGACTCCCAGGCTGCACTCCAAGGGGAGAAGCCACGAGCCACGACAGGGGCTGGCGACGACGACTCGGAACGAGTGCGGACTGCTGGGGCGAGACCATCTTCGCGCCGAAGGGCACGGACCGCCGCCTCCCTCAGAAGCCGCTCTCGCTCGAACCAGGACAGCTCAGCAGAAGGTTCTCACCGGCGACGCGCGGCCCCAGTCCCAGCACGATGGAGGGCAGACAGGACGATGAAGACGGGGAACAGGAGAGTGCGTGGCCCCACCATCTACATTCTCCCCTCCGACTCTCGCATTCCTGCCGGACTGCCGGACTTCATGCCGGACTTCCCCCGCTGAAGTCCGGCACCCAAAATCGCTGTAACTACGAGGGGTTAAACCATCCTGCCGGACTTGCCGGACTTCCTCCCCCGTCCCGCCCCTCTACGGGGAAATATTTTCTGCGCGCTTCCCTCCCAAAATATTTTCCCTCGCGTACGTAAAGTGGCTTTGAAGTCCGGCAAGTCCGGCAGAGTGGCTCAACCCCATGAAGTTGTTACGGAAATTGCTGCCGGACTTCATGCCGGACTTCTGCCGGACTTTGGAGAAGTCCGGCGGCTGAAGTCGGGTGCCGGCCCTGCTTCAACTGGAGGTACAGGGCGCATGGGTGAGACCTCGGCACCTCTGGCTTCCCTGCCCTGGTTGCTGGATGCCAGGGACCGGCTCAACGGACCGCATCCGGGTCGGCCAAACGGATCGCGACTCCTGAGCGCGCAGGACTGGCCACTTGCGCCCGGTTGCCCTTCGCCTGCGCGCGGAAGTCGGGGCACGGGCGAGAACCGTTCAGGTTTCGGCGAAGCTGCCCCTTGACGCTCCTGAGCACCCGGGCTGCTTGAGCGGCAGAGAGGGTCTCCGCTTCGCGCAGGTGACCCACGAGGATAGGGCGGCCCATGACAGCTCGAAGGCGCGGCTGTCTCGGCGGCTGAGCGAAGCCCGAAGCTGTTCGTCCAGGTTGGTCCAGGGCCAGCGACCCTCCCGCGCTCGGAGAGATGTCCCTTCGGCAGGCGCTCTTCCCCCCCACGCCCCCCTTTGAGGCGAATCCCAAGAAAGTGAACGGGCTTCATTCCCGAGCTTGTTCACTTTCAGGCCCGTTCACTTTCACCGGACCAAGCCCCACCAGGCCAGGCTCCGCCGTGGAGCTCACCTGGCGCGCGGAAGCACACGCCTGGCGCCGCAGGTCTCGTAGTTTCGCGGGGTTGGGGCGCCAAGCCACCAGGTGCTCGAGCACCGCGGTCCGAGTCCGAGCCTGAACTCGCGCCCGGAAGCACACTCCGTCCAGCGGGCCGGACTCCAGCGCGCCATTCACTTCCCCGGCCCACCT
>NZ_VIFM01000231.1 GCF_006636215.1 Myxococcus llanfairpwllgwyngyllgogerychwyrndrobwllllantysiliogogogochensis | reverse complement strand
GTGCGGCCCCGTCCCGATGCCGCCCCCCCGCCCCGCGAGGACCCGGAGGGCTCTCGGGTGTTCCGCTCGCGCTCCTCGGTCAGCGTCAAGGCGGTGCGCCCGGACCCGGCCCGGGAGGGCTCGAGCCCGCAGGAGAGGCCCCCTCGGGTGCTGGCCGGGCGAGCGGCTCCCGCTCCGGGCGCGCCCCCAGGGGTTCGGGAGGGCACGTCGGTGCAGCGCCGACCCCGTGGGGCGTCCGACACGGACGGCCCGGTGCCTCCTGGCTCCGGTGGGCGTGGACCGCGCGGCGGAACGCGCTAGCATCCGGCCCGCAAGGAGCGGCGCATGGCGATCGGCAAGGTGATCAAGGGTGACGGGACGGCGGAGCCGTCTCTCGTGTCGGAGCGGCCGGTGTTGCGGCCTCCGCGCGCGGGGGTGATGAACGCCGAGGTCTTCGAGGCCCGCCAGGGAGCCCAGGGCATCATCGAGGAGGCCCACCGCGAGAAGGAGCGCATCCTCGCGGAGGCCCAGCGCGAGCGCGAGGAGCTGCTCGTGAAGACGCGGGAGCAGGGGCGCCAGGAAGGGCTGGCCCAGGCCACGGAGATCATCCTCCGCGCGAAGATGCAGGCCGGGGAGCTTCTGGGCACGTACGAGAGGGACATCATCGCCCTGGGCCTGCGCGTGGGTGAGAAGATCATCGGCCGGAGCCTGGAGAAGGACCCGGACCTGATGCTGGAGCTGTGCGCGTCCGCCATCGACAACCTGCGCAGCGCCCGCGCCATGACCCTGCGCGTGCACCCGAAGACCGCCGCCGTGCTGCGCGCCAAGAAGCCCATTTTGATGGAGCTCATCGGCCGCGCGGTGGACCTGGCCATCAAGGAGGACCCGGAGGTCGCTCCGGTGGGTTGCATCGTCCAGACGGAGTTCGGCACGGTGGATGCGCAGCTGCCCACGCAGCTGGAGATGCTGCAGAACGTGCTGCTGCCAGACCAGAACGGCCCGAAGGAAGGCCCGGCCTAGCCGGGACGGAACCACGTCCATGGCCATCGACCTTTCGCGCTATTTCGACCTCATCCAGGACGCCCAGACGGTGCGCGTCCGGGGCCGCGTCACCGAGCTGACGGGCCTCATCATCAAGGCGAGCGTCCCCAACGTCCGAGTGGGCGAGCTGGTGCTCATCAAGAGCCGCGGCCGCGGCCCCGTGAAGGCGGAGGTGGTGGGCTTCCAGGGCGACGAGGTGATGCTCATGCCCCTGGGCGAGCTGTACGGCATCGGCCCGGACAGCGAGGTCATCCCCACCGGCAAGCCCCTGAGCATCAAGTGCGGCGAGGCGCTCCTGGGGCGCGTGCTCAACGGCATCGGCGAGCCCATGGACGGCAGCGAACTGCCGGCAGAGGGCCTCATCGACTGGTCCGTGGACCGAAACTGCCCGGACCCGTTCACCCGTCAGCGAATCGAGCGGCCCCTTCCCCTGGGCGTGCGCTGCATCGACGGACTGCTCACCGTGGGCGAGGGCCAGCGCGTGGGCCTGTTCGCCGGCTCCGGCGTCGGCAAGTCCACGCTGATGGGACAGATAGCGCGCAACACCCAGGCCGACCTCTGCGTCGTCGCCCTCATCGGCGAGCGTGGTCGCGAAGTCCGCGAGTTCATCGAGGACGCCATGGGCGAGGAGGGCATGAAGCGCTCCGTGCTGGTGTGCGCCACTTCTGACCAGCCCAGCCTCGTGCGTCTGCGAGCCGCCTACGTCGCCACCGCCATCGCCGAGTATTTCCGGGAGCGCGGCGGCAATGTGCTCTTCATGCTCGACACGGTGACGCGTCTGGCGCGTGCCCAGCGTGAGATTGGCCTCGCCGTGGGTGAGCCCCCGGCCCGCCAGGGCTATCCGCCGAGCGTGTTCTCCATGCTGCCGCGCATCCTGGAGCGCACGGGCAACTCGGAGAAGGGCAAGTGCACCGCCATCTACACCTGCCTCGTGGCCGGCGGTGACATGGAGGAGCCCATCGCGGACGAGGTCCGCGGTATTCTCGACGGCCACTTCATCCTCAACCGCGCGCTGGGCGAGCGAAACCAGTGGCCCGCAATGGACGTGCTGGCGAGCCTCAGCCGTGTGATGAGCGGCATCGTCTCCAAGGAGCACAAGAAGGCGGCGGGCAAGCTGCGCGAGACGCTGGCCACGTACGAGAAGCAGCGCGACCTCATCCTGCTGGGCGCCTACCAGTACGGGACGGACCCCCGCACGGACTACGCCATCGACAAGTACGACGCCATCATCGACTTCCTCAAGCAGGACACCCACTCCAACTCCGGCTTCGAGGAGACGGTGGAGCAGTTGATCGCCCTCTTCGAGGAGTGAGGGACAGGGGTGCACCCCGGTAAATCCGGGGTAGGATGGGGGTCACCATGCCCCCGTACCGGTTGCAAACCCTGCTGGACATGCGGACCCGGGCCAAGGAGGAAGCCGAACAGGCCTTCTCCGACGCCATCAAGGCCCTCGAGCGGGAAAAGGTGGAACTCCAGCGGCTGATTGACGAGCTGGAGCGCCGCAAGCGCGAGCGCAAGGAGAAGGTGGCCGCCTACCTCAAGGAGGTCATGGCCAAGGGCGCCGGCATCAACGGCATGAACATGATGGGCCGCTTCGAGGAGCGCCTGAAGGACGAAGAGGCGCAGGTGGCGCTGGAAGTGGAGCGTCAGCGGGAAGCGGTGAAGGTGGCCGAGCGACTCGTCGAGCAGCGGCGGCGGGAAATGGCCGAGGCGGCCAAGGAACTCAAGGCCATCGAGAAGCACAAGGAGACCTGGCAGAAGCAGGTGAAGCACGAGCGCCAGCAGCGCGAGGAGTTGAGCCAGGAGGAGATTGGCAACGCCTTGTTCCTGGCTCGGCAGCGCAAGTAACCTGCCGCCACCCCTTCCCTCGGGAACGATGTCATGAGCCGAGTCGACGACGACCGTGAAACAGCGCGCCTGGCCGAGCGCATCATGCAGGAAAAGAAGCTCGCCGAGGGCCAGGCGAAGAAGCGGACGGAGGGGGCCAGCGCCTTCCAGAAGCTGATGCAGCCCCAGGCCCAGCCGCAGGCGACGGCCCCTGCTCCTGCGCCCACGCCGCAGACGCCGGGTGCCTTCGCCAGGCAGGTCCTGGCCAAGGCGACGCAGGAGGGGAAGACCTTCGGGGAGCAGGCCCAGCAGCCGCAACTGGGTGGCAACCCGGCGGGTCTGGCGCAGACGCAGCGCCGAGCGGACAGCGGGGCCACGGAGGCTCGTTCCGGCTCGCGCGCCGCGGATTCCAAGGAGGACAAGCGCACGTCCGAGGGGCGCGACAAGGACATGAGCAAGGCCGAGTCCGCGCTGGGACAGGTCAGCTCGGAGAAGGGCGCGCTCATCCGTGCGGATGCCGACGCGGGCGGCGGCAAGGGCAGCGGGGGCGGCGGCAAGGACAAGAAGGAAGGCGGCGGCGCGGAGATGGCGCCGGGGTTCCGGTTCAACCCCGCGCTGATGGCGCCGGTGCCGGTGGCCAAGCCCAAGGACACCGCCGGCTCCGAGCGGCTGCGCGCCATGGCCAGCGAGATTGCCCAGAAGATCGTGGACCGCGTGCGTGTGGGCACCAACGCTGCGGGCCTCGCCGAGTTCCAGATTGATTTGCGCGGCGACGTGCTCAGCGGCCTGTCCATCAAGGTCAGCGCGCGCAACGGGAAGATCTCCGCGACCTTCAGTGGCACCAACCGTGACGTGCTGAAGATGCTCGAGGAGCACAGCGAGGGGCTTCGCACCGCGCTGGGCGGCCGTGGCCTGAAGCTCGAGACGGTGCGCTTCGAGGCGAAGACATGAGCGTGGAGCCGGAGGACGAAGGTCCCGGCGTGCATGAGCGGACGATGCTGGTGGACCTCCGCCAGCTCAAGCCGGTGCGTCCGCCGGAGAAGACCGAGCGTCCGGAGAAGGTCGAGCGTCTCGAGCGAAGCGAGCGTCCGGAGAAGGTCGACCGGGGCAGCTGGCGACCCTTCCAGTTCAAGGGCCTGGAGAAGGTGTCCAGGGCGCAGGGGCTCCTGGCGGAGCGGCTGCGCTGGCTGACGCCGAACGATGGGACGCTCGGGGCGGTGTCCGCGCGGCTCAAGGGCCTGTTCGACGCGGAGGTGCGTCTGTCCCTGGAGTCCGTGCAGGTGCGGCCCATGGCGGAGCTGCGTCGGTTCCTGGGCGACCCGACGTTCCTCGCGGTGCTGGCACCAGGGGCGTTGCAGGGCAGGGCGGTGCTGGAGGTGGAGCTGTCACTGGCCCACACGGCGGTGGACCTGCTGCTGGGTGGCGCGGGCGAGACGGTGGGCCTCAGGCCGCTGACGGACATCGAAGAAGGGGTGATGGGCTACGTCATCCTGGAAGCGCTGCGGGTGCTGGTGCCCGCGCTGCAGGCCGGGGTGCCTCGCCCGAGGCTGGACGGCGTCGCGCGTGGCGTGGACGAGGTGTCCGCGCGCCTGGGCGACGACGGGCCGATGCTGGCGGTGCACCTGAATGCCACGCTGGGGCCGCACAGCGGCATGGTGCGGCTGGTGGTGCCCTCGGCGGTGTTGGAGGCGGCGGAGCCCGCGGTGGAGAGCGCCCAGCGGCGCGCTCGGGCGAAGGCGGACCTGGCGGTGCATGCGCGCCGGCTGTCCGCGGTGCGAAGCTGGCTGCGGGCGGAGATTGGCACCGCGGAGCTGACGTCCAACGACCTGGCGAGCCTGCGGGTCAAGGACGTCGTCCTGGTGGACGTGCTGTCGGCGCGGCCGGACCGGGGCGAGCCTGGAACGGCGCAGCTGCGCGTGGGCGCGGGGCGCTCGGGGCACGCGGAGGCCCAGGTATTCGTCGAGGACGGGCGCTACAAGGCCCGCATCACCGGCATCATCCCCGGGGAGTCGGGGAACCCGCGCTCGGCCACCGAGGAGGGTGGGGGGCGGGAGCAGGAAGAGGACTTCACCAACCCGGAGCTGGACGTTCCTCCGGAGCTCGAAGGGGCGCCCTTGGACGACGTGAACAAGCCGGACGGAAGCGACCTGCTCGGCGACGTACCGCTGCAGATCGCCGTGGAGCTGGCGCGCATCCCCGTCACCGCGGAGCAGGTGGTGGGCATGCGGGCCGGTCAGGTCATCGAGCTGAGCCGGGGGCCCGGCGAGCCGGTGGAGCTTTCCATCAACGGCAAGGTGGTGGCCCGAGGCGAGCTGGTGGAGATGGAAGGCCAGCTCGGCGTGCGCGTCACCACCCTGGCGAGCTGAGGACTTCATCCGCGACGGAAGCAAGCGGGCGGGAGCGGGCTGCCGGACGGGGGCCCGTGGCGGTCCTCCGGCCTTTGAACTAGCCTCGCCCCCATCCATGGCAGTCCTCCGCACCCCCCTCATGCGCCTGTCCCTGGGCGCCGCGCTGCTGCTCGCGCCCTCCACCGTGCTGGCCCAGGCGCCCTCCGCGCCCGCGCCGAGCGCCACGGCTTCGCCCGTTGCCGCCGTTCCGGCTTCGTCGCCCGAGGCCCAGAAGTCGGCCCCGCGGAGCGCCACAGCCCCCGCCGTTGCTCCGCCTTCGTCGCCCGAGGCGAAGAAGTCGGCCCCTAGCGCCACGGCGCCCGCCGTCGTTCCCGAGGCCCAGAAGTCGGCCCCGCCGAGCGCCACGGCGCCCGCCGTCGTTCCGGCATCGTCGCCCGAGGCCAAGAAGTCGGCCCCCAGTGCGACGGCGCCCGCCTCGGCGGACAATGTCCGGGTTGCGGCGCCTCCTTCCGCGCCGAGCACTCCAGTGGCCCCCGCCCAGAAAGCGGTGGTGGTGCCAGGCTCCACGGCATCAACCGTCCTTCCCACCCCGGCGGAGGGCTCTACCGAGGCTTCCGCTTCGGCAGTACCGGGCGCGGTGCCCGGGTCCGCGCCCACGCCAGAGGCATCCGCCGCATCGCGTCAGAAGACTCCGGGCGCGGAGCCACGCTGGGAGGACCCCGCGCTTGAGGGCGCCGCGGCGGCGACGGAAGCGGAGGCCGAGCCGGAGAGCATGGGGTGGATGCTCATCCGCACGCTGCTTGTGCTGGGCGCGGTGGTGGCGTCCATCTACCTCACGCTGAACGTGGGGTTGCGCCGGCTGATGGGCCTTCAGGGGGCCGTGCCGGGCAAGCAGACCGTCGTCACCGTGGTGGAGCGCCTGACGTTGGACCCCAAGCGCGCGCTCTTCGTGGTGAAGGCCGCGGACGAATACCTGCTGGTGGGCGGCGGCGAGGCGGGCCTGCAACTGCTGTCAAAGCTGGATTCGGAGGCGGTCGAGCGCATCCGCGCGCAGCGCCCGCAGACGAACGTGGTTCCCCTGAGCCCTTTCCTTCAGAAGCTCCTTTCCCGCCGCTCCGGGGGCTCGTCGTCCCAGCCCCCCGGCGCCTGATGGCACCTGTCCCGTGAACGCCCAGACTCCTGCCCGCTCCTTGCTCCCGCGCGTCTCGCCCTGGCTCTTCGCGGCCGCGGTGTCGCTGCATCCCTTCATCGCCCTCGCGCAGAAGAAGCGCCCCGGCTCCATCCCCGACTCCGTGGCCAACGAGGCGGTGAGCGCCGACACCTTCACGTCGCGTCCGCTCATCCTCATCCTCGCGCTCGCGGCCATGGGCCTGGTGCCCTTCGCGCTGATGATGGTGACGAGCTTCGTGAAGATCTCCGTGGTGCTCTCCATCGTCCGCTCGGCGCTTGGCACCCAGCAGATTCCGCCCACCCAGGTCATCACCGGGCTGGCCGTCATCCTCACCGTCTACATCATGGCCCCCGTGGGCATGACGATGTACCGGGCCTCG
The DNA here is from genome assembly GCF_006636215.1 of Myxococcus llanfairpwllgwyngyllgogerychwyrndrobwllllantysiliogogogochensis. GTDB lineage: Bacteria > Myxococcota > Myxococcia > Myxococcales > Myxococcaceae > Myxococcus > Myxococcus llanfairpwllgwyngyllgogerychwyrndrobwllllantysiliogogogochensis. Next base: position 10,608 of record NZ_VIFM01000231.1, on the reverse strand, counting down.
GAGCTCAACGTCTGGGATTCGTCGGGGGCGGGCGCGTTCTCCTCGGCGAAGGTGGGCACCCTCCTGGACGGCGCCGACCGCGCCAAGGAGCCCCTGCGCGACTGGCTGATGAAGAAGGTCACCCTGAAGGACCGCTCGCTCTTCTTCAACCTGGCCAAGAAGATGCGTCAGGGCGAGGACCGGGACTCGGTGGACAGCAAGGACTTCATGGTCATCGTCCCGGCCTTCGTGGTGTCGGAGCTGAAGGAGGCCTTCCAGATTGGCTTCCTGCTCTTCGTCCCCTTCATCGTCATCGACATGGTGGTCGCCAACATCCTGCTCGCGCTGGGCATGCACATGTTGTCGCCCACCACCATCTCCATGCCCTTCAAGCTGCTCCTGTTCGTCCTCGTGGACGGCTGGTACCTCATCGCCAAGGGCCTGGTCGTCGGCTACCTGTAGGAGGAAGGCACCCCATGAACCAGCTCACGTTCATCACCCAGGAGGCGTTGTTCCTGGTGCTCGTGGTGTCGGCTCCGCCGGTGTTGATGAGCCTCATCGTCGGCTTCATCATTTCGCTGTTCCAGGCCACCACGCAGATTCAGGAACAGACGCTCACCTTCGCGCCCAAGGTCATCATCGTCTTCGGCGTGCTGGCCATGACAGGACCGTGGATTGGAAGCCAGCTGGTCCGCTTCACCTTCCACGTCTTCGACCGGTTCCCCGCGCTCATCAAATGAACGCCGCGGACCTCGTGTCCGAGCTGGCTGCTCGGACCAACTTCTCCGCCGCCATCTTCACGGTCGCCCTGCTGATGTGCCGGGTGATGCCGGTGCTCATCTTCAGCCCGTTCCTGGGCGGCGAAGTGGTGCCCACGGAGATGAAGATGGGCATCGGGCTGACGCTGGCCATCGTGCTCTATCCCTCCATCGCGCACACGGTGACGACGATTCCCCTGACGGCGCTGCCGTACATCGCGCTGATGGCGAAGGAGGTCTTCATCGGGTTCTGCATGGCGTTCATCGTCAGCAGCGTCTTCGAGGCGGCGCGCATCGCGGGCACCCTCACGGACACCATGGCGGGCAGCAACAACGCCCAGCTCTACGTGCCGCAGCTCGGCCAACAAGTCTCCCTCTTCTCCAACCTCAAGGTGCAGCTCTCCGTGGTGCTGTTCCTCACCCTGGACGGGCACCACCTGGTCATCCGCGCCCTGGCGGAGAGTCTCGCGGTGGTGCCACTGGATGGCTTCCCACGCTTCAGCCATGGCTCGTGGACCTTCTTCGACGTGCTGGTGCGTGTCTTCGCGGACATGCTGCGGGTGAGCCTGGCCCTGTCCGCTCCCGCGATGCTGGCGACCTTCCTCACCGACGTGGCGCTGGGCGCCATCAACCGCGTGGCGCCGCAAATCCAGGTGTTCTTCATCTCCATGGCCATCAAGCCGCTCGTCGGCGTGCTCATCGCCTTCCTGGTGATGGGGGCGCTGCTGGCGCGCATCCAGGACGAGCTGGCCCACATGCTGCGGGTGCTCACAGACGCCCTGCGGCTGCTGGCCTGAGCCCCCTCCCCGGGAACGCGCGCCCATGTCCGACGACAGTGGAGACAAGACAGAAGAACCGTCGCAGAAGAAGCTCGACGACTCTCGCAAGAAGGGTCAGGTCTGGAAGAGCAAGGACCTGAGCGGCGTGTCGGTGCTCGTCGTGGGTCTGGCCGCCGTGAAGGCGACCTGGGACAACGTGGAGCGGGAGATCTCCAGCCTCTTCATCTTCAGCTTCGACCACCTGGCCAAGGGCGATGACCTGGGGGATGCCACCGGGCAACTGCTCTACCTGGGGCTTCGCGCGATGTTGCTCGTGACGTTGCCGGTGCTCGCGGGTGGCGCGCTGATTGGCGGGTTGATGGAGTTCCTGCAGGTGGGCTCCCTCTTCACGTTGGATCCGCTGATGCCCAAGCTGGACAAGCTCAACCCGCTGGGCGGGTTGAAGAACATGTTCAGCAAGAAGTCGCTGGTGGAGCTGCTCAAGAACCTCATCAAGATCTCCATCACCGCCAACGTCGTCTACGGCGTGGTGCGCGACGCCATGCCCATGGTGATGGAGACGGTCCGCCAGGACACGCACACCATCATGGTCATCATGGGGGAGCTGGTGACGCGCGTGGCCACCCGCGTCGCGCTGCTCTTCGTCCTCTTCGCCATCTTCGACATCTGGTGGCAGCGCAAGTCCTTCATGAAGGACATGATGATGTCCAAGGACGATGTGAAGAAGGAGTACAAGGAGAGCGAAGGCGACCCGCACCACAAGGCCAAGCGCAAGGAGTTCCACCAGGAGATCATGGAGGGACAGCAGATGGAGGCCGTGCGGGACGCGGACGTCATCGTCACCAACCCGGACCACGTGGCCGTCGCGCTCAAGTACGACCGGGAGAAGGACGGCGCGCCCCGGGTGCTGGCCAAGGGCATGGACCACAAGGCCGAGCGCATCAAGGGCATCGCCCGCGAACAGGATGTCCCCACGCTGCGCAACGTGCCCCTGGCCCACGCGCTCCTGCGGGTGGAGGTGGGCCACGAGGTGCCCGAGGAGCTCTACGACGCGGTCGCCGAGGTCCTCAACTTCGTCTACGACCTGAAGAACGGCGGTCCCGCCCCGGTGGCCCGCGCGTGAGCGGCCCTGGAGCGGTTATCATCGGCAGGACTTCTCGGAGCGCCCCATGAGTGACGACGCCGAAATCGCCATCGCGCTGAAGTACGACAAGGAGAAGGACACCGCCCCGCGCGTGGTGGCCAAGGGGCTGAGGCTCAAGGCGGAGAAGATTCGCGCCATCGCCAAGGAGCACAACATCCCCATCATGCGCAACGTGCCCCTGGCCAACGCCCTGTACCGGGTGGAGGTGGGACAGGAAGTGCCCGAGGAGCTCTACGACGCGGTCGCCGAGGTCCTCAACTTCATCTACGAGATCCAGCGCGAACACGCGGCCGCCGGAGGGCGGTAGGGGAGGGGGGCTGGACGGCCCCCCCCTTCCTGGAGTGAGCTTCGGAGTTCACGATGGCCAGAATCAATAATCAGCCCCCCGGACCCCAGTGGCCCTGGGGGGGACCCCGCAGCGTCCGTGAGCGGCTGGTCGACCCTTCCCAGGTCGACCGCAAGAAGCTGCGCAAGACGGGCAATCCCAAGAACCCGGCGCTCGCCTCCGCGGCGCTCCTGGACTTCATCGGTCCCGCGCACTCGTCGGAGGAGCTGCGCCTGCCCCTGCCCCCTCATCCCGGCGGGCATGACGCGGACCTGGAGGGCTTCAGCGACCGGCCCCACCTGGCCAGCGTGGCGGGGCGGGGGAGCGACGAGTCGCGCCACCTGATGGAGCGGGGGCTGACGCGCATCAACGCGTCCCCGGACCGCCTGGAGCGCCTGAAGGCGCTGCTCCAGCGAGAGTCCTCCATGCTCACCCTGGTGGACCAGGTGAACGAGGAGACCAAGGAGATCATCCGGCGCATGTGGGCCGAGCAGAAGGATGAGGGTTACTAGCGCATGCCGGAGGACCCTCAGGACGAGGCCCAGCTGGCGGCTCGGCTCCAGCGTTGGGCGGATGGCAAGTCCACGCTGCGCGAGGTGCGCGGCTATTCCAACGACGAGCTCTACGCCATCGCCAAGACGGCGTACTACTTCTTCTACCAGGGCCGCATCAACGAGGCCCGGACGCTCTTCCAGGGCCTGTACGCCGTGAATCCCACGGACGGCTACTTCGCCAAGGCGCTGGGCGTGGTGGAGATGGCCGCGGGCAACGGGACGGGCGCCCTGGCCGCCTTCGACGTCGCCGCCAAACTGTCCCCCCAGGATGCGTCCGTCTACGTCGGCCGCGCCGAGGTGAAGCTCGCCTTGGGCAAGAAGGACCAGGCCATCGAGGATCTGCGACGCGCCGCGGCAATGACACCGGTGGATGATCCGGTGGTGCGCAAGGCCGGCGCCATGCTCACGGCGCTCGGAAAGCGTTGATTCTGGCTTGTCCCGGCGTCTGGTTGTGGCCAGACGCCGGGTAGGTGAGCCCGGAACAGTCTGTTAGGCTCGCCAGGTAAACCCCAACCCCTCGTTGTGGAGAGGTGGAGTCAGTCAATGAGCACGCAGAAGGCGAAGATGGGCCCACTGCCTCCGGAACCCGCGGAGCTGGTGGAGAAGCGCGACAAGTTGCTGGCGGAACTGGAGTCGCAGTCCAAGGTGGCCCAGGGCACCTTCCTCCAGGTGGTTCGGACGATGAAGATGCTGGTGGCCTCCACGACGCCGGGCACTCCGTTCGACGAGAAGCTCTATGGCGACGTGTCGGGCGCCCTCCAGCGCTTCATGGCCGACCCCATCCTCCCCGTGCCTCCCACGCTGGGCCTCGTGGTCTCCTACCTGTCGGAGCGCCTGAGCACCTACGGGATGACCATCCAGAACGCCGTCAAGGAGGCCAACCCGGAGCTGCACGCGAAGTTCGCGTTCGCTCCCCCGGGCGCGCAGGCCCCCGCGGCCCCTGCTGCTCCGCCGGCTCCTGCCCGCACGTCGGGCGCCCCCGCCGCCAAGGACGGCTTCGAGAGCGCTTCCAACAAGCGCTCCCTGTCCCTGGACCCGGAGGCCAGCCCGCCGCCCCCGGCAGATCAGAAGAAGGAGCAGCAGCAACTCGAGTCCTTCAAGGCCTGGATGAAGAATCCCAGCCTTGGAAAGCTCAAGGGTTAGGCCCGTTTCCCGGGGGGGACCCGGGCCTCGCGAAAAGGCCGGAAATGATCCCGGTTAATTCGCAGGAAACTTCCGAGCCCCTCCCCCGATAATCTTTTTGTAGCCGCCGCTGCACTTCATCCCGCAGCAAAACCGAATCAATCACTGGAGAACGACCATGAGCATCTCTGCCAACTTCAACGCCGCTGCGAGCAGCATCCTGGCCGGTTCCAAGGCCTCCAACGCGATGATCGCCGCCGCCCCCGAGGATCAGCGTCCGTTCCTGCAGGCGCAGGAGCAGATGCAGCGTGAGGCGAAGCTGGTCGAGCTCATCTCGAACTCCATGAAGAAGATCGAGCAGATGCAGAGCGCGATCGTCGGCAACATGCGCGGCTAGTCGTAAGCCCGCAGCCTGCTGCACCCTGGCCTCGCAACAGCTCCTGGAGCTGGTGCGGGGCCAGTTCATTTCCAGGGCCCGGTGGAATCACCTCGTCGGCTTGTCCGAAACTTTCCGGCCCCGTCTCACGAGAATTCCTTCACCCCACCCCTTTTGGAGAAATCCATGGTCGCTCCTGTCAATGGCGGTTCCCGTTCCACGTCCACGGCGAAAACGAGCCAGGCGGAAGCCACGCCGTCGGATCCCAAGGCCGAGCAGGCCAAGCAGCAGGCCATCATCGACGACATCGGCAAGAAGCCGGAGACCAAGCTGACCACCGAAGACCGCGCCAAGTACGCGGACGCGGTGGGCACGAACCAGGTCCTGCAGAACCAGCCGTTCCTGAGCTTCTTCTCGAAGTCCACCACGGAGAGCCTGACCAAGAAGCTGGACGCGGACGTGGCCAAGTACACGAAGGAGAACCCGAAGGCGTCGCTCAAGGACATCGAGTCGCACGTCAAGGACCGCTTCAAGGCCCAGATGTTCAGCGCGGTGGTGGCCCAGAAGGGCGTGGACATGGCCATCGCCAACTTGAAGAAGCAGCTGCAGAAGATTCGCGACGGCTTCGACGAGTAGTGCCTTCTCGGCGTCCCCTGACTGGTGGGCTCGCTGGAGGCGGGCTAGACTCCAGGCCGCCTCCGTATTCGCCCCGGGAATGAGTCCAGATGACGACGACCCAAGCCAAGGCGCCGGTCTCCAATAATGATGGGAAGCCGCTGTCCGGCCCGGAGTTGCTCGAGCGGGCCACTCAGGGCTTCGACCTGTTCCAGGACGGCCGCTTCCAGGAGTCCCTGGCCGTCTTCGAGCAACTCGCGGCCATGGATGGCTCCGAGGCCTACTTCCAGACAGCGCTCGGCGCCTGCCACCTGGCGCTGGAGAACCTGGACCAGGCGGAGGCCCACTTCAACCGGGCCATCGAGCTGGACCCCACGGACCTGACGCCGTTCGTCAACCGGGGAGAGGTCCACCTGCGCCAGGGCAAGGTGATGGAAGCCGCCCATGACTTCAACCACGCGGTGTCCCTGGACCCCGAGGGCAAGGACCCGCTGAGCGCGCGTGCGCGCATGCTGGCGGCCGCGGCCCTGGAGAGCGTGGAGGAGGCCCAGGGGGTCTCCGACGGCGACTCTGGTCCGGACGGGCGTTAAGCCCTCCCTTCGCATCTTCCGACGGACACCCCGCCCGGCTCGTGAGGCCCCCCTTGGGCCCGGGGCCGGGCGCGGACTAGGATGGCTCCCCGCTGATGTCCGCCTCCAATCCGAACAGCTTCCTCTCCAAGTACTCCGACATCGTCCTCGCGATTGTCGTGGTGTTCATCGTCGGGATGATGATCGTCCCGCTGCCCACGCTGCTGCTGGACGTGCTGCTGACGCTGAACATCAGCATCTCGGTGGTGCTGCTCCTGGTGTCCCTCTACGTGCCAGCGGCGCTGCACCTGTCGGTGTTCCCGACGCTGCTGCTCATCACCACGATGTTCCGGCTGTCGCTGACCATCTCCACCACACGTCTCATCCTGCTCACGGGCGACCCGGGAGAAGTGGTGGTGGCGTTCGGCAACTTCGTGGTGCAGGGCAACTTCGTCGTCGGCGCCATCCTCTTCATCATCCTCGTCATCGTGAACTTCATCGTCATCTCCAAGGGCTCGGAGCGTGTCGCCGAAGTGGCCGCGCGCTTCACCCTGGACGCGATGCCGGGCAAGCAGATGTCCATCGACGCGGACCTCCGCGCGGGCTCCATCGACCAGGATCAGGGCAAGAAGAAGCGCCGTGACTTGGAGCGCGAGAGCCAGCTGTTCGGCGCCATGGACGGCGCCATGAAGTTCGTGAAGGGCGACGCCATCGCCAGCATCATCATCACTGTCGTCAACATCGTCGGTGGCCTCATCATCGGCGTGACGCAGAAGGGGATGACGGCCGCGGACGCGGCGCAGAAGTACACGCTGCTCACCATCGGTGACGGCCTCGTCGGCATGATTCCCGCCATCCTCGTCTCCACCTGCGCCGGCATCATCGTGACGCGCGTCGGTGGTGATGAAGAGGGCGCGCACCTGGGCAAGGACATTGGCACGCAGCTCACCGCGTACCCGAAGGCCATCGCCATCGCCGCGGGCATGCTCATCGTCCTGGGTCTCGTCCCCGGTCTGCCCAAGATTCCCTTCTTCCTGCTGGGCGCGGGCGCGGGCTTCGGCGCGTGGACGATGCTCAAGAAGAAGCGCGAGTCGGAGATGGTGGAGGAGGCCGGTCCGGCCATGGAGTCGGACCTGGGCACGCCGATGTCCTCGGAGCCCGCGCCCAAGGAGCCGATGAATCCGGACTCCGAGCTCTTCATCCCCGTCGTCACGCCCATCGTCCTGGAGGTCTCCGACGCGCTGGTGCCGTACGTGGACTCGCGCCAGGACAACGGGAAGTTCCTCTTCGAACTCATCCCGTTCATGCGCGACGGCCTCTTCATCGAGCTCGGCGTGCGCTTCCCGGGCGTGCGCGCGCGCGGCAACTCGTCGCTGCCGCCGGGCGCCTACCAGGTGCAGATCAACGAGGTGCCCGTCGTCACCGGTCAGGCCACGCTGGGCCACGTGCTCGTCAACGACACGGTGGACCGCCTGCGCCTGATGAACATCCAGGGCTTCGAGGCCATCAACCCCGCCACCCGCCAGCCGGCCGCGTGGGTGCCCGAGCAGCACCGCGACACCCTGGAGGCCGCGGGCCTGACGACGTGGGACGTGCCCGGCTACATCATCCTGCACGTGGCCGCGGTGCTGCGGCGCAACGCGCGGGAGTTCGTCGGCGTGCAGGAGACGCAGACGATGCTGGAGCAGTTGGAGAAGGCGTTCCCCGCCATCGTCAAGGAGGTCATCCCCAAGGTCGTCAACGTGCTGAAGTTGACCGACATCCTCCAGCGGCTCGTGGAGGAGGAGATCTCCATCCGTGACTTGCGCGGCATCCTCCAGGCCCTGGCGGAGTACGGGCAGGTGGAGGCGGACAACGTCATGCTCACCGAGCACGTCCGCGCCTCGCAGCGCCGCTACATCTCCCACAAGTACGCGCGCGGCAGCGGCACCCTCGTGGTGTACCTGTTGGATCCGAACATCGAGGAGGCCATCCGCGGCTCCATCAAGCGGACCTCCGCGGGCGCGCACCTGGCGCTCGAGCCGGAGCTGGCGCAGGAAATCGTCCAGGCCGTCCGCTCCGAGTGCGGCCACCTGCCGCCCAGCGCCCAGCGCCCCGTCATCCTCACCGCCATGGATATCCGGCGCTACGTCCGCAAGCTGCTGGAGTACGAGTTCAACCCCTCGTTCTCCGTCCTCAGCTACCAGGAGCTGTCCCCCGAGCTGAACATCCAGCCGGTGGCTCGCATCTCCACCCGGTAGCCGCGTTGACCCGGGGTCGGTCCTCGCCGACCCGTCACCGTTCTGATCGGAATCCTTGCGCTTCAACGCAACTTCCGACGCGCGCTGTCGAGAATGGAAGTACGGCGGGAATGCGCGCTTCAGGGCGTGGGATTCCCCGAGATTCGGGAGGAAGTCATGACGAGTGTCACCCAAGCCGGCAACGCTCCCCGTACCACCAGCACTGGCAACACGAAGGTCGGGCTGAGTGAGACGGAGCTGACGAAGAACCTCGGGCTCATCGAGAACACGGTGGAGCGCGCCCTCTCGGAGATCGAGTCGGCGGTGAAGCAGCTCAAGCAGCTGGACGAGAACTCGTTCGCGGCCGGGGCTCCCCGTCCTGGCGACACGGCCTCGACGGCGGGCACGGGCGGCGCCTTCCCCACGGAGAAGCCGGTCCTCACCGAGGACACCTTCCGTCCCCCCGACAAGCTGAAGGTGGACGACAAGGGCACCATCACCACGCCGGGCGGCTACAAGATTGAGCAGCTGGGCCAGTTCGAGTGGAAGATCTCCGGCCCGGACGGCAAGAACACCCGCATCTGGGGTGACCCGCACGTCGACGAGAGCGACGGCGGCAAGTTCGACTTCAAGCGCAACACCACGTTCAAGCTGCCGGACGGCACGGAGATCAACTGCTCCACCGTGCCCTGGGGCAACGCGGGCATGACGGTGACGGGCAAGCTGGACATCACCAACGGCGCGGACCACATCGCCGTGACGGACATCGACAAGGGCAAGGGCAAGGTCGGTGAGCTGACGAAGGACGGCTACGAGACGACGGTCGCCTTCCAGTGGGACGACGCGTTCAAGAACAACAGCAGGGACTTGCTCGTCATGGGCAAGGACTCCGACGACTGGGCGAACGTGGGCAAGGAAGTCATCGGCGACGAGGGTGGCGGCGCCACCTTCAAGCACGGCAAGGATTTGGAGTTCCAGTACAAGGAGACTCCGTCCCTGCTGACGATGCTGCCCGAGCCGGCCAAGGAGAAGAAGGACGCCAAGACGGCGGACGTGTCCAAGCAGCGTGACGCGCTGATGCAGCAGATCTCCGACCACGTCAGCCGCGCCATCTCCGAGCTGGGCAAGTCCAAGGAGTCCGAGAAGGACCAGCCCATCGAGGACCACTTCAAGTCGGTCACCAAGATGTTCAAGGCCTTGGATGAGATCAACTCGCTGAATGATATGATCAAGCCTCGGAACGTCTTCTTCTGACCTTGACCCGCAGGTAGAGGGGCCCACGCGTGGGGCCCCTCGCGAGGTGGCCGTGAGCAGCAAACCGGAGAGCGAAGCCCCGTCGGATGTTCGGATTCCGAAGGCCCTGACGGAGAAGCTCGTCCGCGGGGAGCTGCAGTTGGGCCAGTTCCTCGGGATGACGCGCGAGCGGCTCTTCGACTACGCCGGCATGGGCCACAGCATGCTGCAGGCCGGCCGCACCCGCCTCGCCCTGGAGATCTTCCAGGGCCTGGTGACGGCGGCGCCCCGTGAGCCCGCCTTCCTTACCCAGCTGGGCGCTACCTACCTGACGCTGGAGCGCACCGACGAGGCGTTCGACGCCTTCCAGCGCGCGCTCGCGGTGGAGCGCTCTAACGTGGACGCGCTGGTGGGCCGCGGTGAGCTGCTGCTGCGCCGGGGCAACATCCCCGACGGGCTCAAGGACCTGAGCCGCGCGATTGAACTGGACCCGAGGCTCCAGAAGCGCTCCACCCAGCGCGCGCGGAGCACGTTGCTCGCCCTCAAGTCGCAGGCGGAGCAGATCAAGGGACGCCCGGCGTCCTCGCAGAAGAAGTAGCGGTCGGCAGCGGAGCAGCGTGGGGCGCCTTCACCTGGCGCTCCCTGTCCGCGCGCTCAGGCGCCAGCGACCACGGCGATGAGCAGCACCAGGAACACCAACCCCACCAGACCCATGACGACGAGCGGGACGAGCTTCTGCTTGTCCTTGAGCGCGGCCAGGGCTCCACCCGGCGCCACCTCGTCGGGGAGGGACGTCTCGGCGGAGGGCTGGATGGGCTCCTCCGGCTCCGGAGGGACGGGCTCCGGCTCTGGCTCCGGGGGCGCGGGTTCGGGCTCTGGAGGCGCGGGCTCCGGCTCTGGCTCCGGGGGCTTCACTTCCTTGCGCACCGGGGCGG
>NZ_VIFM01000230.1 GCF_006636215.1 Myxococcus llanfairpwllgwyngyllgogerychwyrndrobwllllantysiliogogogochensis | reverse complement strand
GGGCAGGGGCTCGTCCAGCTCGTGGTCGGGTGCGACGATGACTGTCGGCGGGGCCTGCCGTACGGGCGCGAGAGTCAACCGGGCCGGGGGCTCGCTTCCACGTGCCGACGAAACCCGCTGCAGCTTCTCCACGGAGATGGCGACGCGGTCCAGTTCATCCCGAAGGAGGGCCAGTGCTTCGCGTTGATTCTGGGCATGCAACCCCTGGATGATCAGGCTCCCGACGAGGAGCGTGCCCACGATGATTCTCTCGACTCTCATTGACGCGCTCCGTTCGGAAATGACGGGAACGGCCACACCTGGGCCGTTCCCGTCAGGCAATCCCTACCAGAGAATGCCGTTGACGCCCGCGCCAGGGCCGACGTCGCAGCAGACGAAGAGCTGCCCGTTGCCCGGCACATAGGCGCCGGTCAGGGTGATGTACCGCGCGCCCGATCCGAAGGACGACACGTAGCGCATCCCGGACGTCCAGACGGCGGAGATCGCGTCATCCACACCCGTCGCGTAGCAGCCCACCGTGGCGGACGTGTTCGGCGCGTACGCCACGACATTCACGGTGTACGAGCCAGCGGGGTCGACCACCGCCGGGATGCACCAGCTCCTCGTGGTGGAGCAGTTGTTGCGAGCGGAGCCGTAGTAGTTGCTGAAGCAACCAGCATCCGCAGGATTGTAGGGACTGCCCAGGAAGCCAGACGCGGCGCGAGCGAGCGCCGCTCCCGGGACTGCCATCGACAACAGGACTGCACCCGCGACAAGGGGACGAATCGAGGACATGGGACCTCCAGGAAAGAGAGACACTTCGATAGGCCTACAGCTCGAGTGCGAATTGCCCGCTCGAATACTCACGACAAGCCAGAGGCGGGGGCGCCATGTGAGGGCATCGCATCTGCTTGTCATCGAACGAGGGCGACGGGATTCCTTCGCCATCCGTGTCCAGCACCTCGACACTCCGAGATGGATCCACTCTGATGGCCGCAGAGGTGGAGCACATGAGGAAGCAGGGCTTTGTCATCGGTGCTGCGTCGGCGGCGGTCCTTCTCGCGGCCACGGGATGGGCGGGTGAGAAGCAGTCCACCCAGGAGGACGAAGTCGCCTGCGCGGGTGTGCGCCCACTCACCGAGCAGCTCGTCAACGACGCGGCGCGGCTCGGGCTCAAGGGTGTCGCGACGCGCGAGGACCTGCTCGTCGGAAAGCTGAGCTACCTGCGCGAGCCGCGGGAAGCCGCCGAAGCGGCGAGTGGGATGGTGCTCTTCATCAAGGGCCCGAAGGGCTGGCGCGCGGTGGTTCCCCGCCATGAAGAGGAAGAGGTCGGCTTCTACGTGTCACCTTCGAGTCACAAGGTCATCCTCGTCACCCAGCGACAGATGGGAGACCCGGGCCAGTCGTTCACCGTCGTCCGCTCGGACGACGACTTCGTCACCGCCACGTGTGCGACGCTGGGCTTTCCAGGGGAGCTGAACGCGCCCACCTGGAACGGCGAGTATCTCGAAGTCCACGACCTGGACATCCGCGCGCGAGGCCGCGGCCTGCTCGTGGGTTCGGCGGGACTGGAGCGGACCGGCGAAAAGCCTCGCACGCTGTGGTTCTCGTATGCCACGCGGGATGATGGCCGCTCATGGGGTCCGCCGCATCGGCTGGCGAAAGAGCAGGAGGCTCCCCCGGGAACGCTCGCTCCGGCCCGTCTCGTGGATGCCCCCGCCCTGGTGGCGGACCTGCGCGCCTTCGTGGCGGGGCCGCGCTGAGCTGCTGGGCAACCTTTGACACTTCCCACACGGCGACACGACGCCGTTGGGCTCCGCCTCTTCGGACAGGAGTGGAAGCTCATGGCCGAAGAGCCGCGGCGTCAGACCGCCACCGGGCTGCTAGGCTTGTACCTGAAACTTGGAAACAGGAGCCACCATGAAGCTGGTGTCGAGCAGTGCCATCGTGACAGGAGCAGGGCAGGGCATCGGGCTGGGAATCGCCTCGCGGCTCATGCGAGACGGAGCCAACGTGCTCCTCTTCGGGCGGACCCGGGAGAAGGTGGAGGCGGCCGCCGTGGAGCTCAACCGGGTGGCGGAGGGGCGCACGCGGGCCGTGCCCTTCGCGGGAGATGTGGTCCATGTGGAGGACGTGGCGCGGGCCATCGAGGTTGCGACGCGTGAGTTCGGCCTCCCGGGCATCCTGGTGAACAACGCAGGCTCGGCCACCCTCCGCCCAGTCCTGGAGCTGCCGGTGGAGGAGTTCGACCAGGTTCTGGCCATCAACCTCAAGGGCCCTTTCCTGTTCACCCAGGCACTGGCGAAGGCGCTGGTCGCCGCGAAGCAGCCGGGCTCCATCGTCAACATCTCCTCGTTGAACCAGACGGCCGTGACGGACGGGCTCGCCCACTACTGCGCCTCCAAGGCGGGGCTCGCGAACTTCTCGAAGGTCGCGGCCTCGGAGCTGGGGCGGTACAACATCCGCGTGAATGTCGTGGCACCAGGAGCCATCCGCACCCCTCTGGCTGAGGGGGCTGGGCTCCTGACCGGGGCGATGGGGCGGGAGTTTCTTGCCCACACTCCGCTCGGCAAGCCGTGTGGCGAGCCGGAGGACGTGGCGAAGGTGGTGTCGTTCCTCTGCAGCGACCTCGCGTCATGGATTACCGGGGACACCCTCGCGGTTGACGGTGGCAATCACATTCGCGGCCTGCACAGCTATGCGGACACGCTGGGCCTTACGCGTCTTGCGGAAGGCTCCTGACAGCGGTTGGAGTCCGTCGTCCTGAGAGCGGAAGCGATGCTTGCCTGAGCTGACCCGCGGCGTCCGTGGTTCCAGGACGCCGCGCGCCGGGCCGACCGCGCGCACGCTCCCTCCTGGTCAGAATTGTCAGACGCGCCAGGGCGTTCAAGCACCCCGGGTACCCACCGCCAATGGGCCCCTCGCGGCGTGACGACAATGAAGGTGCATATTTTCCTGGACATGGATTGACTCTCAGTCGCGCTCCATGGGTGGAGATTGGGGGTAGGGAAGACCCAGGAGGCGCCACATCGCGAGCGCGAATGAGGCCGTCTATTTTTGGTTTGCACTGCACACTTCTCCACCACTTCAGGCCCGTCGTGCTTTGGCTGTTCCATGGCATGGACACTTCTGGATAGAACGCGGGCCATGACGGTCGCCCCTTTTCGTCTGGGCATGCTCATCCCAGAGTTCCCCACGCAAACCCACGCCTTCTTCTGGCGGGAGATCACCGCCCTGCGCGCCGCTGGCGTCGAGGTACACATCTTCTCCACGCGCCGCCCGGTGGAGGGATGTCCGCATGAATGGGCGGAGCGCGCGGCCTCCGAGACCACGTATCTCTACCCGCCCCGACTCTCGTCGGCGCTGCTTTCGCCTCGGGACTTCCCCGGGATGGCGAAGGCCCTCGCATATGTCTCCAGGCTCTCGGTGGACGTGAAGCAGAAGGCGAGAGCGCTGGGGATGCTGGCGTGCGCGGTGGACTTCCTCCACTACTCGCGCGAGCGGAAGCTGGACCACCTTCATGGCCATTCCGCCGCGGACGCCGCGCACGTGCTCGCGCTCTGCAGAATCCTCGGCGGTCCGCGCTATAGCTTCCACCTCCACGGCGACCTGCCTGTGTATGGAACGGACCACGCCGCGAAGGCCTGGGACGCCACGTTCGTGGCCGCCGCCGCGCGCCCCATGCAGCGCGAACTCATCGAGGACGTGGGGCTGCCGCCGGAGCGTACCTACACCCTGTGGATGGGGGTGGACACCGACCGCTTCGTTCCTCCGCCGCAGCGCGTGGAGTCCCCCCGCGGCCTTCACCTCGTCTCCGTTGGGCGGCTGCACCTCTGCAAGGGCCACGTCCATACCTTCGCCGCACTCCGCAAGGCGTTGGACCGAGGGCTTCGAGCACACCTCACCGTGGGGGGACGGGGGCCGCACGAGCAGGAGATCCGCCAGTCCATGGCCCGCTTCGGGCTGGAGCCGCACGTGAAGCTGGTGGGGCCGCTCGGAGAAGGCGCGGTGATCGAGTTGCTGCACGGGGCGGATGCTTTCGTGCTCTCCAGTATTGGTCTCGGCGAGGCTTCTCCCGTCGCGGTCATGGAAGCCATGGCGTGTGGCGTCCCCCCGGTCTGCTCCATCATCGGGGGCACGCCAGACATGATTTCCGACGGGGCGGAGGGCCTGCTGGTGGCGCAGGGGGATGAAGAGGGATTGGCGAACGCGTTCCTCCGGCTCGGGCAGGACGTGGCGCTGCGCGAGCGGATGGCGCGGGCCGCACGCGAACGGGCCGTGCGCTCCTTTGACTACCGCGAGACGGGCCGTCGACTGCTGGATGCCATTCATGCCTCGCGCGCGCCTCAACGTCAGGCCGCGTGGCAGGGGGCAACCCCCCGCGCCGATCAAGCGGCGGCCTGAACGCCGCGACCGCGCGGACTGAAAACATCCGCGACCCGAGGAGCTCCGAAACACACCCTGTCTTCAATTTTACGCGCTCAAGCAATCATTGGTTTCCAAGCAACTCGTTCCCGGGCGGTAGGAAAACCCATTCGTCACACATCAACGAATGGGTTACCCCCCACCCTGGAGCGACATGAGAAGACAATTCCTGGCACTCACCGTGTTGACGCTGGCGGCTGCGAGCGCCTCCGCGGCGGACCGCATGAATCCGGCGGACCTGCGCCGTGTGACGAAGGCGCGTGATTTCATCGCTCCCGCCGTCGCGAAGGAGTTCGGACCCAAGGCTCGGTTCGTCCACCTCTTCGGGCAGGGCAAGGGAATGCTGGCGGGCGTGGTCGCGGAGATTCCCGCCGAGGCGCTGGGCACGGACGAACTGCCGCTGCTGGCCATCGTCCAGTACGACGAGGCCACGGGCGCGGTGCGCGTGGTGGCCCGTGAGTTCAAGTACCGCGAGGCCCGGACGGTCGGCCCCGAGGTGGCATTGCTGGATGGCGAGGGCAACCTGCGCCTGCGCGATGCCAACGGCGGCGAGCGACTGCTGGCTCAGGGTGTGGGCGGAGACTTGTTCCCCACGGCGAAGGGCGACGCCCTGGTGGCCACGCTGGCGATGTCCCGTGGCCCCAAGCACGAGACCTCCGTGGGCATCATCGACATGAAGGGCCGAGTGAAGGTGCTGGCGGATGGCCCCGGCGTGGACGCGACGCCCAGCATCTCTCCGGATGGCAGGACCGTGGTCTTCGTGTCCGGCCGCACCACCGTGGCGTCGTTCTACGTGACGGACGTGGATGGCTCGGCGCCGAAGCAACTCACCAACATCGGGATGGACAGCACGATGCTGTATGGCGGCCCGCCCAAGGGCTTCGTGCCACCGCCCGTCTCCAGTCATCACATGGAATGGGTGAGCGACGACGTGCTCCGCTACAACGCGGGCGGCGGTGAGTTCTGGAAGCTGAACGTGCGAACGGGCGCGGCCTCCGCGGACCTGGGAGGTGAGAAGTGATGCGCGCGATGCTGAAGCAGCTCACGGTGGCGCTGGCCTTCGCGCTGTTGGCCCTTCCGGCCCTGTCCTCCGCGCAGACGATGTTCCGCTTTCCCGCGTCGCAGCTCGCGGACCAGTGTGGCAACGGCGGGTGTACCGTGAGCGCGTACAAGGATTACGGTGGCCGGGACTACGCCTGTGGTGGTGTGCGCTACAGCGGCCACACGGGCACGGACTACGCGCTGGTCGGCGGGTTCAGCAAGATGGACTACGGCGTCTGGGCGATGAATGCCGCGCGGGGCTACATCGAGTCCAACGTGGATGGGTACTACGACCGGTGCAACTACTGGAACCAGTCCAACCCCTACGCCGCCTGCGGCCTCTACACAGCCAACTACATCATCATGCGGCACCCTGATAACACCCAGACCTGGTACTGGCACTTGAAGGCCTACACGCAGCAGTTCGCCCGGGGCACGTCGCTCGACTGCGCCTACTGGATTGCGCGAGTGGGCTCGTCGGGTGCCTCCACGGGTCCACACCTGCACTTCGAATACTGGGTGCCGGGCTACGGCACGGATGACCCGTACGCGGGCTCGTGCGGCACGCCGTATACGCGGTGGACGTCGCAGGGCGCGTATCGGGGCCTGCCCGGCATCGCCTGCCAGTAGCGATGTGGATGCGGCCCGCCCACGCAACCAGCGGTGGGCGGGCGCGCGGGGGACTACCGCGTGCAGGTATAGCGAACGATGCAGCCGCCCACGTACACCGGGGTGATGATGCCGTCCTCGCAGAAGCCCGGGGCCGGATAGACCGGGTTCGGACAGATGGCGTTGGCGACAACATGGGGAACGCAGTTGAAGCCAATGAGGCACTTGCCCGAGTAGATGGGGTAGAGGTCGCCGTCCTCGCACAGCGGAGGCATCACCTCCGGGCAGATGGGATGGCCCACGGGAACGGCGGTCTGGCTCGTGGTGGCCTCCTCCGAGGCCTCCGGCACAGGGGCTTCCGGACCGCAACCGATCAGCGTCAACAGGCCACACACCACTGCAAGGCGTCCAAGGCTGTTCATCCAGGCTCTCCGCGTCAGACCCGCCAAAGCGGCGGGATTGGAGAGCGTCTACCAGTCTCGCTGGAGCCTCGCAAACGGGGGGCCGGAGACCGGGACGTGAACGATGCCTGCCAGCGGGTGGAGAGTGCGCGTTGATGCAGCGCATCCGCGCGCGGCTGTGTCTAGGGCGCCGGCGTCGGCGCGGTGGGCTCCTTCGCTGACCGCGCTTGCTCGCGCATCAGCGCCTTACGCTCCCGCTGCGCCCGATCCGCGAGGACGGAGGCTTCAAGTTCATCGGCGAACGGGCAGTTCAAGACTCCCGCATCCTTCGCTGCATCCCGGATGACCCGGCCCTTGCTCCCGGGCTCGACATGGGCGACCGCATTCAGCAACGCCAGGCCGTCCTCGGAGCGAGCGCGCTCGCCGGCCCAGGATGCCGCGATGGTCAGGACGTCCTCCTCCTTGATGGGCAGGTCGCGGGCCTTCGAGCGCTCCACGGAGTGGCAGAGGTTTTCCATGTCACTCTTGTAGCTGGCGCAGCCCGTGGTGAGCACGATGACGGTCAACCCCAGCAAGCAGCGGCGTCGCGATGTCTGACGGTTCATGGCCGTCAGTCTAATCCAAGTGCCGTTCTGTCGGGCGGCGCCAACTGGCCGACGCTACATGCAGCCCCCGCTCAGAGGGCCGATGCTCAAGGGGCCCTCTGTCCAGTCGGAAGAAGATGGAGCTGCTTCTCCTTTGGCCCGTGGAGTGCTCGGACATGTCCTGCCGGGTTTCGAGGACGCGTTTGTCCGCCGCGTCGGAAGCTGCCCGGGTCTCGGGAACCACCGGTCCGGCGTGGTGCCAGGCACGTTCTTCGTGATGCCCTTTTCGTTCACGAAGACGGAGATGGCCTTGCCGCCACCGGAGGTGCGTCAACCCGTGGCTACCTGGAGCCCTGCCGCGTGCCCTCGCTCCCGGTGGCCTTGGGTGCTCCCGGGGGCCGCTGGTTCGGCGCGGTGGAGGCTCCACCGCCGGGCCGCAGTGCGTTCTGGCCCAGGCGCGAGAAGTTGATGGAGTTGCTCAGGATGCGCACCGCCTCCTGGTCCGCGTGGAAGCCCATGGAGTTCTCCGCCTCCACGAAGTCCAGGTAGAACTGGGCGCGCTTCTGGAGGTCACGCGCCTTGGCCAGTGCTTCCTCGGGGAGGCCCGCCTTCTGTGCGCTCTCGAGGTCGTGGATGAGGTCCACCAGCGCGTCCATGGCGATGTTGCGAGTCTCGAAGGTGCGCGTCTGGATGGTCTCCACGCGGTCGAGCAGCTCCGCCTCGCTCCACTTGTGGCATGTCTGGCAGGCGCGGTTGATGTTGAGCAGCGGGCTGCGCACGTGGTGGTCGCTGATCTTCATCGCCCCTTCACGCTGGTAGGGCATGTGGCAGTCCGCGCAGGCCACGCCGCTCTTCGCGTGGATGCCCTGGTTGTACATCTCGAACTCGGGGTGCTGCGCCTTGAGGACCTTCGCGCCGGTGAGCTTGTGGGTCCAGTCGGTGTGCCCGTCCTCGTCGTAATAGGCCATGATCTGGTCGACGTTGATGCCCTTGGCCCAGGGGTAGGTGAGGCGCTTCTCCTTGCCCTTGAAGTAGTACTCGACGTGGCATTGCCCACAGACGTACGTGCGCATCTCCTGGCGGGTGGCGTGCTCATTCACGCGGAAGTCAGGCACGCCCTGGCTGGCCTTGAGCGCGGCGATGCCCTCGATGAAGCCAGGGCGTGTGACGCGCAGCTGCATCGTGGTGGGGTCGTGGCAATCGATGCAGGACACCGGGTGCTCCACGAGCTTGCGCGCCTCGGCGAAGGGCATCTGGTTCATCTTCTCGAAGCCCTTGATGAGGTCCCCGTCGCCCAGCTTCTTGTAGGGGACGTACACGCTGCCGTGACAGTGGATGCAGGTGCCCGGCTGCTGCGTTACGTGCTGGCGCTCGGTGAAGACCTGGTCCTCGAGCATGTGCGCGTGGCCACGCTCCTCCCGGAAGTCGGTGGCGAAGGCATAGCCGCTCCACATGGTGACCAGTCGCGGGTCTTCCTCGAGCCGGCTCTGCGCCACCACCGAGCGGGGGTCCGCCTGGGTGGGCGTGCGCGCCACCGCCTCGCTGCCACCGTAGCGGGTGCGCTGCTGGTCCACCGTGCGCTTGTAGCCGTCGTACTGCAGCGGGAAGTTCTTCCCCCACACGGCGGGGTCGGTGATGGTGTCGTCGAGTTCCACCACCCGGTAGAAGGGGTTCTTCGCCTCCTGCTTGCGCTCCATGATGTTGACCAGGAGCGCGGTGACACCCGCCGCGGCCAGCGCCGCGGCGACAGCGACCGCGACCACGAGTCTGGTGCCGCTGAAGCGTCGGCGCTTCTCCGGAGCCTTCTCGGGCTCGGTCATCGTGCATTCTCCTTACGGATGAGCTCGGGGTTCCCCGAACCTTCGGGGTGGCCCACGGAGTTGTGGCAGGTGAGGCACTGCAGTTGTTCGCTGGGGGCCACCTGCTCGTGGCCCGTGGGGGGCGTTTCAATGGCCTCCACGATGGAGCCGTGGCATTTGCGGCAGGCGTTCTCCGTCACCACGCGATTGCCCGGACGCAGGCGGATGGGGTCCGGGAAGGTGCCGGTGGTGAAGTAGTAGGAGTGCCAGAAGCCGTTGCTCGCCTTCGTGTAGTACTTGGGCAGGAAACCCGCGGGCGTATGGCAGTCGTTGCAGGTGGCCACCGCGTGGTGGCTGCTCTTGCGCCAGCCTTCGTACTGCTCGTTCATGATGTGGCAGTTGGCGCAGGCGGCCGGGTCGTCTTGCAGGTAGGACGAGCCCTTCGCGTACACGAAGGTGAAGCCGCCGAGGCCAACCGCCACACCGATGGCAATCCCGAGGATCACGGCCAGCACGGTGCGGGAGGCGGAGGGCACGCAGGGCAACCTAGCAATGCTCGTGCTACGCGGAAGTGGGATGTTGCTGTCGCGTGCGGATGGTGAGGCCTGTCGGATTGCCGGAGTGTGGCTCCGGGCGCGGCGCTTCGTGATGACGCGCAACACTTGCGCGCTACGGCGCAGTCTTTGCGCGCCGCGCAGCCTTTGCGCCGCTGGCGCGTCGTTTTCGCGAGTGCGTTCTCATGGACCGACTCCCGCGCGTCGGCATCTACCGCGAGGACCGGCGGCGTGACGTTTGAGCAGAGGCTCCGTCCCGTGCTCCAGTTCCTTCCACGCGACTTCACTCATGCGCGTGGAACACCGAGCGCGCGCTCATGCCGTGTCAGCGCTTTCGGGAGCGTCGATGGTGAGTGGAAGGGGACGACGTCAGCCCTACAGTGCCGCGCACCGGTGCGTCTGTAGCGCGGCGCCCTCGGTCTCGAGGATTCCCTCCAGCACCCAGAAGCCGTTGATCTTCTCGCCCTGGAAGTGGAGCACTCCGCGACCGGTCGACCCCGCCACTGGCATTCGCCAGTCCACCCGGCCAGAGGTCGCGGACCAGGCCTGACTTTTCCGAGGGACCTTCAGGTAGCCGTAGGACCAGCCCCACCACGCCGCGTCGATGGGCTCGCCCAGCAGGTTGCGAGCCTCCGCGCACGCCGCCAGTTTCTCCAGCGCGGCCCGGGGTGCGCCACTCATGCGCAGCCTCATCCGGTCGTACACCTGATAGGTCACCGTGAGGACCAGTAGCGCCAGCACGCCTTGAACCGCGCGTTTCGAGAGGCTGACGGGACGCGAGGAGGGCCGAGGCATCTGCCCAGTGTCCTCCACAACATCCGGAGCCATCAACCGCGTTCCCATCCAGTCTCGGGAGGAAGGGCAGGGCGAGTCTCCGATGGGCGGGAATGGGCACGCCCGCTCGACATGGCGGCGGGGATGGAGATGGGGCCCGGGAGGCTTCATCCCTCGGCCCGACGGTTTCGTCCCGCCGTAGAGGGGATTGAGCCCTTCCCGCGCAAGACGCCTGTCTCGGCGGCGTAGACATCCGGGTGGAACCACGAAGTGGCGACAGACCGCACGGCTCGTGGTCTCCGCCGACGGCCGAGGGAGTTACATGCGATTCATGAAGTCGTGGTGGCGCTTGCTCATGGTGGGCACCTTGTTTGTGGTGTGTGCTCCAGGATGTCGACCTGGTCCGGAGGAGGGCGCCGCACCGGAGGCGCCTCGCGCGGACCTGGCCCACCAGTCCCAGGAAATCACATGCGGGAGCAGCCAGGTCCCTGTGATGACGAGCGGCACGTTGCCAGTCGGCATCGTGACTCGCTCGGGGGCTTTCGGCCCCGGTTACGAGGCCTGGCTGGCATTCGATGAGGTCGATAGCTCCGGCTCGATGTGGATCTCCGGGCTACAGCAGAGCCCCGCGTGGATTGGCTACGAATGGGCGGACGGCCCGCGGCGAATCATCCGCTACGCCATCCGCTTCTCGAATGGCTCGCTCACGTCTCGCGCGCCCAAGGCCTGGACGCTCCAGGGCTGGAACGGCTCGCAGTGGGTGGTGGTGGATACCCGAACCAACGAAGTGAACTGGGGGGGCACGGAGCGCCGTGTGTACACCCTGGCGGCCACCGCGACCTACCCGAAGTTCCGCCTCAACGTGACGGATGACAATGATTCGCGCGCGGGCATCGAGGTTGTTTCGATAGGGCGGCTCGAACTGCTCGGCTGTCTGCCGGATACGACGCCCCCCACGGCGCCTGTCCTCGCGCACTTCACCCCGGCCCCACCGTCCACCACTTCGAACCCCAATCTGATTGGAAACGCGGAGACCGGGTCGACGGTGCGCGTCTACCCCAACGCCAACTGCTCGGGGACGCCATCGGTCTCGGTCACCGCGGGAACGGAGCAGCTCTTCCTGGCGGTCGTCCCCGTGATTCCCAACGCGACGACGGTCTTCACCGCCACGGCGACGGACTCCTCCGGGAATGTGTCCGCGTGCTCGCAACCCCTGAGCTACATGCATGACAGCATGGCTCCGGCGGCGCCCGTGATGACGGGCTTCCAGCCCGTGTCACCGGGCAACTCACTGACGCCCCAGGCGCGCGGCACCGCGGAGAAGGGGAGCACGGTTCAGGTCTTCAAGGGCTCGGGCTGTGTGGCACCGGTCGTGGTGACCGCCGTGGCGGATGCCTCCACGGGCGCGTTCTCGGCCTCTGTGTCTGTCACAGCCAACACGACGACGAGCTTCTCCGCGCGGGCCGTGGACCTGGCGGGGAACGTGTCGGCGTGTGCCACCGCCATCAGTTACGTGCAGGACAGCATTGCCCCGGCGGTGCCTGTGCTGACGGGCTTCCAGCCGGTGTCTCCGGGCAACTCGCTCACGCCTCAGGTGCGCGGCACCGCGGAGAAGGGAGGCACCGTTCAAGTCTTCAAGGGCTCGGGCTGCGTGGCGCCTGTCGCGGTGAGCGCCGTGGCGGATGCCTCCACGGGCGCGTTCTCTGCTTCCGTGACTGTCACGGCCAACACGGTGACGGATATCTCCGCGCGGGCCGTGGACCCGGCGGGGAACGTGTCGGCGTGTTCGACGGCCATCAGTTACCGGCACGACGGCATCGCCCCTCCCGCGCCTCGGTTCATGCCGGGATTCATTCCCGTCGATGGGAACGCTAGCGGGGGGCTGGTCCGCGCGATGGGGGAGGTGGACTCGCGAGTCACGCTCTTCATGGATGCTTCGTGCGCCACCCTGTTCTCGCCATCGGGTCCCTTCGTGGTGGGCGTGGATGGCTCGGTGACGATGGCGCTGACGCCGGGCCAGCGGCTCGGGCCGCTGTTCGCGGATGCGCGCGACGTGGTGGGCAATCGCTCCGCATGTGTTCCGGTGCCGGTGGGCTGCGACATGGGCTTCGCGGACTGCGACGGGAATCCGACCAACGGGTGTGAGGGGGACCTGCTCGCGGACGAGGCGAACTGCGGGGCCTGCGGCATCGTGTGCGCTGGCGCTCCGTCTGCCCGTGCCGTATGCGGCGCGGGGACCTGCGGGCTGGGCTGTGTGGTGGGCACGTTCGATTGTGACGGCAGCTCGGCCAACGGCTGCGAGTCCCCCAGTGCGTGCGCGCCGTTGGCGTGTGGCGTGGACATCTCGTCGGAGCTGATGATCACCGACCTGTCCGTGGTCGATGACCCCTTGCGGACCACGGGTGACGGTGTGTGGACCTTCGGTCACCTCATGCGCGAGATGAACGGTGGTCAGGACCCGTCGGACCTGGTGCGCGACTGGTTGTCCACCTGGATGTCGGACCAGTTCATCGGTGCGACGGAGGTCGGGGCGCGGCCCAACATGGCGGGGATGGTGCTGCTGCCGTGGGAGAACAGCAGTGGGCAGGGATCCTCCCTGGACTTCAACGTGGCCCCGTTCCGTCTGCTGGCCATCGTCAACCGGATGGACTTGCGCAAGGAGGGCGAGTTCGCGGGCGAGGGGCGCTTCGTGTTCGGAGTGACGGACCCCAACGGCCATCCGCTGCCGTTCACCGTCATCCTGGAATACATCCTGCCCGGGGGCTCACCGGATGAGTTCCAGCGCTGGGCGCGGGACTGGCACGAGTTGGGGCGCATCGGTGTCGGGAGCCCCGGCTACAACGAGAAGCTCGAGGCACTCACGAGCCGCTTCACGAAGTCCTTCGTCGCGCGGGGCGCGCACCTGGGCAGCGCCATCCACCAGGTCCGCACCAACGAGAACGCGTTGGTGCCGCTCTGGGAGCTGCGTGAGTTCCACCTGGGCCCCGGAGGGTTGATGCCCGCGCACGTCGCGCTCTCGCCCACCCTGTTCTGGGACGGCTCGCGCACCCTGGGGGACTATGTCAACCTGAACCTGTCCTCCATCCTCACGGAGACGCACACCGTCCCGGAGTTCTTCGAGAACCAGCCCCTGCTCGCGGGCTCCGCGTTTACGTTCCCCAACTTCGCGTGGGCCGTGCCGCAGGTCTCCACCGAGGCGCGCCACAAGTTCTCGTTGAACACCTGCAGTGGCTGTCACGGAGGGGAGACGGGCACCGTCTTCTTGCACGTGCACCCTCGCGCCGAGGGAGTGTCGTCGGCCTTGTCTCCTTTCCTCGTGACGTCTGGGCCCATTCCGGATCGGTTCGACCCCTCCGTGACGCGAACCTTCGCGGACCTGGTTCGGCGCCAGGCGGACATGACGTCGCTCGTGTGTGGCGTGCCAGCGGCGAATCCTCTCGCTCGGGCAATGGAAACCCTGGGCACGTCGATGCTCTCGGGTTCGAGTGAATCGGTCCGGCCCGCGGTGCCTGGCTTCCCGCCGCCCTCCAACCTGCCGGCGGGTCGCGTCCACTGAGGTGAGCCGTCGCTGAACGCAGCGGTCGGGGCAGGGCGCCGCGTGCATCGGGCGCCCTGTGGGGGGCATGGAGCCAGCCGTGGACCTCAGGATGCGGCGCTTCGTGAGCCGTTGATCGCGACGCTCGTTGATGGCCTCGCATCTCCCGACTCAGTCAACAGGGCCCCCACCGCTCTGATGTGTCATACTCCACGGGCAAGTCCTACTCGTTTCAAGTAGCGCATGGAGGCTGACATCAACAACGGCGGCTTCATGCAGTTCTTCTGCAGGAAGTATCCATCGCCTCTCATGACCACGATTCCATGAGGGAGCCCTTCAGGGGACTCCATCTCAGTGAGGGGCGGGCCCTGGACGTGGGCCCGCCGGGAAGAAGTGTCATCGGGTGCGGCGTCAGCCCATGTTGCCGCGGAAGCCGATGGGGCCCTCACCGTTGTACGTCATGGTCCCGGTCAGTGACTCCCCGCTGTTGCCGGAGGTCAGGTCGAGGGCGATGACGTTCTGCCCTTGCCGGGAGCCGAGGACGAAGGTGCCACCTGGATTCCAGGGCGCGGTCGGCCCACCCCATTGGTTCTCCACCACGTAGTTGTTCGGGCTGGTGAGGGTGGCGCGGAAGGCGATGGGCCCCTCGCCGTTGTAGGTCATGCTCCCGGTCAGCGTCTGGCCGCCATCGCTGGAGGTGACCTTCATCGCGACGACGTTCTGCTTCTCGCGGCCGCCAATCACCCAGTTGCCCCCCGGATTCCAAGGAGCCGACGAGCCACCCCATTGGTTCTGGACCTTGTAATTAGACATGCCTGGCATTCCTTTGTTTGTGGGTCGGATGCCCAAGGGCAGTCCTCAGTGCGGTTTCAGTCCGGGCGGGGGCGGCTGGGCTGCCTTCGGGTGCGCGGAGAATAAGTCGGTGTGCGCTTGGGATTGATGTGAAAGTCGCCGAGTGTCGATGTGTGGTCGATTGGTATGTGATTGTGTCTAGCCCTCGGGTCCCGGGTATCTGGGCGAAATGCGGCATCGTCATCGGACTCGGCCGTCGCGCCCTGGTGACTGCCGGCACCCTGCGCTGCTCACCTGACCCGCTGTGGGGTGGTCACCGCGCGGGACCTGGACAAGGACGGTCGATAGACGACGTCCGCACCCGGAGAACGGCATCGGTGGGACTCCTCGTCGGAGGGGGATGATTGTCGGGTGATGGGGATTCAAGGTGCCTCTTGAAGCCCGCCCTGGGGAGGAGGTCTCATGGGTCGCTCGGGCCTGCTGGGGCAGGGGCCTGGATTGAGGAGACATCGGATGATGAAGGCAAGGTTCGCGGGACTGGGAGCCATCGGCGCCCTGGTGGGGCTGTCGACGGGGTGTGGCTTCGAGAAGAGTGTGTACGACATCGAGATGAACGAGGCCGAGCTGAGCGCCGTGCCCTATGTCTGCGACAACGGCCGCGAGGGCGTCGGCCGCGCCTGGGACGTCTCTTCGCAGCAGCGGTGGACCATCACCGCGGGAGAGCGCTCGGACACTCGTATCGAGGTCCCTGGCTTCTTCCGGGCCCTGCTCCATGGGTACACAGATGTGCCGATCGAGACGCCCTTCGTCCTCAACGGCACCTCGTCCGACAGCGGCCCCTACCAGTTCGTGGATCTCAATTCAGAGACCTTCGATGACATCGGCAGCGGGACCACGGTGCAGCGCTTTTTCATCGAGGGTGACTCGCTCGAAGCGGACCGGATCAAGGGCTTCGTCGACGTCCGGACCACCGCCGTGTCAGAAGACTTCAAGAACGTCACGTGCACCCATTGGGTGAGCTTCACCGGCCGCCGTGTGGACTGAGCGTCGTCCGCCACCACGGACACCCTTGATGTGATGGAAGGGTGTTCGATGTCGGAGAAGAGGCAGAGGCGGCGGCGACGTCGCTTCAGCCCTGCGTTCATGATGTTCCACCCGCATATCCTCAGCCGTGCCCTCGGTCGGCAGGGCCCGCCTCGGAAGCCGGCCGTGCTGCCTCAATCGGTGCCCGCGCCTTGCTTCGCCCTGCCGGCCGCCGCGTCGACCCGCGTGTCCTGGGCGATCCAGTTCACCTCCCAGGTCTTGCCTCCGTCGTCCGAGAAGGCCTGCTCGAAGCGGACGGAAGTAGGGGTCACGTTCGAGATGACGAAGCGCACCAGGATGGCGCGCCCGTCGAGCCGCTCCTGGGCGTAGAACTCACCGCGTCCTTCCTTGAACTCGCCCACGGTCGGCACGGCGAGGGTGCCATCGCGGCTGTTCGCGAAGTGCAGGCTCCACTGGCGCGTCCGCGGATTGTACAGGCGCAGGTTGAGGCCCTCGAATCGCCCACCCTCGCCGTCGGCCACGAGCTCCACGAGGTTGCCGCGGCCGTTCCACACCTTGCGCACGACAGTGGTCCCCTTCATCTCCACCCAGGTGTTCGAGCCCGTCAGCGGGCGCAGGCGCCGCTTCAGCTGCGTGCGCCAGGTGCCAATCTCGAAGTCGAAGTCGCGCTGGCCATCGCGCGGGGCAGGCGCAGAGGCTTCGCGCTCCTGGGCAAGCCCCGGGAGTGGGTACAACACGAGTGCGGGCAAGCAGGCGAAGAGCAGCGGCCGGAGCAGGTGGAGGGGGTTCATGCACGCGAAGCTAGAGGCGTGCGCGCCGCCCCGCTGTCAGGAACCTGCGCGGACCTGCTGCAGCTCCGCACGCAGGCGCGCGGGGCTGCTCCCCAGCACCTGGCGCACGCTCTGCGAGAGGTGGCTGTGGTGCGAGAAGCCCAGCTCCAGTGCGAGCCGCGCGAGGTCCTGCTCGCCCTCCGCGAGCCGCTGCAGCGCCGTGAGAACCCGCAGCTGGCGGCGGTAGGCGCGCAGGGACAGCCCCGTCTCCGCGTGGAAGAGGCGCATGAGGTGGAAGGGTGAGCAGCGGGCCTCCTGCGCCACGGTGTCGAGCGAGAGGTTCGCCGAGAGCTGGGCCGCGAGCAGCGCGCGCACGCGGCCGACCGTGCGGCGCCGTGCGCCCCGGTCTCCGCGCGCAGGGGCCTCCGCGCGCTGCCTGTCCGAAGCGGCCACCTCGAGCAGTGCGAACACCGTCTCCTCACGCGAGAGCCGGTCTCCGCGTGGGTCGCGCAGGGCGGCACACACGCGCGCGTGGCGCAGGTGCACCGCGGCGCTCAGCCCCAGCTCCGGATGGTCCGGGCCACGCCGGCCCCACAGCTCGTCGAAGAGTTCCGGTGCGAGCTTGATGACCGTCGCATC
The DNA here is from genome assembly GCF_006636215.1 of Myxococcus llanfairpwllgwyngyllgogerychwyrndrobwllllantysiliogogogochensis. GTDB lineage: Bacteria > Myxococcota > Myxococcia > Myxococcales > Myxococcaceae > Myxococcus > Myxococcus llanfairpwllgwyngyllgogerychwyrndrobwllllantysiliogogogochensis. Next base: position 905 of record NZ_VIFM01000230.1, on the reverse strand, counting down.
GTCTCCCTCCGCGCCCGGATGGCCGACCCGGTAGTCCACGCGCGGGTGGTGCAGCAGTGCGGTGCAGGGGTCCGCGACGAAGCGCCGGAGCCCCCGGTGGTAGCTGAAGCAGCCGCGGCGCAGCAGCACCAGGTGTCCCGGGTCCCCGCCTCGCTCCTCCGCGGGCCCCGCGCGCGGATGCCGGCAGCGCGAGTCGAGCACGCGGAACTGCTCGGACTCGAGGAGGGTCAGCAACTGGGCCATGGGGCTCCACCATCCTCCCGGGCGGGGCGCGTGTGAAGCCCGCCGGCAGGCCTACGCGTCGCGCGCTGGCCCTTCGCCACGTCCAGCTGCGCGAGCAGGTCTGCCCCCAGCACGAAGAAGCGGATGGCCGAGCGGCTCGATCCAACAGGCCCAGGCTCCTGCCACACACCCGATGGGAGCGCGGCCTGTCAACGGGACGCGAGGATGCCGTCCGGGCTGCACTGACCCCTCTGGGGCAGCGTCCAGTCCGAGGGCCAGATCATGAGGCTCAACCTTCCCGAGCGTCAGCTGTGTGGCCGCGCCAGCTTTGACCTGCTGCGTCGTCGCGTGCTGCTCACGGTCGCGCCCCTGAGAATCCTCTGCACGGTGCTGGCGGCCACGCCGCGCGGGATGGACTCCGGGGTGGCCGAGCGCGTGCTGAACCGGCGGTACCACGGGGCGCCCGGTCAGGTCTGAGCCCGATTGGCAGAACCTGCTTGCTATCCCACCGGTCGTCCGATTCAGACTGTCCGTATGAACCGTATCCTCCTGCTGGCCGGATTGCTGAGCCTCGTTGCGTGCAAGGGCTCCATCACGCCAGGCACCGACCCCGGAGACCCCAACAACCCCGGTGGTCCCGGGGGGCCAGGTGGTCCCGGGGGGCCAGGTGGTCCCGGGGGGCC
>NZ_VIFM01000022.1 GCF_006636215.1 Myxococcus llanfairpwllgwyngyllgogerychwyrndrobwllllantysiliogogogochensis | reverse complement strand
CCCCCGACCCCCGACGACCCCCTGCCCTTCAACCGCGGGGACGCTTCTGCAAGGTGATTGCCAGCAGTCCTTCCGAAAGGCACTTCCCTCTGGGCGCGAGAGGGACCCCGGCCTGGGGGACGAGAAAGGTGTTCGTTCTCCTGAAAAAATCCCTGTCCACCAGCCAACGCTGGAGGAAAAACGACGCGCCCGGCCGGAAGGCAGACAGGCCTGTAGCGCTTCGAGCAGGCAGGTGGGCGTGGCGCGTGGCCCTCATCTGTCCTGGGGATGACAGGCGTCGTGAGGGACTCGGTTTCATCCTGGCGCGTGGACAAGGCGGGTGACGGGGCGGATGCGAACATCACGATTCGATGAAAAACACGAACATGCAACGAATTGGGTTTCGCGTGTCAGTGCTGGCGTGACGTGACGCTGGCCAAGATTTGACAGAGTTGAGTCAGTGATTGTCTGTCCATTCAGGCACCTTGCGTTGCGTTGAATCCAGCACAGCAGCCAAGGAGCCGTCCATGAACAGCATGAAGTGGGTGATGTCCGCCACGGTGGTTGCCATGTCGGTCGTGGGTTGTGGAGGTCAGTCCGGCGCGGGGGCTCAGACGGCCCAAGCGGTGGGGCAGAAGGCGTCGCTGGCCATTCCGAACTTCTATGGTTCGGACACGCTGAAGGAGGCCCTCATCGCGGCCAATATCGTCGCGGGCTCCGAGCTGAGCATCGAGGGCAAGGGGTCCGGCGTCGGCGAGGCCTGCCTGCGCAACGGAGTCGGCTCCAGCGGCTTCTGCAGCTCGGGGGCGCAGACGCTGGCCCCCATGTCGCGTGACTTCGCGGCGCCGAAGACGGCGTCGGGTGCGGCCTGTGTGAGCGGCACGGCGACGGGCGCCTGCTGCCCTGGCGAGCGCAGCAACACCATCGCCCTGGACGCGGTGAGCGCGTTCGTGAAGTCCACCCGCTTCGCCGCCTTGCCGGGCAGCGGCCTCACCACGGAGGAGCTGCGCCGCATCTTCTTCGCCACCGACAGCGCGGGCGTCGCCATCGCGAACGCGTGCCCGACCAACTGGACCGCGTTTGGCCAGCCGTCCGCCACCATCGTCAAGTACCGCCGCGATGACCTCTCCGGCACCACCGACACGTTCAAGTCGCTGCTCAAGGGCGGCACCTTCTGCCCTGGCATCACCGTCATCGTCGACGGCTCTGCCTCCAACCCCAGCCCCTGCACGTCCTCGGACAGCGCCACCACCTGCATCGGCAAGCTGGCGGAGAACGACAACAACGCCATCGGCTACGCCGGCGACTCGGCCACCCGGCTCGGCAATGCCAGGCTCTGGCTGAAGGCCGTGGCCCCCATCACCCCGACGACCAGCACCTATATCGAGCCCAGCGCAGTCAACGTGCGCAAACTGCTCCAGTCCGGCGCGACGGATGTCTATCCGCTCTCCCGCCGCATCTTCCTGAACGAGAACGTCAACCGCGCCAAGTCGTTCGAGGAGGCCGTCCTCTACGAGTGGATCTACAGCCCCACGGGTGCGGAAGAGTTCGAGGAGATCCTGACGCAGCAGGGCTTCATCGCGTGTGCACCTGAAGAGAACTTCACGCCGCTGGCCTGCGGCGGCGATGGCCAGGGCCGTGGCGCGGGGCTCTGCTCCGGTCCGTGATGTGAAGTCACGCTTCGACAACCGTTGTCACTGAATGCTTCGGGCCGGAGGGCACCTGTCTGCCTCTCCGGCCCGTCTCTCGTGGAGGGATGACCCTCCGTGCCCACCTGTGTCAGACGAAAGCCCCATCCACCATGCGCTCTCAGGTTCGCGTCCTGTTCCGTTCCTCGCTGTTGCTTCTCTCCACCTCCTGGCTCGGCGCTCCCGCGCTGGCGTCGGACCTCCACGCGGCACCCTGGGTGTGCCGTGATTCCCGTGGCGCCGTGGGCGACGTCGAGGAGATTTCCCTGCCCGCCGGCGCGGGCCCGCTGAGCATCGCCCTGGGGCCCGACCTGGCGCTCTGGTACACGCAGGCTGGCTCCGGAAGGATTGGCCGTTCCACCCGCGCGGGCGTCACCTCCGAGTTCGTCCTGCCCACCACCGGCGCGGGCGTGCAGCAGATTGCCTCCGGCTTCGATGGCAACCTCTGGTTCACCGAGCTGGCCGCCAACCAGATTGGCCGCATCACCCCGGCCGGCGTGGTGACGGAGTTCCCGCTGCCCAACCGGGGCGCCAGCCCGGCTGGCATCGCCGCGGGCCTGGACGGCAACGTCTGGTTCACGGAGGTCATTGGCAACCGCATCGGCCGCATCACCCCCTCGGGTGAAATCACCGAGTTCGCGCTGCCCACCGCCGCCGCCCAGCCGCGCGCCATCACCCAGGGGTTCGATGGAAATCTGTGGTTCGTCGAGCAGGCGACCAACAAGGTCGGCTCCATCTCCTTCGAGGGCGTCATCACCGAGTTCGCCCTGCTCACCGAGCGCTCCTCGCCGTCCTCCATCGTCGCGGGCCTGGATGGCAACCTCTGGTTCACCCAGCAGGCCGCCAACCAGATTGGCCGCATCACCCCGGACGGCGTGGTGACGGAGTTCCCGCTGCCCACCGCCGGAAGCCAGCCGAACGCCATCGCCCTGGGGCCGGATGGCCAGCTCTGGTTCACCCAGCTCGCGGGCAACCGCATTGGCCGCATCACCTACTCGGGCGCCATCACCGAGTTCGCCCTGCCCACGCCCGGCAGCCGCCCGTCTGGCATCGTCATCGCGCCTCCGGGCAACTGGTGCCTGGACGCGCATGTCTGGTTCACCGAGCGCGGCAGCCACAAGCTCGGGAAGCTGCGCGCCATCGCCGTTCCCTGACGTTCCGGGGCGTGACGATTCCGAGACAGACATACTTCCGGATGTGCGGGCTGTGTCTGATTTTGTTGCAAGGACTTGTCATTCCCTGTTGGAACCCGCGACTAGGGTGCACCCATCCTGGCAGGTCCTCCGTGTCTGACATGACGCGGGAGGCCTGGGGGCGACCACGGTGCATCCATAGGGATGCGGGAGGGACATCAACATGGGGATGACTCGGATGGGGCCTGCCCCAGGCCGCGTGCTGGTGGTGTGTCTGTCGTTCTTCCCCGCCTTGCTGGCATGTACGTCGGAGCTGGCGGGCGTGGTGGAGGTGCCCGTGGTGGTGCCTCCCTTCCAGCGCGGCTGCACCCCGGCGCGCTCCAGCGAGAAGATTCCCCTGCGGCGGGCCGCCACCCGGGAGCCGGTGACGGAGAACTTCGACAACCTGCTGGCGCGCGTGGGGACGCAGTGTGCCTCCTGCCACCTGCCTCCCAACATCCAAGGAGGCTTCCAGTACACGGCGGACCTGGAGGGCCTCAAACGCGACGGCGCGCGGATGGCCCTGAAAGCCTCTCAAGGAGAGATGCCGCCCAGGGCCTCACCCCAGCAACTCAAGGAGGCGGTGGAGCTGTCCTGCGCGCTCAATGCCTGGCTTGCCCGGGGCTCGCCGACAGGCACGTTCCCCGTCGTGTGCGAGGCCAGCTCGGAGGGCGGCGTCACGGTGGTGCGGGAGGTGGGCGACTCGATGACGGACGTGGGCCACTGCATTCCGCAGGTCGCCAAGGACTACCCGCTGGGAAGCGACCCGGAGAAGGACACCTTCTTCGCCGGGCTCACGAAGCTGCCCCGCTTCTTGTCGGAGACCGACAGCGACATCATGACGTTCGACGCGGACAGGCTCGCCAACCACGGCACCGTGGCCTTCGCGCCCACCTATCCGCTCTTCTCCGACAACGCCAAGAAGCTGCGACTGGTCCACGTGCCACAAGGACAGTCCATCCGGTACGACGAGCAGACGCAGAAGTTCCACATCCCGCCCAACACGCGCTTCTACAAGACGTTCTTCAAGTCGGTGACGGACCTCCAGGGTCAGCGGCGCTACCGGAAGATGGAGACGCGGCTCATCATCGTCCGCGAGCCCTGGAACCAATCGCTCTTCGGCACGTACCTCTGGAACGAGGACGAGACGGTGGCGGAGCTGCACGACCTGCGCTACCGCGACAACGAGCCCTTCTCCGACCGTGTGCTCGTCTACAAGGCGTATGAGATTGGCGGTGCCACGCGCAACTACGCGATTCCGGGCGCCCACCGGTGCGTCCAGTGCCACACCGGCTCCGAGGCCCAGAACTTCATCCTGGGCTTCACCCCCCTGCAGCTCAATCGCCGGGCCCCTGGCGAGGCCGGGGTGGATGCGAAGGCACTGATTGACGAGGACGAGCTGAATCAGATGGACCGGCTGGTGCGCTACGGCGTCATCACTGGCGTGCCCGCCTACCGCCAGTTGGAGGCGCTGGAGACGTCCCTGCCCCGGCTGGAACGCTTCGCCGAGGCGGCGCAGGCGGAGGCCCCTTCACCGGAGGCCCACAAGGCCACGCTGGAGCTGCAGGGCTACTTCGTCGGCAACTGCGGCCAGTGCCACAACCCCAACGGCTTCGCAGTGCGGAGCAACCCCGCCATCGCCTCGCTGGACTTCTCCGCGGGCGGCGTCCTCTTCGGCTGGAAGCCGTGCGGCGTGAAGGAGAGCAACGGCCAGCGTGTCTATGTGGACTGCGAGGTGAAGGACTACTCGCAGGACCTGCTCTTGCGCACGCCCTCCAGCACGCTCTACCAGCGCGTGGCTCGGGACACGGATGCTCGCGTCATCCACATGCCCACCAACGTGCCGGGCAAGGACTGCCGGGCCTCGCTGCTGGTGGCGCGCTACATCGCGGCGCTGGACTGGTCCGCCGACAAGCTCCTGGCCCCCGCCCAGCAGGCCGAGGCCCGCCAGGCGCGCCTGCGTCAGGCGGACACCGTCGTGGCTGGCGCGTGTACGGACCCCGCGGATGTGCAGTGGATCGCCGAGGACTTCACCGACAAGGTCCCCTACGAGCCGCGCAATCCCGCCTGGAGGGACGCCATCGGCCAGGGAGAGTTCGAGTACCTCATCCGATACGCCATCACCGAGCGGCACGAGCAGCTCGCCAGGAAGCTCTTCCCCACGAACTGGTGGTTGCCCAAGCGCACCTGTCGCTTCCCGCAGCGCGACAGTCCTCCGGCGGGGCATGACCCCTGGAATGACTCGCGCGACAAGTGGATGGTGAATGCGCTGGGCAATCCCCGGGCGCCCTGGGGCGAGCTCTACTACACGACGCCGGGCGCGACGGCCTTCCAGGGCATCTGCTCCAACTGCCACGGCCGCGTGGGAGATGGACAGACGGGCGCGGCGAAGGTGCTGGTGGCGCTCAATGGCGGTCGGGTGGCCAACCTCGTCGCCGGCCTGTTCGGCTCCAGGGATGGCGTCTCCCACCTGACGCGGTTCGACAGCATCAACCCGCACGGGGGCGCGCGCTACCTGGCGTACATGGCCTCCGGTGGGACGGCGGTCCAGTTCACTCCGGAATTCATGAGCGCGTGGATCAAATACGGAGAGGTGGACATCGACTTCTCCCCGCGCACGTCGGACTGGAGCAAGTGGGGCGCGAACATGCTGGGCGCCGGGCGCGGTGCCTGTGACCTCATCCGCACGGGCAACTTCGGCACGGCCTCCGCCGAGCCTCCGAGCGGCAACCGCAACGCCATTGGCGGCGTGCGCATGTGGGAAGAGGTCTGCTCGCTCGACAACCCGCTGACGGACGCGGTCCGGGCGGGTCAGGAGCCCGCGCTGGGTGAGTGGCTTCAGCGCGCGCAGTTCAACGTGGGGGTGATGGCGTACTTCTACCTGCGCGATGAGCTGTCCAAGGGACCGGGCGCCATCTACCCCCTGCGGACCGAGTGTGAGCGACAGGTGGCGCCATGAGTCGCGCCGTCCCTGTGAGTCCTTCAGCGAGTCGATTCCTCCGGAGCGTCAACGTGAAGAGAAACGTCCTGGGTTCGTGGCTGTTGATGGTGGGACTCGCCCTCGGGGTGGGCGTCACCGGTTGTGGAGACGATGACGAGGGGCCGCCGGACTCCGGGAGTGCCGACTCGGGATACGACGCCGGGCGGGACAGTGGAACCCCTCCGGGGGATGCGGGCTGTGACGGAGGGCAGGGTGGTTGCGACGGCGGCCATCCCCCCGTGGATGGCGGAGAGGACGGAGGTCCCACGCCGACGGATGGTGGAGAGGACGGGGGGCCCACTCCAACGGATGGTGGCGAGGACGCGGGCCCTCTCGACGCGGGCCCTCCCGATTTCCGAGCGCACGTGCGCTTCATCAATGCCTTCGTCGGATTGAAGAACAACCCCACCGACGTGGCGGATCGGCCGTGGGAGCCCTTCCACGTCACCCTGCGCGTGGGCGACGCGGAGCCCTTCCCGGTGGTGAAGGCAGGCGCGGCGGCCGTGTCGGAGTTCCAGGAGGTCATCCTGACGGGGCCCACCCAGAGCGTGCGCGTGGTGGCTCGGGACGCGGAAGGCACGTTGGAGGCCCCGGACCTCGCGGCCCTCGCGGAAGTCACCCTGGCGGATGACGAGTGGGTGACCGTCGTCGGTGCCGGCTCGCTGCTCCAGGTCGGGCAGGAGCGCCCGGACAAGCCCAGGCTCGTGGTGCTCAGGGACCATGCGTTGACCCTCTCCGCGCAGCCAGGGAATGTGCACGTGCGCTTCATGTCCGCGGACCGGGTCCTCTCGGCCTCGGCCAGGCGCCGCCTCGCGAACGAGGCGGGCGAACCTTACGAGAACAACAGCGTGGATGCGTACTCGGCGGATGTCGTCGAGCAAGGCGTTCTGGTCCCCGTCGACACGAAGCGCGTGGCTGTCATTGGAACCTCGCCCATCTTCGCGCCCGCCCAGAGCGGCTGGCTGTTCTACTCCCTGGCGGACGGGACGCTGACGGAGGGCAAGGCGTACTACGCCATCAACACCGGCGAGGACCGACGCACTCTCGCGGACGAAGGGGCTCCCGCGTTGTTGTTCGTGACCGCGAAGGAGAACACGGTCGCGCGCTTCCAGCGTGGCCCGCTCGTGTACTTGTTCAATGGCCTGCTGCCAGCCACCGTCGGAGGGACGACGCCGCAGCTCCAGGCCATCCGCGGTTCGTCGAACATCGCGACCGCCATGGCCTACGGCGCCGCGCCAAAGGTGGCGGACCTGCCGGTGTCGACCGCGGGCTTCTCGCTGCGCTTCACGGTGAATGGCCAGCCCGGGCAAGGGGTGCTGGAGGGCGCGGCCACAGGTCCCCTGGAGGCGGGTCGTCGCTACCTGGGCGTGCTGTGTGGCCGGGTGGTGGGCTCGCCCACGCTCACGGTCGTGAAGGACGAGTTCTCGGCGGAGGGCGCGCAGTCACCGTTCCTGCGCTTCATCCACTGCTCGGCCAGCTCGCCCACGCCGCTCACCTTCGGCTCCTATTCGTTCCAGGCCGACGGCTCCAGCCGGGAGGTCTTCACGCCGCTCTTCACGGGGGCGACCTTCGCCACGGCCACGCAGCCCGTCACGGGCGCGGCGTTCTCTCCGCCCGTGTCCACGACGACGCCGGTCTACACCTGGCTCGGCCTGAGGACCGCGGATGCGACGCCCATCGAGCGCACCATCCGGGGCCGCGTGCTGGGCACGCCCACCTTCCTCGTCCTCATCGGAGACTGGGAGAACACCCTCACGTACCGCGCCATCAACACCCGCGTGAATGCCTGGAGCCCGTCCGCGCCGAACGACCCGAGTTTCAGTCCGCTGCCGGCGCCATGAGCCGGAACGCCTGACGCTGAAAACACCGACGCCCGCTCGGGGCCTGTCCTGGCCACCGGCGGGCGTCGCGTGTTTCTGGAAACCCGGTGACGGGCCTTCCGGAGACTAGTTCACCTTGACCTGCAGCTCCTTGAGGACCTGGTCGCCGCGCATCACCGTCACGGTCCAGGTGCCGGGCTTGTTCAGTCGCACGCCTGTCCACTGCCGCGCGCGCCAGCCGTCGCCCTTGAGCTTCACGTCCTTCGTCTCGCGCACCACGGCGCCCTGCTTGGTCTGCACCATGACGTCCTCGTACGAGTCGCCCTGGGGCACCAGGTAGGCCTGCCACAGCATCACGGTGGTGTTCGCCTTGATGCCCTCGGCGCCGACCTCGGCGATGCACTCGTACTTGTTGGGGCCGTCCTTGGCCACCTCCGTACAGAGCTTGGCCTCCACCAGCACAGGACCTTGCTTCTGGCCGTTGTAGAAGTAGTTCCAGGTGTCACGCACCGCGTCGGCGCTCGGCGCCTTCGCGGGCTCCTTGGCCGGAGCCTCCGGCGCCGCGTCCTGCGCCAAGGCCAGCGACGACATCCCCAGCACCGCGCACACCATGCTCCGCGTCAGAAGCTTCTTCATGTTTCGGGGTCCCCTCGTTCGGTGAGTTCGAGCCGGCCTTCCCCGGCCGGCCTGGGCCCTGTGTAGCACGAAAGGCGCGGCCCTCGCCCAGCCTCACCCGAGCAGGAAGAAGGCCAGCGTCACCAGCGGCAGGTACACGAGGAAGGCCACCAGCAGGAAGCCGAGGATGTCCTTGAACTCGAGCCGCGCGACGGCCAGCAGCGGCAGCGCCCAGAAGGGCTGGATGAGGTCGGTGGCCATGTCGCCCCACGCATACGCGAGGACCACCTTCTCCGGCGCGACGCCCAGTCGACTGGCCGCGTCGAGGAGGTAGGGCGCCTCGATGGCCCACTTGGAGCCGCCCGAGGGGACGAAGTAGTTCACCACGCCGCTGTACAGATAGACGACGGCGGGGAACGTCTCCTTCGTGGACAGCGACACGAACAATTCGCCGATGCGGTCCGTGAGGCCCGTGGCCTTGAAGATGCCGTAGATGCCCGCGTAGAGCGGGAACTGGAGGACGATGCCGTGCAGCACGCTCCCGGCCTCCTCCGCCGCCTTGATGAGCCGCGCGGGGGTTCCGTGCAGCAGCACCGCGAGCACCAGGAAGGTGAAGTTCACCACGTTGAGGTTGAGCGCGCGCCAGCCGCCGTTCAGCCACAGGTAGCGGGAAAGCCACAGCAGGCCCAGCACGCCGAAGATGACGTTGAGCAGCCGCGCGTGGTCCAGCCAGATGGCCAGACTCTTCTCCGCGGGGCGCTCGGGCGGGACGAAGTCTCCGAGCTTCTCCAGCACGGCCGGGTCCACGCGCACCACGTGCTCGGGCTTGGGGTGCAGCGCCCATGCGAGCAGCGTGAGGCCGGCGACGACGGACACGGTGAGCCCCACGTTGAACGTGGAGAAGAGGGTCCGGTCGATGGGGATGAGGCCGATGCTCTTCTCCAGGAAGTGGCCCGGCGTGGCCACGAGCAGTGGCGCGGAGGCGGACAGGCCCGCGTGCCACGTCGCGCCCAGGCCGAAGTACGCGCACGCGACGAGCAGCCGGTAGTCCACGTCCGGCCTGCGCCGCGCGACGTAGCGCACCAGCATGGCGCTGGCGACCAGGGACAGGCCCCAGTTGATGTACGCCAGGGCCATGGAGACGAAGGCCATTAGCGCCACGGCGCCGCGTGGCGTGCGCGCCAGTCCGGAGACCTTCTCCAGGAGCGCGCGCACGGGCGTGGTGAGCGCCAGCAGGTAGCCGGTGAACATCACCAGCGCCATCTGCATGGAGAAGGTGAGCAGCTCCCAGAAGCCGCCGCCCCAGGCGTCGAGCACCTTGGGGGCGGGCGCGTCCGCCCAGCCCATGGCGAGCCCCATGGTGAGCAGGCTCAGCAGGACGGCGATGGAGAAGGCGCTGGGCACGAAGCGCGCGGAGAAGCGACCGAGGGCTTCGGCGATGCGGACGAGGGTCTCCACGCGGGCGGGCGCTCCTGGACGGTGTGCCCCTCGTTCTATGGCATCCCCGCACGCCGCGACCACTGTTGTCCGCGCGGCGCCTGACTCACCGCGCTACGGCTCGCCGCTGCCGCCGTACGCCTGGGTCTGCGCGTCGAGCTGCTCCCACGTGGACTGGGCCTGCTCCTGTTCCGTGATGTTCGCGTCCACCTGGTCCCCAGCGTCCCGAGCCTTGGCGCGTGCCTCCTCGAGATTCCGCGCGAGTTCATCGCCATCCACCTGCTGTGCTCGGACGTCTCCGGTGCGCTGGAGGGTGAGGAAGCGGGTCTGCGCCAGCTCCGCGTTCGCGACATCGCGCTCGCGCTCCCGCACCTGCACCACCGACTCGCGCGTGGTGACGGTCTTCTCATTCAGGGCCGTCTCCGCCTTCGCTGCGGCGAGCTCCGTGTTGGCCTGCGCCAGGTCGTTCTGCGCCAGGTCGATGGCGTCCGCCTGCCCCGTCTCCTGGGCCGCCGACAGCGCATCCACCGAGGCCTGCTGACGAGCCTCCGCGGCCTGCTCGCGCCCCTGCGCCACCTGCAGGTCTCGCTTGCCGTCCTCCACGGACACGTTCGCCCGCTCCTGTTGTTCCTCCGCCGTGCTCACGACGAGCTGCGCCTGACGCACGTCATCCATCTGGTCGGGAGGCACCCTCGCCATCCAGGAGTCCTCCACCTTCGCGGTCTCCACCTTCTTGTGGGAGTGGCTGGAGCTACAGCCACCTCCCAGCCCGAGAAGGAGGGCCGCGGCGACTCCTCCCAGCACTCTTCGTCTGCTCACCTGTCTCATGATGACCCCTCCGATTCCACGTGGCCTCTGGTTGACGGTAGGCACGTCCGCGAGTGATGCCAGACACCCCTCGCGCATTGGCACGCGGCAGGGAGGCGGGCGCCTTCGGGGTCACCTGTTTCCTGGAGCGGTCCTCAATCCCCAGGAATGGAATGAGGCGGAGAGCGACGAGTAGCGCCCCGGCGCGATGGGTGGATGCGCGAGCACGGAGGGCCACAGGCCGCTCACGCAGAGGAGGGCGACCAGCGTCAGCATCGTCCAGCGCTCGCGGGGCAGGAGGTCCTCGGTGCAGGCAGGCGTGCTGGGGACTCGGCGTGGGCCCAGGAAGGCGCGCTGGAAGGCTCGCAGGAGCGTGATGGCATTGAGCGCGAGCGCCGGCAGCAGCGGCAGCGCGAGCAGGGGGTGTGCTCCGAGCGTGTCTCGAAGGAGGAGGTCCTCGCTCACGAAGCCGAGCGTGCCCGGGAAGCCCAGGGCGGCGAGGCCGAGCAGCAGGAAGACCGTGGCCATGCGTGGCGCTCGGACCGTGAGCCCGCTGCGTGGGTCCAGGTTCGTGGTGCCCGTGCGCGCCTCGATGGCGCGGACGACGAGCTCCAGGCCCGTGAAGGTGAGGCCCATGGACAGACATTGGAGCCAGGCCCCGGGGAGCCCGGTGGGACCACCCAGCGTCACGCCCGCGAGCAGCAGGCCGGACTGACTCACGAGGAGGAAGGCCAACATGCGGCGCAGGTCTGTCTGGACGAGCGCGAGCAGCGCGCCGTAGAGCGCGGCGCCGGCTCCCAGGCTTCCCAGCGCGGGAGCCACGGTGGCCCACTCCTCGGGCAGGAGCGGTCGGATGACTTGTGTCAGCAACTGGAGGCTCGCGGCGAGGTTCATCCAGAGGACGCCGACGCAGAGGGGGCCTCGGGTCATCAGGACGGGCAGCCAGGAATGGAAGGGCACCACCGCCAGTCGCGCGCAGACGCTCACGAGGAGCAGCGTGCAGAGTCCCATGCGCCAGCCGTGAGGGAGGTCTCTGACCAGCGAGTCTCGCGGTGTTGCTACTCCCGTGTGCCAGCTCAGCAGCCCCACCAGCGCCACGGCCAGCATGAGGGGCAGGGTGCCTGCGAGCAGGTACGCGCGGACCGGGCGCCAGGCTCGTCCTTCGCGAGCGAGCTGTGCCGCCAGAGGGGCGGCCATGGCGAGGAAGAAGCCGAGTCGGAGCGGCAGGTCGCGTGCACAGAAGAAGCCCAGGGTGGCGCTCTCGGTGACGAGCAGTGCGGTGAGGAACCGCTGGCCGGAGGAGTGGCGGGGGCTCGCGACGATGGTGACGAGGGTGAGCAGCGCGGTGAGTGGCAGCGCGAGCGCGCCCGCATCGTCCACGCCAAGGTGCCAGGTCACGCCGAGCCAGGGCGCCGTGACTCCGGAGGCAGGTGTCTCGCTTCCCGCGTTGAGCAGCGCCGCGATGGCGAGCCCCAGGGTGAGGGCCGCGGTGCCCGTGGCGGTGATGCGGGCCAACGTGTGTTGACGCGGCACCGTGAGGAACAAGGCGCCCACGAGAGGGAGTGACACCAGGAGGGTCAGGAGAAGCGTCGGGCTCATGCGGCCCCCGGGGTGGGATTGCTCGATGCGGACTCGGTGGGACGCGACGCGGGTTGGACGGGAACCGGGCGTGGTGCTCCGGCATCGAGCACGTCCATCCAGCGGCGCTCTGCTTCATCCAACCGGTGCCCCAGGCGCAGCACGGGCTTCACCAGCCAGCGTTCCGTCAGGACCTCGAGCGCGAAGCGCTCCAGTGCGAAGCGGTAGAGCCTCGTGGGTAGCCACCTGTGGACCGTGACGATGGAGGGTGCCCGTGTGTCTCGGAGCGCCGCGCGCCGTGCCTGGACATCCCTCAGGGCGGAAGGTGCTCGGAGGAGTTGAAGACAGCGCAAACAGGCATGTGCCACCAGATGGAACAGCGCGAGCGTGTACAGCCCGAGGCCCACCTCCGCGAACATCAAGCCCACCTGCGTCAGCACGCCATACGCCAACGCGCTCTTCACATCTGTCTGCACCCGCCACACCAGGGTGGCGTGAAGGGCCGTGAGCAATCCGACCAGCACCAGCGCTCCCCTGGCCAGGGGTGCCTGCTCCAGCAGCGGTGCCGCGCGCAGCAGCAGATATGGGCCCGCGTGCACGGAGAGCGCTCCGTAGAACAGCGCGCTGGACGGCGTAGGGCCCTCCATGGCCCGAGGCAGCCAGCCACTGAAGGGGAACTGCGCCGACTTCCCCATGGCCGCCAGCACCAGACACAGGCTCAGCGTCGTCGACGGAATCGCGGAGAGGTGAGTCCACTCGGTCGTGCCGGCGAGGTGATGCAGCCACACCAGCCCTGCCAGCAGGCCCACGTCACAGAGTCGATAGGTGCCAAAGGCGCGGAGCCCCGCGCTCAGTGGCGCGGCCCGTTCATGGAAGAAGCCGATGAGCAGCGCCGACGCGAGCCCCACCCACTCCCAGCCCACGAACAACATGTCGAGGCTGCCGCCTTCCACCAGCAACAACATCCCCGAGGAGAACATCGCGAGTAGCAGGAAGAACCGCGCGAAGCCCGGCTCTCGATGCAGGTAGCTCACCGAGAAGCGGCCGATGAGCAGGGTGAGGGTGCTCGTCAGCAGCATCATCGTCGCCGACAACCGGTCAATGTGGAGCGTCACCTCGAAGCTCGACTCACCCGAGGAGAACCACGGGCCCAGGCTCACCTGCACGTCCCCGGGTTGAGAGCGCCAGTGGAGGACCGTGGCCACCGCACACGCCAGTGACAGCCACAGCGCCCCCAGTACCCAGCGCGCCATCCAGCGTTCGCTGGGAGCGCGGTGGAGCAGCATCACCGCTCCAAGGATGAAGAAGGCGAGCAGGGGACTCAGCGGCACCGCCGCCGCGAGCCAGTCCACGGGAAGCTCAGGGAGCGGCATGACGGTCTTCTCCGAAGGAGCGCGGCGCGAGAATGAGGGCAGGGGGCAGGAAGTCGCGGTGGCCTCGGTACCAGTGGGGCGAGGAGGCCACCTCCGGCAACGATGTCTCCGGTGTCGCGAGCCACTGGAACCCGGAGGGCGTGAAGCGATGCTGCGCGCCCGTCATCGGGTCCACGCTCACGAGCTGCACCCACTGATGATGGATGAGCTCGTGGAGCGCGGGCTGTCGCGCGAGGATGGCCGACAGCACCGAGGTGCTCGCCTCGACAACGAGGAGCAATCGCATCGGCTCGTGGATTTCAATCATCTGCCGAGGCAACCCCGTGCGCAGGTCACTCTCTGTGCCGTCCATCACTCCGAGCAGGCCCGTGAGGTTGTGGGGCAGCTTGGTGCCGCAGCCGTAGCGCTCGTTGTCGACGCAGGAGAAGTAGTACTCCAGGCTGATGCCCGCGCCGACGGGGCCCGCCGCCAGGAGGATGCGCTCGACGATTTCGCCGCTCGCGTCCCGCGTCGGGTCGTAGGAGATGAGGAACGCCCTCCGGTCCAGGAACAGACCTCGCGTGAGCGCACGACGGCCCACGATGCAGGAGGCGATGGTGACATGCCCCAGCTCGGGCCGGGGCTGACCCAGGTCCTCCGCGCGAGCCTCGACATGCCGGAGCGCCGCGGAGGTGGACAGTCCGAGGGGCGCGGACTCGAAGCGCCGACAGCGCTCCTGGGCTGACAGTGCGCGGGCCCGGTCCAACGCGGCACGCAGCGCGGACAGCTCACAGTGGAGGGCTTCGGGGAGGGCCTCGGTGTCGTGGAGGCACACTTCATCGGTGGTGGTGTTGTGCAGCCCTCCGATGAACCAGGTGGTGTCCGGGATGTGAAGGCCGCGCTCCCGGAGCCTCGCGCGGACCTCCGGACGGTTGGCCATCTCCGCGAAGAGTCGTGCGTTCGGTCCTCCGTGCCGACCGCCACACGCGCCGCAGTCATAGGCCGCCTGATGGGGATTGTTGACGCTCGCCGCCCCATGGCCGAGCACCACCACCAACGGCGCGAAGTCCTTCACCAGTCCCAGGCTCTCCAGCGACGCGGCCACGCGCGCCGCCTTCTCGTCGAGGGTGAAGCCCAGGGGCTTGAGCGTGGGTGAGGGACGGTGGGTGGTTGGCTCGCGCAGGCTCGTGAGTCGAGTGGGCGGCCTGGGAAGGAGTGTCGCGGAGAAGGTCCTCCGCAGCCCGCCCAGTGCGCGTGGAAAGAGGAGCTGCCAGGGCAGGAGCAGCGCGGACAGCAGGCCGAGCAGCGGCACGAGCAACCAGGAGACCTCCAGGGCGTGGGTGCCCTGCTGCAACGTCTGGTCGAGGCGTGCCCACAGCCCTCGTCTCCTGACTCGGATTTCCGCGAGGGGTTGGTGCTCCGGTCGCGCTTGTTCTTCCACGACGTGTGCCGGGGTGACGACCACCGGGCACAGCGGGACGTGGCCCGCGTCGTCCAGTCCCCGGTAGTCGAAGGCCACACCGAAGAAGCCCGCGATGCCGAAGGTCTCGTGTCGCGCGTCCAGTTCCTCGAAGTGGCGGCGAAAGGACTCCTCGCGGTCGTCCATGCAGAACATCACCTGGAAGCGAGGTGCCGTCACCGTGCGCTCGGACTCCGGGCGGAGGCGGTTGCGCGCGAGACCTCGACAGACCTCTCTTCGGTAGTGATGCTCGTACGCCGCTTGCCACACGCGTTGGCGCGCGCTGGCATCGAAGGCTTCCAGCCACGTGAGCAACTCGTGTCGGGCTCGGAGGGGAAGCTCGGCCACGTCCATCGCGGACAGGCCCATGAGCTGAGCCCACTGGAAGAGTCGCCAGCTTCCCTCCACTGTCGAGCGCGCTGAAGCCCGCGTGGACTCGATGGTGCGTCTCGCGGCCTCCGCCAGTCCCGACAGGGGACCTGTGTAGTCGAGTCGCTGCCTCGCCACCTCGCGCAGTGCATGTCGTTCCAGGGTGAGCCGCACCGCGACGAAGTCCATCAGCCGCGCGGGTGGTGCTCCACTGGGGCGGTCCCCGGGGTGGTGCTCCAGTCGATGAAACATCCCCGCCCAGCCCGGCAGCGCGAGCAGCACGCGGACGAGATAGGGCTCCCAGTCGGCGTCGGGAACACCCAGCGCGTCGAGTGCCTCCAGTACGGCATCCTCTGGCGCGAGTGACGGTTCGTCTTCCAGTCCCTCCAGCCAGTCCGGTGCGGCGCCGAGCCCATCGCGCGTCATCGACCTCCACGCCGCGAGGAAGCCGTACTCCCGGCTCGGCAGGTTCCAGTGCGAGAGGCCTTCGTCCAGGAAGGCCGCGCAGGCACGGATGAGCAGGGGATGAAGCAGGTCATTCACATCCTCTCCCGTGGCCTCGCACAGCAACTCGCGGTGGCTGCGCACTTCTGTCAGCGGAGGCTTGTCGTGTCCCTTGCTCGTCAGCAGCGGCGTGCGGCAACTGGACCAGAGGGCGCTCACCGCGAAGGGCTCGGGATTGGTCTCCATGCGCTCACGGAGTGAGCCCAGGCTCCCATTACCTCCGAAGGCCGAGGCCAACGCCGAAGTGACACAGGACGCCTCCGCGCTCAGCCAGTCTTCCCTCGTGAACGAGGTCTCTCCGTCGAGCAGGGCGGAGACCCGGTCGACATATGCGCTCGCACAGGCTGCGGGGATGCCCAGCAGTCGCAGCGCCACGTCCACGGGAAGAGGACGGGGGACGTGGCTCGCCACTGCGCGAACGGTGGACTCCACGTCGGGACCGAGCAGCGCGCACGCCAGCTCCGTCATCGTCCAGCCTCGTCCCACCCGGTCCATCCAGATGCGCAGCCCCTGGGCTGAGCGCTCCAGCAGCGCGTGACGCGTCGTCGGAGAGAGGTCCGCTCGAAGGCGGTAAGCGGCGGAGTGCTCCTCCAGCTTCCAGCGCAGTGACGCCTCCGACTCCACTTCCACGGGGTGGAGCAGGGCGAGCCGCATCAGCTCCATGGGGGCGCGTGGCGGCAAGCCTCCCAGCACCGATTGCGCGTCCCGTAAAAGTCTCGACGCAGGTGCGCGTGCGTCTCGCCGCGCGGCCGGTGCCAGGCCTGGCTCAAGGGTGAAGTGGACAGCCTGTTCTGTTGGGGCCGCGACCGCCTGCGCCGAGCATGGCTCGTCGGTAAAGAAGGCACTCCATTTCGTTGAGTCCGCTTGCTCGGCGGGAGCCGCGTCCTGCGCCGTGAATGCTGCGCTCTGTCTCTCCGCATCGGCGGAGAAAGGACATGGTGGCACGCGGTGCTCGGGCTCCGCGAGCACCGCTCGCAAGTCCTCGTCGGTGATGCGGCCTCGCCGGTACAGCTCGAGAAAGCGCGCCTCGGACAGATATCCCTCCGCGCCGAACGTCTTGCTCGCGGTGGCCACCGCCTCGTGGAACGGGAGGTGTTGATACGCGTGCAGCGTGTTGTGGTGCACGAACACACCGATGGGACCCTGCGCGGGAAGGACGTGGCTGGCGCGGGCCAGCGCGGCGCGCAGCCTTGAACCCCGGTCCTCCGGGGACGGGGACGAAGTGGGACAGGGAGCGTGGCTCATGGTGTCCCCTCAGGGCGTGAGCCCCAGGTTGCCGCTCGGCGCCTTCTTCCGCGCGGACAGCGGATGCGAGGACATTCCCCGGTGTTGCTCCAACCCGAGCACTCGAAGCTGTCGCCCCTCCCGCGACAACTCCGCTTCCAGTTCGTGCAGTCGCTGCATCACCGTGTGGTCCACGAGGCGGGCTTCCGTCAGGTCCACCTCGATGAGCCGGACGAGAGCGTGCCGGTTCAGCAGCTTCTTGAACGTCAGGAAGTTGGTGAACACCGCCGCGCTCCGCACCCGCAGCACCACCTGGTCCGCGCCCACCTGCTCCTGGATGTCGGGTCGGAAGAGCTCCCTCGGTGAAGCCCCGTTGAGCAGGTGCACGCCCGCCTTCAGGACGATGCCCGAGGCCACGCCCACCAGCAGGTCCGTGGCCAGCGTGACGATGAGCGTGAAGCAGAAGATGAGCACCTGCTCCGCGCCAATCCGGTACGCCTTCACCAGCTCACCCGGCGACGCGAGTCGGACGCCTGTGAAGATGAGCATCCCCGCGAGCGCGGCCAACGGAATGCGGTGGATGAGTCCCGGCGCGAAGGCCACGAACCCCCACAGGAACACGCCGTGGAAGAAGTTCGACAGCCGGCTCCTCGCGCCGTAGCCCAGGTTGGCGGAGCTGCGCACCACCTCTGAAATCATCGGCAGCCCGCCCAGCAACCCCGCCACCAGGTTGCCAAGGCCCGTGGCCAACAAGTCCTTGTCCAAATCCGAGCGGCGCTGCTCCGGGGCCAGCAGGTCCACCGCCTTCACCGTCAACAACGACTCCACGCTGCCCACCAACGCGAACATCACCACGTACTTGAGCCCCAGCACGCTCGGCACGGTGGAGAAGTCCGGGAAGGTGATGGCCGTGAGCAGGTTGCTCGGCAGGTTCACCAGATGGCTCGGCCCCACCGAGAAGACCGCATGGGAGAAGGTGAACGTGTGCGCGTGCTCCAGGTCGAACCCGAGCGCCAGCGGTACAGCGACGGCCAGCACGAGCAGGGGCGCCGGCACCCGCTTGAGCCACGCCACCCGCTGGGAGAGCGCCGCATGGCCGAACAGCAACAGGAGGCTGAGCCCTCCGATGAGTGCAATCTCCGGGTTCAGCCGCGCCACGCTGCTCGGCACCTCCGCCAGCAACCCCAGGGGCGTTCGCGCCACGGGTGACACCCCGAGCAGCACGTGGACCTGTCTTGCGCAGATGGTGACGCCGATGGCCGCGAGCATCCCGTGCACCACCGCCGAGGGAAACAGGTCCCCCAGCCTCCCCGCGCGCAGCACCGCGAAGAGCACTTGAAGGCACGCGGCCACCACGATGGTCGCCAGCGCGCGACGGTAGCCGAGCACCGCGTCCCCTCCGCCCAGCTCCGTCACCGCCCCGAGCGCGATGACGATGAGCCCCGCGGCCGGGCCCTTGATGGTCAGCCGCGCGCTGCCCACCCACGTCGACAGCACTCCGCCCACCACCGCGGTGAGGATGCCCGCCACGGGCGGAAAGCCGCTCGCCATCGCGATACCCAGACACAAGGGCAACGCGAGCAGGAAGACGAGGAAGCCCGCGACGAAGTCCTGCTTCCAGGAAGCCTGCCCCGGGGTTCCATGAGAATGACTGACATTGGACTGCGAGCCTCGCATGACGTCACGGCCTCCCGTGTACACGGGCGGACATCGCCTCCCTGCGCGAGCCCAGCCCCCTCGACAGCGAGAGATGGAACGAGACGCGCTCCGGTTCCCGGACTTGCTTTACTTCGCGTTTTTACGGCTGATGCGGGACGCGCTCTTTATGAGCAGGTCATCACCCGTCTGGGATGTCTTGGTTTCCTGGGGGATGGGTTCGTGGGCGGTGTCGTGTCTGGATTGAAAATGAAACAGAGTGAGTCGCCCGCGGAGCTCGGTGCGCGAGAGCGATTCGAGGTCGTGGTGGAGCCGCTGTTGCCCCGGCTCCATCGCTTCTGCCTGGCCTTGTGTCGCAGCCGGC
Organism: Myxococcus llanfairpwllgwyngyllgogerychwyrndrobwllllantysiliogogogochensis; assembly: GCF_006636215.1. GTDB lineage: Bacteria > Myxococcota > Myxococcia > Myxococcales > Myxococcaceae > Myxococcus > Myxococcus llanfairpwllgwyngyllgogerychwyrndrobwllllantysiliogogogochensis. The sequence goes on along the minus strand of NZ_VIFM01000022.1, from coordinate 57,372 downwards.
AGGAGGCGGAGGACCTGCTCCAGGACTCGCTGGTGCGGGCCTTCCTGAACTGGGATTCGCGAGACTCGGGTTCGTGGCTGGGCTGGTTGTGCGGCATCGCGCGACACCAGTTCCTGGAGAACCGGCGCACGCAGGCGCGGCGGCGTTCGCTGTTGGACTCGGTGCTGGAAGGGGCCTCGTCGGTGCTGGGCTCGCTCTTCGAGGGCGGAACCGAGCAGCCGGACCCGGAAGCACGGCTGTGTGGCGCCGAGGAGGCGGAGCTGGTGCTGGCGTGTCTGCACGCGCTGCCGGAGAAGTTCCGGCTGGTGGTGCTGCTGTGTGACGTGGAGGACCTGGACTACGAGGAGGTGGCGCGGGTGCTCGCGCTGCCCCTGGGCACGGTGAAGAGTCGACACTCCCGGGGCCGGGCGCGGCTGGGCGTGTTGTTCACGGCGGCCTCCAGCCGTCAGGCTCAGACCGTCAGCGAGGGAGGCCGTCCATGAGCACCGAGGATGAGGGCAGGCCACCGCCACTTCCCGACGAGGTCCGCGCGGCGCTGGAGGCGCTTCGGGGCGAGAAGCCCTCGCCCCACCTGCGGGCCCGGCTCCAGGCCGCGCTCATCCGGGCCGAGCACTCCCGTGGGCGCGAGCCAACGCAGTCACCTTCCCCACGAGCCCTGTCGCACCATCCCGCCGCGCGCGTGCTGGTGGGCGCGGCGCTGGCGGGTGCGGTGGCCCTGCTGCTGCTCGCGCGAGGGGATGAGAGTGGACCCTTGAGTCCCGAGCTCCTGCCCGCGAGGGAGGTCGCCTTTCGACTTCCGGGCGATGGAGCCGGCTGGCTGGAGTTGCCCTGGGCTCACGGCGTTCACTCCGGAGAGCCCGCCACCGTCTGGCTCGAGACGCCGCCCCCGCTGGATTTCCATCCCCGGCTGCGAGATGCGCCCTCGCTCGCGAAGGTGGACTGCGACGAGGCCCGCTGCGTGCACGAGTTCACCGCGCGGACCGGAGCCGCCGCCACGCCCCTGCGCGTGCGCATCGACAAGCCGGGCCGCTACGAGTTCCGGGTGTCGCACGCCTCGGATGTGCGGCACGTCCAGGAGCACTTCGTGGTGGTCGCCGACCAGGCCGGTCCCCCCTGAGTCGAACCCTGTAACCAATCCAGGGGCGCGGACGACGGGTTTTGCGGTATGAGCCCGTCCATGTCTCCTTCCGAGCAAGCGCCGCGGCAGGACGCGCGCGTGACCACTGGCGTGCCCGGCCTCGACGGCGTGCTGGGTGGTGGCCTCGTCACCTCGGGTGTCTACATCGTCGTGGGTGAGCCCGGGGCGGGCAAGACGCTCTTCGCCAACCAGCTCTGCTACCACCAGGGACGTGGAGGGGCGCGGTGCCTCTACGTCACGCTGCTGGCCGAGTCGCACGCTCGCATGCTCGCCAACATGCGCGACATGGCGTTCTTCGACTCCGCGCTGCTGCCGGAGAGTGTCTATTACGTCAGCGGCTTCCGCACGCTGGAGGAGCAGGGCCTGCCCGGCCTGCTGGAGTTGCTGCGGCGCGAGGTGCGCAACCACAACACCAGCATCCTGGTGTTGGACGGTCTGGTGCAGGCGCAGGAGGCGGCCGGCAGCAGTCGCGACTTCAAGAAGTTCATCCACGAGCTGCAGGTGTCCGCGGGCCTGTCCCGCTTCACCGCGCTGATGCTCACCAGCTCCAACGGCCCCACCGTCCATCCGGAATACACCATGGTGGACGGCATCCTGGAGTTGCGCGAGCGCACCCTGGGCGTGCGCTCGTGGCGAGAGCTCCAGGTGCGCAAGTTCCGGGGGGGCGCCACCCTGAGCGGCGTGCACACCTTCCGCATCTCCAATGATGGGTTGGAGGTCTTCCCCCGGCTGGAGGCGCGCATGCGGCGCACCCCGCCGCCGGACCCGGGGAGCGAGCGGGTGCATTTCGGCATCCCGTCGATGGATGCGCTCTTCCCGGGCGGGCTGGCCAAGGGCTCCACGTCGCTGATGCTCGGGCCTCCCGGCAGTGGCAAGACGCTGATGGGAAGCAGCTTGCTCGCCGAGGGGCTGAAGCGGGGTGAGCGCTGTTTGTACATGGGCTTCTATGAGTCGCCCGAACGGCTGCTCCACAAGGCGGCTGCCGCCGGCATGGACATGGGTGGGGCGGTCAAGGACGGGAGGATGCACATCCTCTGGCAACCCCCCGCGGAATCCATCCTGGATGTGCTGGCGGACCAACTCTTGAGCGCGGTGCGGCGGCACCAGGTGTCGCGGGTGTTCGTGGATGGGTTGAGCGCGATGAGCCAGGCCTCCCCGGATGGCTCGCGGATGAGTTCGTTCTTCGCGGCGCTCACCCAGGAGCTGCGCCTGTCGTGCGCGACGACCATCTTCAGCCTGGAGACGCCCCGCCTCTTCGGGCCCGCGCTCGACATGCCGCTGGAAGTCGGCCCCTCCGCCGTGGCGGAGAACCTCTTCTTCCTGAGGCACGTGGAGCTGGAGGGGCGACTTCGCCGCCTGCTGAGCATCTTCAAGCTGAGGGACACCGAGTACGACCCCTCCATCCGGGAGTTCATCATCTCCCGACAAGGAATCGAGGTACTGCCTCCCTTCGACGTTGCCCTGGACACCCTGTTGACGGGCCTTGCCCGACACCGGACCGGTGGCCATCCCTGATTCGTGAGGAGTGAAGCCCGCCCGTATGGAGACGGTCCTGGTGGTGGATGACGAGCAAGGCATCCTGGAAGCCCTCGCGGACCTCCTGAGGGAGGAGGGCTACCGTGTGCTGACGGCCTCTCATGGCCGTGAGGCGCTGGAGCGGATGAGCGAGCTGCGTCCGGACCTGGTCCTCACCGATTGGATGATGCCGGTGCTGGACGGCCCCGCCCTCATCGAGCGCATCCGCGCGGAACCGAACTGGGCCGGTGTGTCGCTCTTGTGCATGAGCGCGGTGGACGTGGGAGCGTTGCGGGCCCAGTACCCGGGCATTCCCTTCCTCCAGAAGCCCTTCGACATTCCCGCGCTGATGAAGCAGGTCCGCAAGGCCCTGGACGGCAAGCGCGCTCTCTCCGGCTGACGCGAACGCCGCCGACAGGCCCCATGTTCTATCTGCTCAAGCTCGGTCCCGTGCCGCTCTCTCAAGGGAGCACGCAGGTCTATCTGCGCATCACCGAGACTGGCGAGCCGTCCCAGCCCGTCTTCGAGCAGGACGACACCGCGGGCCTGCGGGTGTTGCTGGAGGGACTGGAGGACCTGGGCGGGGTGCGGTGTGAGCCCCAGCTCGCGGAGGCGGGCGCGGTGTTGGGCGTGGCGGTGGCGGAGCCTCCCCCGGCGGCCCTCTCGTCGCGCGCGGCCATCGCCACGTTCCTGGCGTGGGGACAGCGAGGGTTGTCCGCGCTGGGCTCGGACAAGGCGCTGCTCTTCGTCCAGGCGGCGACCGAGTACTGGGACGCGCGGCCGTGGACGCACTGGGACGACAGCCAGCCCTTCGAGGTGGCGGTCTCAGGGCCGCTGACGCACACCTTCGAGGGGTGCGTCTTCAACATGGACGACGGCCGGGCGGGGCTGGCGCTGTACTTCAAGCCGGGCGCGCTCCAGATGTTGATGGAGATGCAGGCGCGAGGTCAGGCCGATGCGGCGCAGGAGCTGCCCGCCATCGCCGTCACGCTGGACACGTCGCCGGCCTATGCCGTGGAGGCGCTGGCCTCCGCGGGCCGGGTGCCCCGCTTGCCCATGCCGCTGAAGACGGGGCCTGAGGGCGTGGGCGTGCCGTCCTCGGTGGAGGCGCTGCTGCTGGTGGCCGCGCTGCGGGCCGTGGCGCGGCTGTCTCCCGAGCAGCAGGAAGTCTTGAGCAGCGTGGTGGCGGGGGATGCGCGCATGGAGGTCCATGTCCGGGCCCCGGCGCCCCGGCTGCGTCACTAGGCTTACGGGCTCTGGCGGAGTCGTTCCGCATTTCACACGGCGTCATTGGGTCCGTGGGGCAAGTGTCGGCTGGCTCACGAAGCGAAGCCGCAGTGTCGAGTGCCTGTCAGCCGGCCCTCCCGAGGGGACTATCCCCGCCCGGAGAGTCGCGGGAGAACGGAGCCCTTCCGAAACATTCCGTTCCCGACAGCCGAGGGGGCTGTGCTCGCGGGAACGCGCTGGGGCTCTCAATGACTGTGAAGAAGGGTGTCTCTCGGCGCGCCGCGCCTCCGCCGCCGTCGCGCTCCGTGGAGGACGACTCCGACACACTGGACTCGCGCCAGCTCCTGCGTGTGCTGACCGCCGTGCGCAAGGGGGACTTCTCCGTGCGCATGCCCGTGGACAAGGTGGGTAACGCCGGCAAGGTGGCCGACTCGCTCAACGAAATCATCGAGCTCAACGAGCGCATGGCGCACGAGTTCGAGCGCATTGGCAGCGGGGTGGGCAAGGAGGGCCGCATCACCCAGCGCGCCAACGTGGCGAGCGCGGTGGGCTCCTGGGCGGACTGCGTGGAGTCGGTGAACACGCTGGTGGCGGACCTGGTCCAGCCCACCACGGAGATGGGCCGCGTCATCGGCGCGGTGGCCAAGGGCGACCTGTCCCAGACGATGGCGCTGGAGGTGGACGGTCGTCCCCTCAAGGGCGAGTTCCTGCGCACCGCCCGCCTGGTGAACGGCATGGTGGAGCAGCTGGGCGCGTTCGCCTCGGAAGTGACGCGCGTGGCGCGCGAGGTCGGCACGGAAGGAAAGCTCGGCGGACAGGCCCGGGTGAAGGGCGTCGCGGGCACGTGGAAGGACCTCACGGACAACGTGAACTCCATGGCCTCCAACCTGACGTCCCAGGTGCGCAACATCGCCGAGGTGACGACGGCGGTGGCCAAGGGCGACCTCTCCAAGAAAATCACCGTCGACGTGCGCGGTGAGATTCTGGAGCTGAAGAACACCATCAACACGATGGTGGATCAGCTCTCGTCCTTCGCCTCGGAAGTGACGCGCGTGGCGCGTGAAGTCGGCACGGAAGGAAAGCTCGGCGGCCAGGCCGTGGTGAAGGGCGTGGGCGGCACGTGGAAGGACCTCACGGACAACGTGAACTCCATGGCGTCCAACCTGACGTCGCAGGTGCGCAACATCGCCGAGGTGACGACGGCGGTGGCGAATGGAGACCTGTCCAAGAAAATCACGGTGGATGTGCGCGGCGAGATTCTGGAGCTGAAGAACACCATCAACACGATGGTGGATCAGCTCAACTCGTTCGCCTCCGAGGTGACGCGCGTCGCGCGCGAGGTCGGCACCGAGGGCAAGCTGGGCGGTCAGGCCGTGGTGAAGGGCGTGGCCGGCACGTGGAAGGACCTCACCGACAACGTGAACTCCATGGCGTCCAATCTGACGTCGCAGGTGCGCAACATCGCCGAGGTGACGACGGCGGTGGCCAATGGAGACCTCTCCAAGAAAATCACCGTGGACGTGCAGGGGGAAATCCTGGAGCTGAAGAACACCATCAACACGATGGTGGACCAGCTCAACTCCTTCGCCTCGGAGGTGACTCGCGTCGCACGCGAGGTCGGCACCGAGGGCAAGCTGGGTGGACAGGCCGTGGTGCGCGGCGTGGGTGGCACATGGAAGGACCTCACGGACAACGTGAACTCCATGGCCTCCAACCTCACCGCGCAGGTGCGCAACATCGCGGATGTGACGACGGCCGTGGCCAAGGGCGACCTGTCGAAGAAAATCACCGTGGATGCGCGCGGCGAGGTGTTGGAGTTGAAGAACACCATCAACACGATGGTGGACCAGCTCTCGTCGTTCGCCTCGGAGGTGACGCGCGTCGCGAAGGAGGTCGGCACCGAGGGGAAGCTGGGTGGACAGGCCGTGGTGCGTGGTGTCGGTGGGACGTGGAAGGACCTCACCGACAACGTGAACTCGATGGCGTCCAACCTCACGTCGCAGGTGCGCAACATCGCCGAAGTGACGATGGCGGTGGCCCGCGGAGACCTGTCGAAGAAAATCACCGTCGACGTGCGCGGCGAGATTCTGGAATTGAAGAACACCATCAACACGATGGTGGACCAGCTCAACTCGTTCGCGTCCGAGGTGACTCGCGTGGCGCGCGAGGTCGGCACGGAAGGAAAACTGGGCGGTCAGGCCGTGGTGCGCGGCGTCGGCGGTACATGGAAGGACCTCACCGACAACGTGAACTCCATGGCGTCCAACCTGACGGCTCAGGTGCGCAACATCGCCGAGGTGACGACGGCGGTGGCGAATGGAGACCTGTCCAAGAAAATCACGGTGGATGTGCGCGGCGAGATTCTGGAGCTGAAGAACACCATCAACACGATGGTGGACCAGCTCAACTCGTTCGCGTCCGAGGTGACGCGCGTGGCGCGCGAGGTCGGCACCGAGGGCAAGCTGGGTGGCCAGGCCATCGTGAAGGGCGTGGCCGGCACATGGAAGGACCTCACGGACAACGTGAACTCCATGGCGTCCAACCTCACCGCGCAGGTGCGCAATATCGCCGAGGTGACGACGGCGGTGGCTCGCGGTGACCTCTCCAAGAAAATCACCGTGGACGTGCAGGGGGAAATCCTGGAGCTGAAGAACACCATCAACACGATGGTGGACCAGCTCTCGTCCTTCGCCTCGGAGGTGACTCGCGTCGCGCGCGAGGTCGGCACGGAAGGAAAGCTGGGCGGACAGGCGGAGGTGAAGGGCGTCGCCGGTACGTGGAAGGACCTCACGGACAACGTGAACTCCATGGCGTCCAATCTCACCACGCAGGTGCGCGGCATCGCCAAGGTGGTGACGGCGGTCGCCAACGGTGACTTGAAGCGCAAGCTCGTCGTGGACGCGAAGGGGGAAATCGCCGAGCTGGCGGACACCATCAACGGCATGATTGACACGCTGGCGGTGTTCGCGGACCAGGTGACGACGGTGGCCCGCGAGGTGGGCATCGAAGGGAAGCTGGGCGGACAGGCGCGCGTGCCCGGCACGGCCGGCATCTGGCGCGACCTCACCGACAACGTGAATCAGCTCGCCGCGAACCTGACGACGCAGGTGCGCGCCATCGCCGAGGTGGCCACGGCGGTGACGAAGGGCGACCTCACGCGGTTCATCACCGTGTCCGCGCAGGGCGAAGTGGCCGCCCTGAAGGACAACATCAACGAGATGATTCGCAACCTGAAGGACACCACGCGGAAGAACACGGAGCAGGACTGGCTGAAGACGAACCTGGCCAAGTTCACCCGCGTCCTCCAGGGGCAGCGGGATTTGCTCACGGTGTCCAAGGTCATCCTGTCGGAGCTGGCGCCGCTGGTGGACGCGCAGCACGGCGTCTTCTACATCTCGGACCGCGCCGAGGCCGGAGAGCAGATTCTCAAGCTCCTGGCGTCCTACGCGTACCGGGAGCGCAAGGGGCTCTCCAATTCCTTCAGGCTGGGCGAGGGGCTGGTCGGCCAGTGCGCGCTGGAGAAGGAACCCATCCTCCTGTCGGACGTGCCGGATACATACATCCGCATCTCCTCCGGCCTGGGTGAAGAAATTCCGCGCAACATCGTCGTGCTGCCGGTGCTCTTCGAAGGGGAAATCAAGGCCGTCATCGAGCTGGCCTCGTTCCACCGCTTCAGCGACGTGCACCTGGGCTTCCTGGAGCAGCTCACGGAGTCCATCGGCATCGTCCTCAACACCATCGCCGCGAACATGCGCACGGAGGCGCTGCTCAAGCAGTCGCAGGCGCTCACCGACGAATTGCGCAAGCAGCAGGAGGAGCTGACGGAGACGAACAAGCGCCTGGAACAGCAGGCCACGTCGCTCCAGCAGTCCGAGGAGCTGCTCAAGCGTCAGCAGGAGGAGCTGCGCCGCACCAACGAGGAACTTCAGGAGAAGGCGAAGCTGCTCTCCGAGCAGAAGACGGAGGTGGAGCGGAAGAACGGCGAAGTCGAGCAGGCCAAGCGCGCGCTCGAGGAGAAGGCGGAGCAGCTCAGCCTGACGTCCAAGTACAAGTCGGAGTTCCTGGCGAACATGAGCCACGAGCTGCGCACGCCGCTCAACTCGCTGCTCATCCTCAGCCAGACGCTCAGCGACAACGTGGAGGGCAACCTCACGGGACGGCAGGTGGAGTTCGCCCGGACCATTCACGCCTCCGGTGCGGACCTCTTGGAACTCATCAACGACATCCTCGACCTGTCGAAGATTGAGTCCGGCACCATGACGGTGGACGTGGGCCCGCTGCGCTTCAGCGACCTGCGCGAGTTCGTGGACCGCACCTTCCGGCAGGTGGCGGACAAGAAGGGCCTCCAGTTCGACATCGACCTGACGCCGGGCATGGCGGGCGAGGTGGAGACGGACGCCAAGCGGCTCCAGCAGGTGCTCAAGAACCTCCTGTCCAACGCCTTCAAGTTCACCGAGTCCGGCTCCGTGTCGCTCGACATCGGCATGGCGCGGGGCGGCTGGACGGCGGACCACCCGGTGCTCTCCACCGCGCCCTCGGTGGTGTCCTTCTCCGTGCGGGACACGGGCATCGGCATCCCCAAGGACAAGCACCACATCATCTTCGAGGCGTTCCAGCAGGCCGACGGCTCCACCGCGCGCAAGTACGGCGGCACCGGCCTGGGCCTGTCCATCAGCCGTGAAATCGCGAGGCTGCTCGGCGGCGAAATCCGACTGGAGAGCGAGCCGGGCCAGGGCAGCGTCTTCACCCTGTACCTGCCGCTCGACTTCGTCGCGGACCGGCCGGGACAGGACACCTCCCGGACCGTCCCCGTGGCCGCCGCCCTGGCCCACACGGCCTCCCTGGTGCCGCCGCTCCACATCGAGGAAGTGACACCCCCCGTCTCGTTGGCGTCGCTGGGCATCGACGACGACCGGGGCTCCATCCAGCCCGGTGACAGGGTGCTGCTCGCGGTGACACACGCCGCCGAACACGCGGCGCGGCTGCGCGCGGCCGCGCAGGGGGCGGGCTTCAAGGTGCTCGTCTCCACGGAGGTGGAGGGCGCGCTGGACGCCGTGCGCAACGCGCGGCCGGTGGCGGTGGCGGTGGACCTGGACCTGCCGGAGATGGCGGGCTGGGTGGTGCTGGACAGGCTCAAGCACGACGCGGGCACCCGCGCGCTGCCCGTGTACACGGTGTCCGACGAGGACCACCGCGAGCGCTCGCTCAACCTGGGCGCCATCGGCCACCTGCGCGCGGCGGCGGACCCGGATGCCGCAGCCGCGGCGCTGGCCTCCCTGCGCGACTTCGTGGAGCGCAAGGGCCGGGGCCTGCTCATCGTCGAGGACGACGGCGTCCACCGACAGACGCTGCTGGAGCTCTTGGGCAGCGAGGACGTGCAGACGGTGGCGGTGGGCACAGCGGCGGACGCGCTGGCCGCGCTGGCGGAGCGCAGGTTCGACTGCATGGTGTTGGACCTGGGCCTGCCGGACCTGCCCGGCACGGAGCTCATCCGTCGCGTGCGCGAGGTGCATGGCGCGGGGGGACCGCCCATCATCGTCTACACGGGCCGCGAGCTGTCGCGCGCGCAGGAGACGGAGCTGCGCCGCGTGGCGGAGGCCATCGTCGTCAAGGACGCGCAGAGCCCCGAGCGCCTCTTGGAGGAGACGAGCCTGTTCCTGCACCGCTCGCCCGCCAACCTGTCGGAGTCCAAGCGCCGCATGCTGGAGAAGGCGCGCGAGAGAGACCCGTTGCTGGTCAACCGCAAGGTGCTGGTGGTGGACGACGACGTGCGCAACATCTTCGCCCTCAACACCGTGCTGGAGCGCTACGGCATGAAGGTGGCCTTCGCGGAGAGCGCGCGCGAGGGGCTGGGGCTCTTGGAGAAGGACGCGGACATCGAGCTGGTGTTGATGGACGTGATGATGCCGGAGATGGATGGCTATCAGGCCATGCGCGCCATCCGCCGCATGGAGCGCGTGGCGCACCTGCCGATTCTCGCCCTCACCGCGAAGGCGATGAAGGGGGACCGGGAGAAGTGCCTGGAGGCGGGCGCGTCCGACTACATCACCAAGCCGGTGGATATCGAAAAGCTGCTCAGCCTGCTGCGCGTCTGGCTGCACGCGCCGCGAGGCGCCCAGGCGCGTGGCTCGCGCACGGAGGTCTCCGGGTGAGCGCGGGCGCCTCGGTCGCGGCGCTGGAGGCCCTGGAGGCGGACCTGCTCCTGGAGGGCGTGGCCCGACACTGGGGCTTCGATTTGCGCAGCCACTCCCGGCCGCAATTGCTGCGGCGGCTGCGGCGCCACCTGCGCGAGGAGCGCCTGGAGTCCTTCTCCGCGCTCCAGGCCCGCGTGCTGCACGACGGCGAGGCGCTGGAGGGGTTGCTGCGCGCGCTCTCCAGCACGCCGCCCGGGCTGTTCTCGGACGCGGCCTTCTTCCGAGACTTCCGCACGCGCGTGGTGCCCGTGCTGCGCACCTGGCCGTCCGTGCGCGTCTGGCACGCGGGCTGCGGCACCGGTGAGGACACCTATGCCCTGGCCATCCTCCTGCACGAAGAGGGCCTGTGGAGCCGCTGCCGGCTCTATGCGTCCGATGCCAGCGAGGGACTGCTGGCGGATGCTCGCACCGGCGTGCTGCCCCTGCCCGGCGAGGACGACGCGCGCCGCCACGCGGAGTCAGGTGGGCGGGGCTCGCTGTCCGACTCCTACACCCGCGACGGCAACTGGGCGCTGCTCCACCCCAGGCTGCGCGACGGCATCTTCTTCACCCAGCACAACCTGACCATCGACGGCTCGTTCAACGAGTTCCACGTCATCGTGTGTCGGGACACGCTGCTGTCCTTCAATCGCGCCCTGCACAACCGTGTGCACTCGCGGCTGTATGAGAGCCTCGCCCGCTTCGGCTTCCTGTGTCTGGGGCGCAAGGAGTCGGTGGCGCGCACTCCACACGTCGCCGCCTACGAGGAGCTGGAAGGCAGCGGTCGCATGTTCCGGAGGGTGTCATGAGCGTGGGGTTGCTGGTGGTGGGGGCGCCCCGGAGCGCGGGCGCGGACGTGGAGACGCTGCTCTCCCAACTGCCGGCGCAGCTGCCAGCGCCCGTCGTCATTGTCCTGCACCGGGGGCCGCATGACGTGCTGGCCGCGCCGCTGGCGCGCCGCTGCGCGCTGCCCGTGGTGGAGCCGGATGACAAGGAGGACCTGGTGCCGGGGCGCGTGTACCTGGCGCCCTGGGGCTACCACCTGCTGGTGGACCGGGGCTGCGTGGCGCTGTCCGTGGAGTCGCCGGAGCACGGCTGTCGTCCCGCCATCGACGCCCTCTTCGAGTCCGCGGCGGACAGCTACGGCGCCGCGGCCGCGGGGCTGCTCTTCTCCGGCCACGACGACGGACAGGAGGGCTTGAGCTTCCTGAGGGGCCGGGGCGGACGCGTGGCGGTGGTGATGGGCGAGTCCGACGGCGGCGAGGGACAGGAGGGCGAGGTGGAGCGCCTGTCTCTCTCCGAGGTGGGAGGGTGGCTGACGCGACTGGCCTATGTGCCGCGCGGCCGGGTGCAGCCATGAGCGCCGCGCCCTCGCGCGAGCGCGGCCCCGTGTTCTCCATGGAGCCCGCCCACATCCTCCTGGTGGACGACCAGCCGGAGGGGCTGCTGGCGCTGGAGGCGACGCTGGCCCCGCTGGGGCAGAAGCTGGTCTCCGCGCGAAGTGGCCGCGAGGCGCTGCGCCACCTGCTCACCCAGGACTTCGCCGCCATCCTCCTGGATGTCGTCATGCCGGGAATGGACGGCTTCGAGACGGCGAGTCTCATCCGCGAGCGCGAGCGCAGCCGCAACACGCCCATCCTCTTCCTCACCGCCCTGTCGCGCGGCCAGCTCCCGGAGCTGCGCGCGTACGCGGTGGGCGCGGTGGACTACCTGCTCAAGCCCTACGAGCCGGAAGTCCTCCGCTCCAAGGTGGGCGTCTTCGTGGACCTGTTCCGCAAGACGGAGCTGGTGCGGCGTCAGGCGGAGGCGCTGCGCGAGACGCAGCGGCGCGAGCACGAGGGCGAATTGGCGGAGGCCCACCGGCGCATGGAGGCGGAGCGGACCCGGACGCGCGAGGAGCACCTGCGCCGGGAGATGGAGTCGCACCGCAACCAGCAGCGTTGGCTGGAAGCCGTGCTCGCCGCGCTGCCCACGCCCCTGGCCCTGGTGGAGCCGGGCAGCGGCCACACCCTGCTGGCCAACCGGGCCGCCCAGGGACTGGCCGGCGGATGTCTGGCGTATCGCGAAGCGCCGGGCCTGCATGAAGGCGTCATCGTCCGGGGACGCGGTGGCGACCCCTTGCCCCAGGATGCGCAGCCGCTGATGCGCGCGGCCCGGGGCGAGGCACTCCACGGGCTTCACGTGGACTGGGAGCTGGGTGGGCAGCGGGGCTCGGTGCGCGCCTACAGCACGCTGTTGCCGAAGATGTACGGGCATCCGGAGACGGTGCTGCTCGCGCTCCTCGACGTGACGGGCCCCAGCGCCACACAGCAGCTCGTCGAGGGCCTGCGACACCTGGTGCCCCCCGTCTCCACGCCGACGGAGCAGGAGGCCGGACAGGGCCCGCTCCCCACGATGCGGAGCGACCAGCCGAAGGACCTCCCCGCGACCGAAGCTGAACACCCCCATGCGGGAAAAGGTTGACGCACAAAATAACGGGAGCATGTTGGCTTCGTGAGCGACGCCGGACTACCCCCGCGGGTCCAGCGCTTCATCACGACGCATATCGACTCGCTGGAGAAGCTGGAGGTGCTTCTCTTGCTCCGTGCCCAGCCTGGACGGGAGTGGACCGCGTCATCGGTGAGCCTGGAGCTGCGCATCACAGAACCCTCCGCGGCCGCGAGGCTGGCGGACCTCACCGCGAGCAGGTTGCTGGTGAGCGACGGCGGAGCCGTGCCCGTCTATCGTTTCAGTCCCGAGAGTTCCGAAGACGTGCAGGCGGTGACGGAGCTGGCGGCGGTGTACGGTGCGCGGCGGGTGACGGTCATCTCCTTCATCTTCTCCCGGCCGTTGGACAAGGTCCGGGGCTTCGCGGAAGCCTTCGTGCTCAAGAAGGACAAGGACGGCGACCATGGCTGAGGCGGTCTACATCCTCTGTGCCTTGACCAGCGTGGCGTGCGCGGTGCTATTGCTGCGCGCCTGGAAGAGCAGCCAGTCCCGACTGCTCTTGTGGAGCGGGCTGTGCTTCGTGGGCATGGCGGTCAGCAACGTGCTGCTCTTCGTGGACCTGGTGATTCTGCCGACCACCATCGACCTGTACATGCCGCGCCTGCTGGCCACGTTGGCCAGTGTCTCCATCCTGTTGTTCGGCCTCATCTGGGACGCCTCGTGAGGTAGCTCGCCCATGCTCAGGTCCATGCTCAACGGTGCGACGGCGATGGGGTGGCTGGCGTGCGCCTTGTTCTTCCTGCGCTTCTGGAAGCAGTCGCACGAGCGCCTGTTCGGCTTCTTCGCGGTGGCCTTCGCGCTGTTGGGCGCGAACTCGGCGGTGTCGTCGCTGATGGACTCGTTGGACGAGCGCCGCTACTACCTCTACGTGGCGCGGCTTGTCGCCTTCCTCATCATCCTCTACGCCATCTGGGACAAGAATCGCGCGAGTCGACGCGGGTGATGTCGCGGGCCTCACGCTCGCGTCGCGTTCAGTGGTGAGGGGAGGGGTGGGTGGTTTTCCTGCTCGCACAGGAGAACCCGCACATGCGTCTGAGTCGCCGTGGCTTCCTTCGTCTTTCCGCGCTCGGAAGTGGAGCGCTCGCCTGGGGCCCCTCGTTCTGGAAGGAGGCCTATGCGGCGCCGGCCCAGTCGGGGCCCAGTCCCTACGGGGCGATGTCCGGGAGCGCGGACGTCAACGGCCTGCGACTGCCCGCGGGCTTCACCTCGCGCATCATCGCCCGCTCGGGCCAGACGGTCGGCAACACGGGCTACGTGTGGCACACCGCGCCGGACGGTGGTGCCTGCTTCGCGCGGCCGGACGGCGGCTGGGTGTACGTGTCCAACAGCGAGGGCCTCCCCGGGGGCGCCAGCGCGCTGCGCTTCAGCGGAGGCGGGAGCGTGGTGGCGGCGTACCGCATCCTGTCCGGCACGCGGATGAACTGCGCGGGAGGGCCGACGCCCTGGGGCACGTGGCTGTCGTGCGAGGAGCACAGCGGCGGGCGCGTCTGGGAGTGCAACCCGGCCAAGGCCTCGCAGGGCGTGGTGCGCGGCGCGCTCGGCACGTTCCCCCATGAGGCGGTGGCGGTGGACCCGGACGGTGGACGGCTCTACCTGACGGAGGACCAACCGAATGGGCGCCTGTACCGCTTCACTCCGTCCGCGTGGCCGGTGCTGGCGGCGGGCACGCTGGAGGCGGCCCGGGTGACGGGGGATGCGCTGACGGGAACGGCGACGGTGAGCTGGGTGGCCTGCGCCGCGAACAAGCCAGCGTCGCTCCAGCCGGAGGTGGCGGCGCGGACGACGGTGTTCAACGGCGGCGAGGGCTGCTGGTACGACGGCGGCGTCATCTACGTCACCACCAAGGGCGACAACCGCGTGTGGGCGCACACGCCGGCCACGGGGAAGCTGGAGGTCATCTACGCCGCGTCCCTGTATCCGGGCTCGCCGTTGAGGGGCGTGGACAACGTGGTGGTGTCGCGCTCGGGGGATTTGTTCGTGGCGGAGGACGGCGACAACCGGGAAATCTGTCTCATCACCCCGGGGCCCCAGCGCATCGTCGCCAGCTTCCTGCGGGTGCTGGGCCACGCGGGCTCGGAGCTCACGGGCCCGGCCTTCAGCCCGGATGGACGCAGGCTGTACTTCAGCTCGCAGCGCGGGGCGACGAACTCCAGCAACGCGGGCGTGACGTTCGAGGTCTCCGGTCCCTTCCGCTGAACCTTCCCGCGCCGAGCGCCTTGACGACGTGAGGGGCGCTCTTGCACAACCGGAGGCATGTCCGCGAATCCGCTTCCCCGCTTCACGCCCCGCCGCGCGCTGGGCCGCACCGGCTTCGTCGCCACGGCGGTGGGCATCGGTGACATCGCCGACCGCTCGGCGCCCCGGGAGTCGCTCGTCGCCACGCTGCGCCGCGCGCTGGACGCGGGGCTGAACGTCATCGACACCGCGCCCAACTACGAGGAGGGGTTGAGCGAGGAGGTGGTGGGCGAGGCCCTGCGCGGCCGGCGCGAGGGCGTCTTCCTCATCGACAAGGTGGACGTGCTCGACGCCCCGGTGGCGCCGCAGGTGGAGGCCAGCTTGCGGAGGCTGGGCCACGCGGCGGTGGACCTGTTCGCCTTCCACGCCGTGTCGGAGCTGGCCGCGTGGGAGCAGCTGGCCGCGCCGGGCGGCGGCCTGGAGCAACTGGGCCGGTGCGTGAGCGCGGGGCAGGCGCGCTTCCGGGGCATCTCCAGTCACCACCCGGACGTGCTGCGCGTGGCGGTGAACTCCGGGCTGTGCGACGTGGTGATGTTTCCGCTGGGGCCCTTCGTGGACCTTCGCTACGTGCGGGACGTGCTGCCGCTGGCGCGCTCGCGCGGCGTGGGCGTGGTGTCGTTCAAGACGTTCGGCGCGGGCAAGCTCCTGGGCGACACGGAGGGCTATGGCCGACCGCTGGAGGCCCGGCCGCGCGGCAAGGTGGGCTCTGGCGGACGCGAGGACCGCGACGTGCCCGTGCTGCCGCACCTGAGCGTGGAGGAGTGCGTGCACTACACGCTGACGTTGGACCCGGACGTCATGCTGATGGGGATGAGCCACCCCAACGAACAGGACGCGGCGCTCGGCGCGGTCCACTCGGCGCGGCCCCTGTCCGTGGAGGAGCTGACCGACGTGCGCGAGCGCGCGAAGGCGGCCATCGATGGGAAGGGCGCTGTGTGGTGGAACCCGCCGATGGCGTCCGACGTGGGCTGAGTCAGCGACCTCCCGGCCCGAGTCATTCCGTACGCGCCGCGCGCGGGGCTCTTCACTCGAAAGGCACTCAACGTCCCGCGGGTCCGACACTGGACAGTCTCCCCGTCCGCGGAGACGGGCGGCATTGTTGCCGCGTCCGGGACGCTTTTAGCTCGGGGTCTGATGTCGCGCGGCGCTTCTCTTCCATCGTGGTCCACCTGCATGCCCGCCGAGCCGATTTCTCCTCCTGAAGCTTCTCTCGATGTCGCCGGGAAACCCCGGCCCACCCCGGCGCCGCCGGAGCCCGAGCACGGGGTGGAGGCGGCCTCGTCCGAGGCGGCGCGCCTGGCCTTCCTGTCGCGCGCGGGCGAGCTGTTGGGCGCGTCGCTGGAGTGGCGCACGGTGCTGCACCGGCTGGCGGAGCTGGCGGTGCCGGTGCTCGCGGACTGGTGCTCGGTGGATGTCATCGCGGAGGACGGGAGCGTGGAGCGGGTGGCCGCGGCGCACCGTGAGCCGGAGAAGACGGCGCTGGTGCACGAGTTGTCCCGACTGCGGCCCGTGGACCTGGTGTCACCCGGTGGCATCTCCGAGGCGCTGCGCACCGGACGTCCGGTGGTGATGCCGGTGGTGACGGAGGAGATGCTCCCGGCGATGGTGCGAGAGCCCGCGCAGTTGGATGTGGTCCGTCGCCTGGGAATCCGGGCGGGGCTCGTGCTGCCGTTGCTGGCGCGGGGCCGGGTGCTGGGCGCCGTGTCGCTGGTGCGAGGCGACGAGCAGGTGTCCTTCGATGCGCCGGAGCTGGAGGTGGCGATGGAGCTGGCCCGCCGCGCCAGCCTGTCCATGGACAACGCGCTCCTGTACGAGGAGGCGCGCACGGCCCAGTCCTTCTCCGCGCGGCTGCAGACGGTGACGGCGGCGCTGTCCCGCGCGGCCACCGCCGAGGACGTGGCGCGGGTGATGGTGCGCGACGGGCTGGAGGCCTCGGGAGCGGCGCGGGTCGCCATCGCGGAGCTGAGTGCCGACGGGTGCCTGCGCGTGCTGGGCTCCGTCGGTTATTCACAGGCGTGGATGGAGGGCCTGGATGGTCAGCGCGTCGCGGGTCTGCCCGTGCTCGCGCGAGCGGCGGAGCAGCGCGAGGCGCAGTGGTTCTCCCGACTGGAGGAGCTGCTCCCCTCGGCGGGTCTCGTGGAGAGCGACGTGGCGGCGCTGGGCGAGGGCTCGCGCGCGTTCCTCCCGCTGCTGACCGAGCGGGGCATCCTGGGCTTCGTGGCGCTGGCGTGGGGTGAGCCGCGCATGTTCCCTCCGTTGGAGCGCGCGTTCCTGGACGCGCTGGCCCACCAGTGCTCGCAGGCGCTGGAGCGCGCGGCGCTGTACGGGACGCTGCGCGAGCGGGGCGAGCGACTGCACCACGCGCTTCAGATGGGCAAGGAGGCCGAGGAGCGGCTGTTCTTCCTGCTGGAGGCGAGCCGCGCGCTGGCGGAGCACCTGGACGACGTGGAGTGGACGCTGGAGCACGTGGCCCGCGTGGCCGCCAGCAGCGTGGCGTCCAGCTGCCTGGTGGAGCTGGTGGGGCCGGACGGCACCCTGCGGTGCGTGGCGTCCGCGCACCAGGAGCCGTCGCGGGACGCGTCCGTGCTCTCGGTGCTGGGCGGCGAGGGCGCGCTGTCCCTGTCACGCGAGTGCTTCCAGTCGGGCGAGCCGCGCTTCGTGCCGGACGTGGACGCGGCCCTGTGCGAGCGACTGGCGGAGCGCTCCGAGCAGCAGCGCGCGCTGTTGGAAGCCCTGAGGCCCGCGTCGCTGCTGGTGGTGCCGGTGCGCACGCGCGGGCGCACGCTGGGCGTCATCACGCTGGGCACGTCGCCGCCGCAGCGGCCCCTGGCCATGTCGGACGTGTCGATGATGGAGGAGCTGGCGCGGCGCGTGGCGGTGGCGCTGGAGAACGCGTCGCTGTACCGCGACGCGCAGGCGGCGGTGCGGCTGCGTGACGAGTTCCTGTCGGTGGCGAGCCACGAGCTGAAGACGCCGTTGACGAGCCTCAAGCTCCAGCACGGCCTCATCGACCGCGCGCTCGGCCCGGACTCGCGCGAGAAGGTGGCGCCCCGGCTCTCCACGGCGATGCGACAGGTGCAGCGGCTGGCCACGCTGGTGGACCACCTGCTCGACGTGAGCCGGGTGTCGCTGGGGCGGCTGGCGCTGGAGCCCACGGAGGTGGACCTGGGGCAGGCGGTGCGCGACGCGGTGGAGCGGATGGAAGAGGTGTTCGCGGTGGCGGGGTGCTCGGTGCGGGTGGATATCCCGGAGCCGCTCCAGGGCCGGTGGGACTCGCTGCGGTTGGACCAGGTGCTGGTGAACCTCCTGACCAATGCGGCCAAGTACGGCGCGGGCAGGCCCGTGCAGGTGACCGCGGCGGAGGCCGGCGACGGGGTGGTGCGGCTGTCGGTGCGGGACGAGGGCATCGGCATCTCGGAGACGGACCTGCCGCGGCTGTTCGGTCGCTTCGAGCGCGCGGTGAGCGACCGGCACTATGGAGGGCTGGGCCTGGGGCTCTACATCAGCCGGCAGATTGTGGAGGCGATGGGCGGCCGCATCGAGGTGGAGAGCCGCGAGGGCGTGGGCTCCGTCTTCACCGTCCACCTGCCTCGCGCAGCAGGGTGAGGGCGCGCTCCAGCACCTCGTCGCGTCCGGCGCGCAGTCCGCGCACGGTGGGGTGGACCTCCACGTCCGGGCGCAGTCCCACGCCCTGCACCGTGCGGCCGTCGGGGGTCTCGAAGCGCTGACCGGTGAAGAGGACGCAGACGTTGCCGGGCAGGCAGACGTTGGTGGTGTCGCCCACGGCGCCCGCCGTGGCGCTGCCCACCAGCCGCGCGCCGGACGCGGCCTGAATCATCATCGCCGTGTATTCGCCCTGGCTCAGCGTCCGCGCGTCGATGAGCACGACGACGCGGCCCGCGTAGCGAGGCCCGTCGCCAGAGGGCAGGGTGGCGGGGAAGCGCACCTCGCGGGCCTCTCCCGCTTCCACCAGCGGGCGGGCGATGAGCGCGGACGCGGTGGCGCCTCGCGTGTTGAGGCGCGGAGCCAGCGCCCACGCGCTCCCCTGTGGATAGCCGCGCAAATCGAAGACGAGGGCGCGCGTGTCCTTCATCGCCTCGAACATGCCGGGCACCGAGTCGGCGCGCAGCCGTCGCAGGTCCACGTAGCCCACGTCGCTGTCGAGCCGCTTCCACGGCGTGTCGTCCTGGACGGGGGGACGGAGGAACGGGAGGAAGTCGCGCGAGCGAGGCAGCCGCGATTCCTTCATGCGTCCATCCACGCCCTGGAGCATCACCTCCACGGGTTTTCCGTCCGCGCCCGCGAGCAGCAGGCTGGCCACGCGCTCCGCTCGCGCCGCGTCGTGAGAGGCGCCGAGCAGCTCCCGGAAGCGCGCGGCGCGCGTGGTCACCGCCTCGCCGTCGATGGACACCACCTCGTCCCCCACGCCGATGCCGGCGGCGCGAGCGGCCTCGGGCACGGGCAGCTCCGACACGAGGAAGCGTCCCTCCACCGAGCGCAGGACGAGCGGCGCGGTGGCCTCGGCGAGCGAGCGCAGGGGCTGGCCCTGCTCCGCGATGAAGACGTGGCCGTCGGAGACCCGCGCGGACAGCGTGTAGAGCAAATGCGTGTACGCGCGCGCATCCTCCACCGTGCGAGCGCGGCCGAGGAACTCCGGCAGCACCGCGTCCCAGTCCTTCAGGGCCTTCGGGTCCGGATGGAAGAAGCGCATCACGTTCCAGAAGCGGATGACGGCGAGCAGCCGGTAGGGCTCGGAGGGATACGCCATCGCCTCGTAGGCGTCGTCCGGTCCTCCCGTGGGGAGCACCGCGTCCTTCGCCGAGACGCGCGCGGAGGCCTTCGGAGTCCCCGCGCGCAGCAGCCGGAGCGCGGCCTGGAAGGCGGGGCCGGTGTCGCCCTCGTCCGCGCTCGCGGGCACGGTGACGTCCGCGCGCAGACCCGATGAGCCCGAGGGGAACACGAGCTCCGAGGCGCGCACCACCGCGCGCTGGCCTCCGGGCAAGGGCACCGTGCGGGTCTTCACGGCGGAGGACTCATCGAGCGCGCCCTGCGCGACGAGGCGCGTGCGTGACGAGGAGAGCAGGGCCAGCAGCAACGGCGACAGGGGCGTGCGGCCGTTGACGAGGAGGACCAGCGAGCGCTTCGGCGTCCTGGGCGCGGGCGTGAAGGTCCGAGCGAGCCGAGTCTCCACCGAGGCGCTGTAGCCGCCCGAGCTGGGCCCCAGCTGCACGGGAAAGCCGGAGTACACGCGGAAGCGCTCGGCGGGAGCCGTCACGGTGTCCGACGGAAGCGAGCGCTCCAGGAAGCCCAGCGCCAGCTCCATCCAGACGGCCTCTTCGGGACCGCTGGCGCGCAGGTCGACGACGACGCGGCGCGCGCGCTCGAGCTCAGGCCCCAGCGCCGTCATCGCCGGATACAGCGCGTTGAAGTTGGAGAAGCGCCGGTCCAGGTCCAGCACCAGCACGTCACCGGACCAGCGGGAGAGCGGGCCGGACGGCTCGCGCGGGGATGGGGGCGCGCCCGGCTCGCGCTCGACGCGGGTGAGCGGGTCCTCCAGCCGGCGCAGCATGTCGCTCACGGAGGTGGCGAGCGCCTCCGGGGTGCTCGCCGCGAGCGCGCCCGGGAGTGACTCCACGAGGGCCGCGTCCCAGTCCACCGCGCGGAAGGCGAGGGCGGGGTGCACGTACTTCACCGTGCCCCAGACGCGGCCCAGCACGGCGGCGTTCTCCAGGGCCGCATCGGGCTGCGCGCGCGGGAGGGACTGCTCCTGCGCGAATGCACGCCCCGAGACACCCAGCATCAGCGCCACCGCGAAGACACAACCCATCCAGGCCGGCATCCGCCGGACTCGCGCGCGTTCCACATCCACCTCCCGATACGGCCCCGCGCGCCAGACACCCTCTCCGTGAGAAAGGTTCCCAAGGACGCGCGGTGACATCCGGGCTCGTCCGCACACATCCTGTCCGGAACTGTCCGCGCCCCCTGGACGGCGTGGCCGCGAGCCGCGAGCGCGGGTCTCTTTTGCGTGGTGGATGTGCTCGCGGGGGCAGGCGGTTGAAGGGGCCCAAGCCCTGATTCCAGGAGTGACGCTCGAGCATGTCCCGGCGGAGGCCGTGGGGCACGAGTGCGCGAACGGACTGGCGTCTGTCTCGGATGTTTCACGCACGCGACGCTCGACACCCGTACACCCGGAACCGGAGAACGTTCATGCGAAGTCTGGATTTCATTGCGAAGCCCGCCCTGGCGGTGGCCCTGTGCACGCTGCTGGTGAGCGGGTGTGGTGGCTCGCCCCAGCCCGAAGGGGACTCCCTTCCGGGAGATCCTCAAACGGGTGGACTGGAAGGCGCGCCGGGTTCGAAGGGAAGCGGGGACACCGGTGACGGAAACGAGGGCGGCTCGGGTGGCGTGTTCAATCCGACCAAAATCGACATCTGCCACATTCCCCCGGGCAACCCGGCCAACGCGCACACGATTTCCGTGGGCGCACCGGCGTTGAATGCCCACCTCAAGCACGGCGACACGCTGGGCGCATGTGACAGTGAGCCGGACGCGGGCACGGGCGAACCTGACGCGGGCACGGGCGAGCCGGACGCGGGCACGGGCGAGCCGGACGCGGGTTCCGAGTGTGTATCCGAGGAGGGCGCCTGTGGCACGGGCGCCACGTGCTGTGAAGGCCTGACCTGCTCCGAGTCGGGCTACTGCGAGCCCATGATCGGCTGAGGTCGCTTCAGGAGGCCGTCCCGCTCATCCTGGAGTGGGACGGCCCTCCCACCATGTTGCCAGGGCCCGAGCGCGTGGCCCCGCGCGGGTCGCCCTCGCGAAGCAGCAGACTCCCGGTCGAGGCCCTCCCGCGGTGCCCACGAGGCCCCGCTCGGAGGCGCTTCCCGTTTCAGTCCAGGCCGTCACCCGCGTGCGCGCCGCGCACGGTTCCTCGCGTCGCGAGCCCCAGGCTCATGTCGGCGTGAGCACCCCGCGTGGCGACCTGTAGCGGCGCGTTCCGGACGCCCGTGCACTCCCGTCACATCTTTCGACTCAAGGAACCCCACCCCATGCGTCTTCACGTGGGGGATGGGGCGCGGACTCCGGAAAGGCATGGAACGTCTTCCGGAAAACATGAGAGTGCGACAGAGAGAAATGGATTCCCCGCATCCAGGCCTCCGAAAGCGAGGCAGGCGGTAATGTTTTCAACCGAATGGCTGTAGTTTCTGCGGAGAGAGAGGGGGACAATTTCAGTCAGACGGGAGGTCTTCTCCCGCCACTGTCCGGAACCCGAAGTCCATCCAGCCTTTCCGCATGAAGATTGAACGCCAGCACGGTTGAATCGTGGGTGGCACATGGCTCGCAGAGACACCGCGCAATAGACCCCTGTCCCAGTCGTCCCCATCCCGCTCCCCGTGTTCCTCCAGAACGCCACCTGCTCCTGCGTGCCTTCGCACTCCGACCCCAGCGAGTGCCCGACCTGGGTGCGCCCGCATCGGAACACGCCCGCGGAGGGCAACACGATGCTGTACGCGGGGACGCCTCCGCCGATGCTGGTGGAGCCCACGCCGGTGCCCGCCACGCCCACCAACTCACTGGTGGGGCAGCAGCTGGGACACTTCAAGCTGCTGAAGGAGCTGGGCCGGGGTGGCATGGGCACGGTGATGCTGGCCGAGCACGCCCTCATCCAGAAGCGCGTCGCCATCAAGGTGCTGCACGCGCACCTGGCGCAGGACCCGGACCTCGTCGCCCGCTTCTTGTCGGAGGCGCGCACGCTGACGGTGGTGCAGCACGAGAACGTCGTCGCGCTCTACGATTTGGACGTGCGCGACGGGCGCCCCTACCTCGTCATGGAGTACCTGGAGGGGCAGAGCCTGGCGGCCTTCGCGAAGGGGCCGCTTTCGCCGTCGGTGGTGGTGGATCTGCTCTCGCAGGTGTGTGACGCGCTGGGCGCCGCGCATGCGCACGGCATCGTCCACCGCGACTTGAAGCCGGCCAACGTCTTCCTGGTGCCGGGCCTGTTGGGCCGCCAGCGCGTGAAGCTGTTGGACTTCGGCATCGCCAAGCTGCTGTCGCGTCCGGCGGGCCTGCACACCACGGAAGTGGGCGTGCTCCTGGGGACGCCGGAGTTCATGGCCCCCGAGCAGTGCGGCGACGACGTGGTGGACGCGCGCACGGACATCTACGCGGTGGGAGTGCTGGGCTACTTCCTGCTCACCGGGCGCGTGCCCTTCGCGGGCCGCACGGCGGCGGAGGTGCTCATCGGTCACCTCCAGAAGCAGCCGGTGCCGCCGCACGAGGTGCAACCCGGCGTGCCGCCCTCGTTGTCGCGCGTGCTGCTCCGCGCGCTGGCCAAGCGTCCCGCGGACCGTTTCGCCCAGGCCTCGGACCTGCGCGCGGCGCTGGCCACCGCGCTCGCGCCCGAGCCCGAGCCCGTGATTCCCGGCTTCACCGCGCGGGTGCGCATGGCGGGCACGCCGCACTCGCAAGAGCTGCGCTGTGAGTGGGTGGGCCGCGCCGGCCTCTTCCTCCACACCACCGCGTCGCCGCCGCCGCTCCTGTCCGACGTGGGCTTCCTCCTGCGGCTGCCCGGTGGTGAGCTGGCCTGCACGGGGCAGGTGGTGCGCCACGTGACGGAGGAGCAGGCGCGAGGGTGGCGCATGACGCCGGGCTTCGGCGTCCAGCTGCGCGACACATCGCCCGCCTTCCAGGAAGCGCTGACCCGGCTGAAGTCCGGCGTGCGGTTGGAGCCACCCACGCCCCCTCCGTCCCCCATGCAGGAGGACGCGGTGGCGGAGCGGGTGCTCCAGGGCTTCAGGGCCCGCCTGGCGGGTGACCACTACGCGGTGCTGGAGGTGCCTCGCGACGCCACCCCGGAGACGCTGCGGGCCGGTACCCAGCGCGCTCGTACGGCGCTGGAGCCACTCAAGAGCCGCAACCTGTCGCTGGGCCAGCGTGCCCAGCTGGAGCGGGTGAACGAGCGGGTGACGTCCGCGCTGCACGTGCTGGGTCACGTGGAGCGGCGGGCCGAATACGACGCCAGACTGGGCAACGTGGAAGGGGTGGAGCGCTGCCTCTCCGCGGGCCTCACCGTCACCGCGTTGGAGAACTGCCGCCGCCGCTTCCTCGCGGAGAACCCCGGGCGGGATGGCCGCGCGGCGGTGCAGCGGCTGTCCGGGGACGCGCTGTCGTCGGTGGGGCGGCTCCAGGAAGCGCTCGCCGCCTACGAGCAGGCGGTGCGGATGGACCCGTTGGATTTGGAGGGCCTCAAGCGCTGGCGCTCACTGCGGGCCCGGCTGCGCAACACGCCCACACCGCGTTAGGCGGGCGGCCGGGCGCGTGCAACGCGGAAGCGGTGTCTTGCGTCTGGGGGGTGGCTCCTCGTTAATCCAGGGGTACCCATGGCCTCCGACTCCGACGACTCGCTTCCTCCCCAGGGCCGCTTCACCCGGCTGCGCAAGTTGGCGGGCCTCTCCATGCAGGTGGGCACCGACGTGCTCATGAGCAGCGCGAAGCGCCTGGCTGGCGGCACGCCGGAACTGCTCAGCAAGAGCTCCGCGGAGAAGCTCGTCGCCACCCTGGGAGAGCTGAAGGGCGCGGCCATGAAGCTGGGCCAGGCCATCTCCATGGACCCGGACCTGCTCACCCCGGAGGTGCGGCAGGTGCTGGCGCGGCTGCAGAACCAGGCGCCCGCCATGTCCTACGACATGGTGACGCGCGTGGTGCGCCAGGAGCTGGGCGCGGCCCCCGAGGACGCCTTCCGCGAGTTCAGCCGGGAGCCCCTGGCCGCCGCGTCGCTGGGACAGGTGCACCGCGCGGTGCTGGAGGACGGCCGCGTCGTCGCGGTGAAGGTGCAGTACCCGGGCATCGCCGAGTCGCTCACCCACGACATGGAGAACCTGGGCCTCGTCGTGAAGACGGTCTCCAAGGCGTCGCGGTTGATGGACGGCTCGGCCTACTTCAACGAGTTCCGCGACGAGCTGCTGCTGGAGCTGGACTACCGCCGCGAGGCGTCGCTGGCGGAGGGCTTCGCGCGCGGCGTGGCGGAGCTGAAGGACCTGTATGTCCCCCAGGTCATCGCCAGCCACAGCGCCGAGCGCGTGCTGACGCTGGAGTTGTTGGAGGGGCCCACCCTCAAGGACTGGGTGACGACGGTCGACTCCAACGACGAGCGCTTCCGCGTGTCGCGGCAGCTCATCCGCGCGACGTACGGGCCCTTCTTCGGCTCGGGCGAAATCCACGCGGACCCGCACCCGGGCAACTTCATGGTGATGCCGGACGGGCGGCTGGGGCTGTTGGACTTCGGCTCCATCAAGCGCTTCAGCCCGCGCTTCGTGGACGCCA
Source organism: Myxococcus llanfairpwllgwyngyllgogerychwyrndrobwllllantysiliogogogochensis (assembly GCF_006636215.1). Classification (GTDB taxonomy): domain Bacteria; phylum Myxococcota; class Myxococcia; order Myxococcales; family Myxococcaceae; genus Myxococcus; species Myxococcus llanfairpwllgwyngyllgogerychwyrndrobwllllantysiliogogogochensis. The sequence continues at coordinate 32,274 of NZ_VIFM01000022.1, read as the reverse complement.
ACCGGCGCATGTTCCTGCAGTCCATGCGGCTGGAGCCCATGGACATCCTGCGGCTGAGCCAGGAGGTGGGCTTCACCGTGGAGCTGCCGGGCGAGGAGGCCGCGGACCTCATCCGCGAGGTGCTCCACATCGCCGGCAGGCCCATGCGGCTGACGCCGTACGACTACATGTCCTGCGAAATCACCCGCGACATGCGCAACCACTTCACCCGCAACGCGGCGCGCTTCCTCAAAATCAAGCCGCCGCCGGAAGCGGTGATGTTCTTCCGCTCCACGGGAGGGCTGGCGCAGAACCTGCGGCTCATCGGCGCGCGGGGTGACTTCCGCGGCGTCTTCCTGGAGATGGCGGAGCTGTTGAGCTGAGCGCCGGACGCTACGGGGCCGGCGCGGCCACGACGGCGCGGCCCTTGGCGTAGATGGCGTGGAGCTTCTTCGCCAGCTCCTCGCCCTGGGTGCTCTTGGTGATGTAGCCGTCCGCGCCCGAGGCCAGCGCCAGCGCGCGCAGCTTGGACTCGTCCGAGGCGGAGAAGAGCACGAAGCGCGTCCCCGCCGGCGCCTGTCCCCTCGCCAGCGTCAGCACCTTGTCGCCGGTGAGCGCGGGGATGTTCACGTCCAGCAGCACCAGGTCCGGCAGCGTCGTGCGCACCAGGTTGGACACGCCCAGTGACGAGCGGTGCGTCCGAACATCGAAACCAAACGCGGACAACGAGCGCTCCGCCAGGGTGAGCTGCTCCTGGTCATCATCCACCACCAGCACGCGGATCTTCATCTCCGACATGACGCCTCCCCCTTGAGAGCGCGGATTGGGTGCCGCCGCCCACCGGATATCGCCACCAGGCCGGGTGGCCTACGGATTATCACCTAGGCTCGCGTCCCTGTCGCCACCCTCCTGTCCTCCGGGGGCCCGACTTTCTCGTGCTGGCGGCAGGACGTGCCGGGGTGTCCGGGTGTGTCTCCACCCGCCCCGCTGCCTCATGGACCCGGGCCGTCTTCAGCCGGAGCGGTAGGTGGCGGGGCGCTCCCGGGAGGCCGCCTTCCTCTGGAGGGCGGGCAGGGTGATGGTGAACACGGCGCCCCCCTCCGGGCGGTTGGCGGCGGTGAGGGTGCCCTGAGCGCGCGTCACCACGTCATGGGCCATGGACAGGCCCAGGCCCGTGCCGTGCTGGCCCTTGGTGGTGAAGAAGGGCTGGAAGATGGAGAGCAGGTGCTCCTCGGGGATGCCGGTGCCCTCGTCCTCCACGGTGATGATGGAGTGCCCCAGCGCCGGGCGTCCGCGCACGCGCAGGGTGCCGCCCTGGGGCATGGCGTCGCGCGCGTTGCGCAGCAGGTTGAGGAAGACGCAGCGCAGGTCCGCCGCGGAGCTCTCCACCAGCGGCAGCCGGGGCACGTCCACGTCCAACAGCAAGGTCAGCCCCTGCTTCGCGGCCCGGGACTCCAGCTCGTCGCGGGCAATCTCCACCGAGTCGCGCACCACGTCCGCCAACTGCACGGGCTCCACCGGGGACTCCGGCCGCTGGCGCGCGAAGTCACGCAGGCGCGACAGGCGGGTGGTGGCGTCGGCGACGATGCGCAAGAGCGTGTCCACGTGCGCGGGCGGCGCCGCCGCGGGGGCCGCCTGCTTGAGGTCGCTCATTTGGAGCATCTCCAGCCGGAGCTTCATCGCCACCAGCAGACTGCTCAGGTCATGTGCGATGCCGGAGGCCTGCTCGCTGAGCATGCGCAGGTGCTCGCGCTCGGCCAGCGCGCGGCGCTCGCGTGCCAGCGCCTCCTCCAAGTGAACCTGCTCGGTGACGTCCCGGGCGAGCACCAGCACCACGGGCGCCTCCCGGCTCACCCGACATACCCGCACCTCCATCTGCTGGTGACCTCCCGCGTAGCTGTAGCGCGCGGTGCGGGCCGTCTGTTCCACCCCGAGCGCGCGGGCCTCCGCGGCCACGACGCTGCGCAGGGTGAGCAGTGCGGGCCCTTCCTCCTGCCCGCTGTCCGTCACATGGCGCCAGGGACCTCGCGCCAGTGTCAGGGATTGCCATCGCAGGTTGACCCACAGCACCACGTCCTCTCGGAGCACCGCGAGCGCTCCCGCGACACCTTCCAGGGCCCAGGAGTGTCTGGCGGGCGCCTGGGGCTCGTGCGCGAAGTCAGGGCCGTGTGTCTTCCTCACCTTTTCAGCGATGGCCGAGAGTTCATTCTCAGGCAAAGACGCGGGTGACATGATTTGAGCTGTAACCCAGGCCGTGGACAGCGGCAAGAGCGGGGGACCCACGAGTGCGGACGTTCAGCCCGCACGGGTATGGGTTGTGTGGACTGCGTGTCCAAATCCCGCTGCGCGGAGTCTGGATGTCTGACATACGGATGAAGGTCCGCCATCGATTTCGTCTTGTGAATGGAGGGCCCCAGGAACGATGGAAACTCCTCACCTTGAACGTTCCTTGAACACTCTTTGAACATCCTCTGATGAACACGGCAACTGGTGCGGTGCTCGGCGCGCTGAATCGCGAGAGCACGGACTGCATCTGGAGTGGTGATGACAACAGACATTTCCAACGAGCGAATCCGAGTGGCCCTCCTGGAAGACCAGCAGGTCTTCAGGGAGAGTCTGGTATTGGTACTGGAGAGCGCCGGGATGGACGTGGTGGCGCGCTGCGCGCAGACACCGCCTTTCCTGGCGCGGGTGCGGGAGCAGATGCCGCACGTGGCCGTGCTGGACTTACGCCTGGAGCCGCCGGACCAGGATGGAACGACCACGGGCATGACGGCGCTGCAGTGTCTGCATGACTTCTATCCGACGGTGAAGGCGCTGGTGCTGTCGAGCCACCACGAGCCCGAAGTCGTCGAGCAGTGTCTCCAGGCGGGCGCGGCGGGGTACCTCTGGAAACACAACGTGGGTTGCGCGGAGGTGGTGGAAGCGGTGACGCGCGTGGCGCGCGGCGAGCGGCTGATGCCTACGGGATTGTCCTGGGTCCCTTCCGTCCCCGGCTTCATGCCGCAGGAGGAGGTGCCCATGGGCGGCGTGGAGTTGGGGCTCCTGACGCCGCGCGAGCGGGAGGTGCTGGGCTACGTGGCCGCGGGCGCGGACAACCTCAAAATCGCCGCGTGTCTGAGCATCACCGAGCGCACGGTGAAGGCGCACATCACCAGCATCTACAAGAAGCTGGGCTCGGAGAACCGCACGCAGCTGGCGGTGCTCGCATGTCAGCTGGGTGTTCACCGCCCGGCAGGAGTCTGAGTCCCCGGGGCCGGCACTTGCAGGCAATGGGCACGTGCGCGCGGGCGTGTCAGGGTGTGAAGACCCTGGCGCTCCTCCCCCCTCCCCCCAAGCGCACGGGTCGTCGCGAGGAAGGTCCCCAGCGGGCCAGGGCAGAGCAGGACGTGGTGTCTGCCCTGGCCCGTGCTGTCGTCTCCGGGATTGGACGACGACGTCAGGGCTTCACGGCCGTCACCAGCTCGAAGGGCCCGCCGCGCAGCACGTCGACGCGCTGGAAGCCCGCGCCCTCGAGCATCTGGACGTAGAGCTCCACCTCGCGCAGCCGGCTGACGCACGAGTCCACGCCGATGAGGAAGTACGTCCAGAAGAACTGCGCGGCCAGCCGCTCGGGTGTGCGGAACTCCTCGCAGATGACGACGCGTCCCCCGGAGGGCAGCGCCTCCCACGCGGCCTTCAGCAGCGCCTGCGCCGTCTGCGCGGACCAGTCGTGCAGCACGCGGACGAACGTCATCACGTCGTAGCCGGAGGGCAGGGGCTCCGTGAGGAAGTCTCCGCCCACGAAGCCCAGCTGGGATGCGGCCAGGCCGAAGCGCTCGCGCGTGCGCTCCACCAGCGCCTGGGTGGCCGGCAGGTTGTAGACGTCCACGCGCGCGGCGGGGTGCTCGCGCGTCATCAACGCCGCGAGGCTGCCGTCACCGCCACCCACGTCGAGCACGCGTACGCCGTCCTTCCACAGCCTCGGCGCGTGCAGGCGCAGCGACTCCAGGATGGGAGGCAGCCCCGCGGCCATGCTCGTCTCGAAGCCCTCCAACTGCTCCGGCGTGCGCAGGGGCCAGTCGAAGTCGTCGGGGGAGATGGAGTGCTGACCGCGCAGCACCTCGGGCAGCCGCCCGTGCAGCTTGTGCCAGGCGAACTTCTCGCGGTCCTTCTCCCGGCCCCGCGGCCCCACCACGGCGACGGCTGCCTCGCGCAGCCCCGGCACCGCGTGGTAGCGCGCCGACGCGAGCGCGTCCGTGTCCTGCTCGCGCGTCACCAGGCTCAGGCTCTCCAGGCAGTCCAGCAGCTTGTAGAGCCGGCCCGGCAAAAGGCCGTGCCTCGCGGAAAGCTCCGCCAGCGAGATGGGGGCGGGCCCCTCCAGCGAGTCGAGCAGACCCAGCTGGAGCGACGCCTCCACCACGTCCACCGCCTTCGCGCCGTTGTAGAGCAGGTGCAAGAGCGCGCGCGGAGAGTCCGCCACCGTGCGCGGCTTCGACGTCACGATTCGCCCCGGGGCGGAGGGAAGCCCGCGTGGTGTACCGGACACACGGCGCTGGCCGGAGGCGCGGCGTAGGCCTCCAGCGCGCCCTCCATGCAGCCCTCGCGACGAGCGCCCGGCGCATGGCCTCCCTCGCGTCGCCACCCGGACGTCAGCTCCACGCGCACGTCCCAGAGCTGACGGAACAGGGGCAGCGTCATGCGCCCCGCCAGCACCTGCGTGGGCAGGCCGTCCAGCGCCTTCACCGCGCGGTCCACGCCGATGGTGCGCCGCACCAGTTGGAAGTGTGCGTGCAACCAGCCCTGGAAGGCCTCGTCCACGTCCACCAGTTGCTCGCACAGCCGCTTCAGGTCGTCCGGTCCGCCCTGGTACACGGCCAGCAACGTCCGAGCGCGTCGCGCGAGGAGCCTCTCCAGCGCCTGCTCCAGCCCCTCCGCCGCCTTGCGCAGCATGTTGTAGCCGGGGGACTCCTGCCCGCTGCCATTGCCCAGGCTGCGACGGATGACCTGATAGGTATCCGGCGTCATTGTCTCCAACACGGCCAGCTCCGACTTCAGGCCCTGGACGATGCGCGACACCCGCTCCAGCCTCGCGGACGCCGCCCACAACGCGTCGCGGTCCAGCTCCGCCACCACCTCCACCACCTCGCGCGAAGCCAGCTTCAGCCACAGCTCCTGCGCCTGGTGCACCACCTGGAACATCAGCTCGTCATGCGAGACGCGCTGCTCCTCCGGCGCCTGCAACGCCAGGAGCTGCGGTGTCTTGAGGTACACCTCATAGTCCAGCTCTCCGCGGCCGACCCACTTCTTCAACATCGGGTTGAAAAGGGGCTCATCCAGTTCCTGCCGCAACTTTTCCGCATAACTGTAACCATGTGGCGTGTGCATGGTGCCCTCCGAAGGGAGAGGTGGGCATTCAGAGGTGGGAGCGCGAAGGAGACGTGCCCGACTTGGGACAGCGGACGTGGCTCGCTACGACGGTGGGTACGGCGGGTGTCGCGCCCCGGGCCGTTGGGTGGCCCGGAGCACGGAAGGACAACGGCTCAGGTGGCCGGTGGCGGACGCGGCTTGAGGCGGAAGGTGCGCAGCCGGTTGGCCAGCTCCTCGCCCTGGACGCTCTTGGAGATGTAGCCGTCCGCGCCGGAGGCCAGCGCGAGCGAGCGCAGCTTCGACTCGTCCGAGGCCGAGTAGAGGATGAACTTCGTCTTCGCGGACGCGTACTGGCGCGCGAGGTTGACGACCTTGTCGCCCTTGAGGGCGGGGAAGTTGACGTCGATGAGGACGAAGTCCGGTTCGGAGGCGCTCACCAGATTCGACACGCCCAGCGCCGAGGTGTGGGTCAGCACCTCGAACCCATAGGAGCTCAGCGAGCGCTGGACGAGGTCGAGCAGGTCCGGGTCATCGTCCACCACCAGGACGCGTGCTTTTTCTTCAGCCATGGCTTCTCCCTAGATGCTTGCGGATCATCTCGAGCAACTGGTCACGATCAAGGGGCTTGGTGAGGTACGCGGTGCAGCCCGCCGCGTGTGCCTTGTCCTGATATTCCCGCCCCGCGTGAGCCGTCACCGCGATGACCGGCACGTTGGCCACGGAGGGTACCGCACGCAAGCGACGTGTTGCCTCCCAACCATCCAGCCGTGGCAGGGAGAGGTCCATCAGGATGAGGTCCGGATTGTCGCGCGTCGCGCGCTCCAGTCCATGCTCTCCGTCCTCCGCCTCGATGACCTCGAACAGTCCGCCCAGGTAGCGGCGGACGATGTCGCGATTCTGGGCACTGTCTTCTACATACAGGATGCGAGGCAGCCTGCCGGCGCTGGCGGCACGCTGGGACAACAGCAGGCCCTTGGCCTGGGCGATGACGTCCTCCAGCGCATGGCCGCCCTTCTTCACGAAGCCCGCGAAGCCGTCGCGCAAGAGCGACTCCTCCTCGTGGGTGAGCGACTTTCCGGTGAGCACCACCACGGGCACCTGGAGCTTCTCCGCGCGCAGCCGGCGCAGCACCTCGAAGCCATCCAGGTTGGGCATCATCAAATCCAGCACGACGAGCGACGGCGGTGAGACGCGCGCCTTGAGCAGCGCGTCCTCGCCGTTGCGAGCCTCGGCGGTGGAGAAGCCGGCGCGGCGCAGGTTGCGGCTGACCAGCTCGCGCGTGGCGGAGTCGTCGTCCACCACCAGCACCTCGCCCACTCCGGCGGACGTCCCCGACGGCTGGCCCAGGCAGCGCTGCACCACTTCGACCAGGCGCTCGGGCTCCACCGGCTTGACCAGGTACTCGCACGCGCCCAGCGAGAAGCCTCGGGCGCGCTGCTCCTCCACGGAGATGAGGATGACGGGGATGCTGGCCAGCGCCTGGTCACCCTTGAGCTGGCTGAGCACGGACCAGCCGTCCAGCTTGGGCAGGTGGATGTCCAGCAGGATGGCCTGGGGCTTGAGCTCCCGGGCGCGCTTGAGCGCGGCGATGCCGTCCTCGGCCACCACGACCTTGAAGCCCGCGGGCTCCAACTGGCCGGTGACGAGCTGCTGGATGAGCGGATCATCATCCACCACCAGCACGGTGCTGCCGGGCTGCGCCAGCGCGCCCACGTGCTGGGCGACCTCCGCCACGGGCACGCCGCGCTCGTGGGCCACCTGAGGCGCGCTGGTCGGCCGGTTCGCAGTGTTGGGCAGGCGCACGGTGAAGGTGGTGCCCCGGCCCAGCGTGGACACCACGTTGACGGTGCCACCGAGCACCCGCGACAGCTCGCGCACAATCGCCAGGCCCAGGCCCGTGCCGCCGACCTTGCGGGTGGTGGAGCCGTCCACCTGGCGGAACTTCTCGAAGATGAAGGGCAGCTGGTCCGCGGGGATGCCGACGCCGGTGTCCTCCACCGTCATCACGACTTCGTCGCCGGACGGCACCAGGCTCAGCGCGACCTCGCCCGTGTCCGTGAACTTGGCGGCGTTGCTCAGGAGGTTGAGCATGATCTGCCGCAGCTTCAGCGCATCGGTGCGCAGCATGCTCGCCTGGCCGTCGATGTGCGTCGTCAGGGCCACGTCCTTGCCCTTGAGGTACTCCTTCACCGTGGCCATGCACTCGTCGGCCAGCTCCTGCACGTCCACCGGCTCGGTGACGACATCCACCTTGCCCGCTTCAATCTTGGACAGGTCCAGGATGTCGTTGATGAGCGCCAGCAACGTCTTCGCGTTCGTCTTGACGACGTTCAGGTCGCGGCGGCCATGGGCCGTCAGGCGCGAGCCCTCCTCGCGCATCAAGAGGTCGCAGTAGCCGATGATGCCGTTGAGCGGCGTGCGGATTTCGTGGCTGAAGTTGGCCAGGAACTCGCTCTTGAGGCGGGCGGCGGCCTCGGCCTCGCGGGCGCGCTCCTCCTCGTTGCGCTTGGCCACCGCCAGCTCCTGGGCCAGCCGGTCCAGGTCCTCGTTCTGCTGGCGGATGATCTCCATCTGCAGCGCGCGCTGCTGGTAGGACGCCAGCGAGCGGGCGGACACGGCGCGCGTGCGCTTGATTTCCTCCAGGCTGGCGGCGAGCTGCTTGTTGGCCGCCTCCAGCTCCGCCTTGGACGCGCGCAGCATCTCCTCGTTCTGCTTGCGCTCGGTGATGTCCTCGGTGACGCCCAGCACGTAGCGGGCCTCGCCTCCGCCATCCAGGAGCGGCAGCTTGCGCGTGGCGAAGATGCGGTCCACGCCGCCCGCGCGCGCCACCTCCTCGAAGGAGCGCATCTTCTTGGTGGCGAGGATGTCGGAGTCGATGGCGACGAACGAGTCCGCCTGCTCCTGCGGGAAGTAGTCGTGGTCCAGCTTGCCGAGCAGCCACTCCTTGGTGACGCCGAACGCGTCCGCGAAGGTCTTGTTGGCCACCACCAGCCGGCGCGTCGCCGCGTCCTTCACGAAGAGGACGAAGGGCAGGGCGTCGATGATGTTGCCCAGAATCCAGTTGGTGCGGTGCAGCTCCTCCGCGGTGGCGTCATGGCGGAGCCTGTCCCCGGCCAGGGGAAGCTCGCGGCGCAGCACGGGCGCCATCCGGTTGAAGCGGTCCTCGCTGACGTAGTCGCGAGCGCCCGCGCGGGTGCTGGCCTCCAGCGTGTCGTCGCTCCAGTCGCGCGACAGCACGACGAAGGGCAGCTCGCGCGAGTGCTGACGCCACAGCGCCTGCGCCTCCGCGAAGCCCAGGCCCGGCACTTCCGAACCGCACACGACGAGTGACCAGGAGCGCCCCAGCGCGGCCGTCAGGGCCTCGGTGCTGGTGGCGCGCTCCGTCCGGGCGACGACACCCGCGTGGCCGAGCGCCTCTTCCACGCGCTGGCACTCGCGCTCGCTCGCCACGAGCAGGAGGGTGGCGGTGTCCGTCGGAGGGACGGAGGAGGTGAGGGAGGTGGCCATGGCTCAGTTCGCCCCGAACACCAGCGTCGTCAACGTGGTGTTGATGTGGAACCCCGAGTAGATTTCGAAGTGCACGTTCATCCCAGCGGCGGTGGGTGCGGCCTTCAGGGTCTCCGCGAGTTCGGCCACGGAGTTGGTCGCATGCGCGTACCACATGCGCCCGCCGCAGTGGAACAGCAGAGCGGCCTGGGGGTTGTGTACCCGGCGGGGCATCTCCTCGGTGAAGAAGCTCCGCGTCATTCCCGCCATGTCACCCAGCTTCATCAGCTCCAGCTCGGTGCCCTCCTCCAGCAGGTTGGCGAAGAGGATGGAGCCGTCCTCCTGGGGCCTCCACGCCGCGCGGATGAAGTACTCGCGGCCCACGCGCAGCGCCGTGGGGCGCACCGCGAAGCCCCGGGGCGTGCCGAACTCCAGGTCCCTCACGTCCTCCACGCCCAGGATTTCGGCGTAGCGCTTCGCGGCGGGGTGGCCGTCGATTTCGAGCGCGCGCGTGTGGCTCTCGTCCACCTTGGTGATGGTGAGCTTCTCGCCGGTGGGCACGTACCAGTGCGAGCGCAGCGCGGCCCAGGGGGCGCTGGTGCGGAACAGGGCGACGAGCACCGCGTCGGTGGCGACCTCGCCGTCCACATGCACCAGCGCGGACTGCCTGGCCGGGTCCCGGTTGTCGTCGCTGGCGCCGCCGCCCACGAGCACCAGCGTCTGGCTGCGCTCGAGGATGCCGAGCAGCAGCTCCTCTTTTTTGTAACGGAAGCCGTCGTCGATGACGAGGCCGACATACCGGCGCGGATCCAGGTCCTGCTGCCGCACGCCCAAATCCTCGCAGGCGCGCCTGATGGCCACCTGTCCCGCGGAAATCGCATCCACGGAGAGCTGGGTGCCCAGGCCCAGGCCGACCTCCAGGTCGCCGGAGAGCGCGGACAACACCACGCTGCCCTCGTGGATGCCGGTGTTGTCCAGTTCGCCCGCCGTCGTGGCGCCCACCAGCCGGGTGCCCGGCGGCAGCCGCGCGCGCACCGCGCGGTTCAGGGCGTACGGGTCCCTGTCCCGCGAGGCGAACATCGTCACCAGCACGGGCTTGATGGTGCCCAGCTGGCTCAACAGGTCCTCCGCGGCGGCTTCGGGCTCCTTCAACGTGGTGCGAGCCGTCTGCATCTTCACTTGTGCCATGAAGGACCTCCGGGGGGACTGGCGGCGGCTAGAGGCCGGCGCGCGGGTGCTCGGTATGACAGGCGCCGGTGCACTGCTGGAAGGACTCTCTGCCTCCCCCGACGTACATGCTCTCGATGGGGCCGAACTTCGCCACGTGGCTGTCCGGGTAGCTCGTGTGGCACGACAGGCACGCGGCCTTGCTGGTGCGCTGGATGCTCTCCTTCGTCAGGTGACAGGAGGAGCACTTCTCCAGGGGCGCGTCGAAGCGGTTGGAGCGCGAGTGGATGAAGTGCGTGCGCACGAAGATGGGGCCTTCCAGTTCGAAGCCCAGCGGCGAATGGCACCCGTTGCATGCGGCGCGGTTGTCGTTGCCGTGCAGCACTTCGGACAGCTCTCCGCCTTCGCTGTGGCAGCTGTTGCACGGGCCCGTCGTCAGCGTCGCCTCGGTGCGCTTCTTCGTGCCCACCTGGATTTCGATGGTGCGCGAGCCCGGCACGTCCTCGCCCAGGTACACGCGGCGGCCCTTCACCGTCACCAGGTACGTGCCCGGCGTGGCGTCGGCGGGAATCTTGTACTGCCACGTGTCCGTGTTGGGGCGGTCCCAGAGGCCCTCGCTGGGGAAGAACGCGCCGCGGAAGACGATGTTGGCGAAGGGCAGGATGGCGAACTGGGAGAAGACGCCATCGCGCGCCTCGGTGGCGACCACCTGCTCATCGACCTCCGGGTCCAGGAACGCGTCGATGTCGATGATGGAGCGGATGGGCTGGATGTTCTGTGCGGGGCCGATGATTTGCGTCATCAGCATCCGCTCCCGGTGCTTGCGGCGGTAGTACGTCGTCGTCGCATCGAAGAAGGCCCGATAGTACTGGATGCCCGCCGCGTTTCCGCCGACGGGCGCGACCTCATTGTAGGACGGCAGACTTCCCGAGGGGTGAAGCCGTTTTCCTTCCCCGTCCCGCAGGGTGACCTGGAAGGTGATTTCGGACCCGGGCGCGTAGGTGCCGTCGTGGCGCGGCGGGGTGAGGGCGGCCACGTCGATGCCGAAGCCGTACGCATAGTCCGGGTTCTGCACCTGCTCCACGGGGATGGAGTAGGGGGCGAAGGGACGCAGGCTCCAACGCAGGCGCAGGGAGGTGGTGCCGGAGGTCAGCTTGAGGGTGCGCTGCTTGGCGTGCTCGTACGCGTTGCGGACCTCGACGAGCGCCTCCTCCTCGAAGCTCCTGGCGCCCGTGCAGTCGTTGGGCGCGCGGCAGTCGGTCGTCGTGTGGATGGCGCGCAGGCGGCGGATGAAGAAGTCGTCGGTGCGGTCCCGGCGCTGGTGCTCGGCGCCGATGTTGAGGAGCACGGGCAGGCCGGTGAGGCGGCCGCGCGAGTCCACCGGCTCCACGGTGAAGAAGCTGGGCACGTCCATCCACGCCGCGCCCCGGTAGAAGCGGCGGCGGGTGAAGCCCGTCGGCCCGCCCAGGAGCACCGGCTCCTCGTCCACCGCGCGCACGCCCGACCAGCCCAGCCCGGCGAAGTCGCTGGTGGTGCGCAGCGTCTTCAAGTCCTTGTGGTCCGCGAGCGCCTGGACGGTGGCGCGGATATCAATCTGGCTGATGAAGAAGGTGCCGCCGGCGCGCACGCGCACCAATTCGCCCTGGCCGTTCTTCACCTCGAGCGCCAGACCCACGGGCTCGGGGGGGCGCGGGCGGCGCGAGTCGTCCCGGCCCGACAGCGCCTGGGCCTCCGACTCCAGCGCGTCCACCGCGACAGCCTCTTGCGAGTCCAGGTCCGGTCCGCCGCAGGCCACCAGCAACCCCGTCACCGCCGCCAGCAGCAACGTCTGGCTGGTCGTGGGGTAACCGAGCGGGCGGTGCGTACACGCCTCGCGCTGGGACCAGGGTGCTCCAAGTCCACCCATGGGTGAATCTCCTCGTACGTGTGGTTTCGGACGCCGCCATTGGCGCCCCGGCCAGTGGACCCTGTAGCCCTTCGTCGGGGGGACGATGTGGGCCGGGTCTCTCCCGTTTCCGGGTTTCCCCGGTTCGAGCCTTTTTAGCCGTACGAAGAATATCTGGATTGAACAGATGCCTTCAACTTCTAGGAAAATAATCCGCTGGGCTCAAACCCAGGAAGGCGTCAAGTGTCGGAATTTTCGCAATTCACTGAAGGAGTTACAGGAGGTCAGGCGCTGACTTGTAGGGGAAGGCAGGACCTGCCCTGGAGCGTCCTGGGAAGTTCAATGGTGAATTCCGCGCCTTCCCCGATTCGGCTCCGAAGGAGGATGGAGCCGCCGTGGGTTTCGACGAGCTGGTGGGCGATGTAGAGGCCCAGGCCGGTGCCGGGGTGGTGATGGCCTTCGCCGTGGACGCGCTCGAAGCGGCGGAAGAGGCGCTGCTGGTCGCCGGGGGCGATGCCGAGGCCCGCGTCCTTCACCGTGACGCGCACATGGGTGGCGTCGCCGTGGACGCTCAGGTCGATGGGCTGGCCGTGGCCGAACTTGAGGGCGTTGCTCAGGAGGTTCGTCACCACGCGGTCCAGGCGCAGCCGGTCCCACTGCCCGGAGGTGTCGTCCTCATGGATGCGCACGGTGAGGGCGCAGCCGGCGGCGGTGGCCTGCTCGGCGTGGCGCTCGGCCACTTCGCGCACCAGGGCGGCCAGGTCCATGTCCTCGCGGTCCAGCGTCATGTGGCCGGCGGACAGGCGCGACAAGTCGAGCAGGTTGTGCAGCAGCCGGCCCATGCGGCGCGCCTCGCTCTCCGCGCCGAGGAGGCCGTCCCGCATGCGGGGCTCGTGCGCGGTGACGTCCAGCATGCGCAGCCGGCGCAGCCTCAGCTGGAGCGAGCTCAAGGGGTTGCCCAGGTCATGCGCGGCCACGCCGATGAGCTCCAGCGCGCCCTGGGTCTCCGCGAGCAGGCGCGCGTTGTCCAGGGCGAGGGCGGCCCGGGCGGCCAGCTCCTCCATGAAGGCCCGGTCCACCTGGCCGTAGCGGCGAGCGCCGGTGGACAAGAGGCACAGCGCGCCCAGCACGCGCGGGCCCACCGCCAACGGCACGGTGAGGGAGGACGTCACGCCCAGCACGCGCAAGAGCTCCCCGTGCGCGGTGCTCTCCAGCGCCTGCGGCAGTCGCTCCGCGTCCACCTCTGGCAGCAGCTCCACGCGGCCCGTGCACACCACGTGGTGGGGGCCCACCTCGTCGCCGTGCGGGCTGCGCAGGAGCGGCTCCCACATGCGGCTGGCCGCCTGCGCGTCCGCGCACGCCACGGCCTGGGGACGCACCTGTCCGTCCGCGGAGGGCAGGAAGAGGATGCACGCGTCGGCGACCTCGGGCACGCACAGGCGCGTGAGGGCCTCGCCCACTTCACGGGCGCCAGAGAGGGGCTGGAGGACGCGGCCCGCCTCGGCGAAGAGGGCCTGGGCGCGCTCCATGCGCCGGCGCTCGGTGATGTCGCGCGTCACCTCGGCGAAGCCCCGCAGGTGGCCGCGCGAGTCCCAGAGCGCGGTGAGCAGCGTCTCCGCCCAGAAGCGCGAGCCGTCGCGGCGCACGCGCCAGCCCTCGGACAACAGGCGCCCCTCGCGCGCGGCGCGCTCCAGGTGGGCCTGATGCACGCCCGCGGCGACCGCGTCCTCGGGGTGCAGGGGCTCCAGCGTGCCGCCGGTGACGTCCATCTCCGCCCAGCCGGTGAGGCGCTCGGCGCCGGCGTTCCACGCGGTGACGCGGCCGTTGGGGTCCAGGAAGCACAGCGCGTAGTCGGTCACCGCCTCCATCAACAGCCGCAAGCGCTGCTCGCTGTGCTCGTGCCGGGCGTGCAGCGGCGCGAGCGCGTGGTGCAGCACGAAGCCCAGCGCGCCCACGCCGGCAAGGCCCACGCAGCCGGCCAGCAGCGCCTGTCGCAGCGCGACGTGCGTGGTCTCCGTATGTGTGAGCAGTCCGTGCACCACGGACAGGAGTGTCACGAGGAGCAGCAGACCGGCGAGCATGCAGGCGGACACACCCGCCCCGACTCGCTGAGCGAACGTCCAACGTCGCATCATGTGGCACTCCCCCCCATCCCTAGCGGGAACCCGCATCAGGAAGGCGACGTCCAGCATCCCTGATGTGAGGGAGCGGGAACATTGCCCGGTTGGACAAAGTCTGAGTCGCCCCAGGGCGCTTCGTGACTCTCCCAGGGTGGAAGTTGGACCACGCGGGGACCCCTGTTTCGGGGTCGGCGCGCGTCGGACGCGACAACTGGGGGTGTTGCGTGGCGGGCGCGGGGGCCCATCAGGAATGGCCATCGCCAGGGCAGGGGGTTATGAGGCGGACCCCCTCTTTGCTCGGGTCGTCCCGCACCGCCTATGTCCCTCGTCGAAGGTCTGAAGGTCCGCTACCTCCCGCAGCCCGAATGGGGTGTGGGACACCTGCTGTCGCTCCAGGAAGAAGGCGCCAAGGCGCTCGTCGTCTTCCCCGCTCGGGAGGACGCCCCGGTGCTGGTGTCCACCAAGGGCGGCGCCCTGGTGTCGTATCCGCTGCCACCGGGTGAGCCGGTGCTGACGTACAAGGGGCGGCTGGCCCTCGTCGTGGCCGAGGAGCCGGGCGCGCGAGGCCTGCGCCGCTACGTGTTGCGCTACGCGGACACGGGCGAGGAGGACGAGCTGCCGGAGTCGGAGGTGCGCGCGCTGCCCCCGCGCTCGGACCTCTTGTCCACGCTGCGCGAGGGCCGCGTGGGTGAGGCCCGCGCCTTCACGCTGCGCAAGCAGGCCCTGGTCCTGGACGACGAGCGCCGCTGTGACGCGCTGGGCGCGCTCCTGGCCAGCCGCATCATGGTGAAGCCGCACCAGGTGGGCGTGGTGCAGCGCGTGCTGTCCGCTCGCCGGCCGCGCTTCGTGCTCGCCGACGAGGTGGGCCTGGGCAAGACGATTGAAGCGGGCATGGTGTTCAGCGCACTGCGCCTGTCGGGCCTCGTGCGTCGGTGTCTGGTGGTGGCGCCCAGCCACCTCACCGTGCAGTGGTTGGTGGAGCTGTTCCACAAGTTCAACCAGCTCTTCACGCTGATGGACTCGGACCGCTACGCGCAGTCGCTCAAGGAGGTGCCGGATGTCTCCCCGTGGGCGCGCTTCCCGCTGGTGGTGACGAGCCTGGAGCTGCTCTCCCGCAGCGAGGAGCACCGCCAGGAGCTCGGCGCCGAGGGCGCGTTCTGGGACCTGGTCATCATCGACGAGGCGCACCACCTCAAGGGTGAGCGGGCCTTCGAGGCCGCGCGGGTGCTGGCGAAGAACTCCTGGGGCCTGTTGCTGCTCACGGCCACGCCCATGCAACTGGACCCGGCCGAGTACCACGGGCTGCTCACGCTGATTGACGCGGCCACCGCGCCCAGCGTCGCGGGCTTCGAGGAGCGCCTGGCGCGCCAGGAGGAGCTGTCCACCGCGGTGCGCGCACTCATGGAGGGCGGCAAGGGCAAGCCCGACGCGGCGGTGAAGGCGCTGGCGAAGCGCTTCCCCGAGGACGCGCGGCTCAAGACGCTCAAGGAGCCGCAAGCCCTGCTCCAGCACCTGGCGGAGACGTACAGCCTGAGCGACAGGCTGGTGCGTAACCGTCGTGCGGTGGTGGGTGGTTTCTCCACGCGCAGGCTGCATCGCCACCCGGTGACGCTGCCGGCGGAGGAGCTGAAGGTCCGCGACGCGGCGCTCGCCACGTTGGCGGCGGGCACGCTGCGGGGCGCGCCGCTGGGCAACGTGCTGCGCCGGCTGGAGTCGAGTCCCGCGGCCTTCGCGGGCGCGGTGCGGTCCAACCCGGTGTTGAAGGCGCAGTCAGAGGTGCTGAAGCTGCCCTCGCGCGACGCGAAGTTCGGCGCGTTCCTGGGGGTGCTGCGCGGCGTGTGGAAGGCGGAGCCCGCGGCCAAGGTGCTCGTCTTCACGGAGAGCCGGGACACGCTGGAGATGCTCCAGGCGGAGCTGGGGCGCGAGGGCGTGGAGGCGCTGGGCTACCACGGCGACCTGCCGCTCTTGGAGCGCGACAGGCAGGTGGCGCGCTTCCGGGGGCCGGAAGGTCCGAAGGTATTGCTGTGCACGGAAGTGGGCGGCGAGGGCCGCAACTTCCAGTTCGCGCACCACCTGGTCCACTACGATTTGCCCTGGAGCCCGGCCACGGTGGAGCAGCGCATTGGCCGGTTGGACCGCATCGGCCAGACGCACCCGGTGGAGATTCACGTCTTCGACTCGGTGGGCACGCTGGCGTCGGACGTGCTGACGCTGCTGGCGGACGCCGTCGGCGTCTTCGGCGAGACGGTGGGCGGCCTGGACGCGGTGCTGGAGGAGGTGGAGGACCGGCTCGCGGAGCTGGCGCTCCTGCCGCGCGAGGCGCGCGTGTCCTACGCCGCCGAGCTGAAGGCCAAGGTCGAATCAGCGCGCGAGCAGGTGAAGCGCGCGTATGACCCGCTGCTGGACGTGCGCAGCTTCGACCGGCCCGCGGTGGAGCGGCTGGTGAAGCGCGCGCAGGAGCGGATGGGGCTCGAACCCGACGAGGACGAGGACGGCGAGGCGCCCGGCGTGGAGGACGGCCTGTGGAGCGTCGCGCGCGACTTGGACGAGCGGCTGGAAGAAACCGTCGCGGAGCTGGCGCGGCGGGTGGGCATTGGCGTGGACATCGACGAGCAGGTGGAGGCCTTCCAGGTGGCCTTCCAGTTCGGTCACGCGCTGAAGGTGGACGGGCTGCCGGGGCTGGACGTCATGGAGGACCACACGCGGCTGGGCACCTTCTGGCGCGACACGGCGGTGGAGGCGGAGGAGCTGGAGTACTTCGCCACCGGGCACCCCCTGGTGGAGGCCCTCTTCGGCTTCCTGCGCGACGGCCCCTATGGGCGCAGCGCCTTCCGCTTCATCGAGAAGCGCGGGCCGCTGAAGGCGCGTGGGGTGGAGCTGCTCTACCACGTGCAACTCCCGGAGCCGGAGGACACCTCCCCGGGTGCGCGTGTGCCCAGCCGTCAACTGGCGCGCTTCCTGGAGCGCACCCTGCTGCACGTGGCCGTGGTGGACGGCGGAGCGGCGGGGCCCAAGGTGGAGGACTCGCTGATCCCCGCGCTGGAGGCCGACGGCAAGTCGCTCAAGGGCGACGAGGTGTCACGCGCCTTCCCGGGCTTCGACGCCTTCGTGGACGCGGCGGTGCCAGTGGGCCAGCGGGGCGCCGAGGCGGCCCTGGCGAAGCTCACCACCTCCGCGCGCGAGGCCATTGAAGCCGAGCGGGACTCCGCCCTGGAGCGCCTCCGGCTGTCCCTGGACCATCAGGGCCTGTCCGACGATGCTCTCGCTGCCCAGCTCGGCGCCGAACACTCGCACTACGAGCGGTTGCTCCAGGCCCTGAGTGGGTCCAAGGTGACTCTCGACTCCGCCTGCGGGTTCGTCATCAATCGCTGAGAATCCTCTCGGCGGGAAAGAAGTTGTGACGCGAGGTGTCAATTTGCTGATGCAGACAGTCCCACTGTGTCGTTGACAGTGGGACTGGGTACTGACTTTGGTTACCGGTCCACTTGACCGATTCCTCAATCAACAAGATTCAGGGAATTGAGTGATGTATGGTTCCCCGCGCCACGTCACCCACATCCAAGCAATCCGGACAGGCAGCGGTGGAAGCGGCTTTGACGCTCCCGCTGGTCGTGTTCCTGGTGTTGGGGACGCTGCAGCTCTTCATGATGCTGCAGGCGCGCATCCTCGCGCAGGTGGCGGTGTACCGGGCGGTGCGGGCGGGCAGCCTCAATCACGGTGACTGCCTGCCGATGATGCACGCGGCGATGGTGACGATGCTGCCGTCCATCGTCCGCACGGACAGCCCCCAGATTCTGGCGGACGCGTTCCGGATGCGGCGGGACAACGAGTACCGGGTGATGAGTTCCTACGGGAACCTCTTCAACGGGCCCATGGTGGAGATTGTCCGCGACTCGCCGGACCCCGCGTGGGTGAACGCGCTCGCGGGCAACGAGGACCTGCTCTTCGACCAGCCCACGGACAACGACGCGGCGCTCGACAACCGCACGTTGGAGATCCGCATGGTGGCCTGGTACTACATGCGCATCCCCTTCGCGAACTGGGTGATGAGCCGGATGTTCCTGGCCCACTTCGGACTGCGAAACTACACGGCCACCAATCCGCTGATGCCGGCGCAGAAGCGCTCGGACTGGTGGAACGACGAGGCGCCGCCGCTCGGGCCGAATGACTGGCCGGGTGGCGCGCTGGACGAGCGCATGGTGACGTGGAGCAACCGGGGACACTTCGTCTTCCCCATCCAGGTCCACGCGGCGATGCGGATGATGACGCCAGTGATGGCCGACAACTTCTCGCGAGGTGCCGAATGTCCCGTTACCGGCTTCTGAAGACCTCGCGAGGGCAGGCCCTCGTGCTGTTCGCGCTGACGCTGCTCTTGCTCGCGCTGATGGTGCTGATGACGCTGGGCTTCGGCATGCGCGCCAAGGAGCGCGTCGAAATCCAGATGGCCGCGGACGCGGCGGCGTACAGCCAGGCGGTGGCGACGGCGCGCACGTTCAACGCGATTTCGGTGATGAACCGCGCGCAGGTGGCCCACATGGTGGCCATGGCCGGCACGCAGGCGCTCATCAGCCGCAGCAGCCAGGTCTACGCGGCCCACCTGGTCTGCACGCCCGTCTTCACGCCGGTGGTGTGGGAGTTGATGGACAAGGCCGCCGCCACGCAGGTGAAGGTGCTCCAGGGCAGCGCGGGCAACCTCTACCGCGCGGGGCTGAACATCTACGGCCATCTGCTGCGTGAGCACATCTCCGAGCAGCGGCTCGCGCTGCGCATCGCCCGGGGCGCGAACCCGGAGCTGGAGGCCACGCCGGATGGTTCGGGCAAGAGCTTTCAGGAACTCAACGGCGACGACGCGGTGCCCAACCACGAAGACCTGATGAACGCGGTACGACGCGGCGGTGGCGGGTGTGGCAGTGGCGCGGTGTGCGCGGTGGGCGGCAGCACGTCGGCGCACCTCAACGCCACCATGGGCAGCCTGGGTTGGACGTGGGTGCACAACCGGCCCACGGGCGGCGCGGGGTTTGGCACGGGCGGGGCCGCGCGGTCCGCGGCCTTCCGGCGCTACAGCGCGTCGGCGGAGATGGACCCTTCGACGTACACCACCGTGTCGGGCCGCAACTCCTCGGGGCATGACCATGCGACCGCCATCCTGCCCACGCGGTGTGCCAGCAACCCGCCCCCCATTCCGGTGCCGGTGACGGATGCG
The DNA here is from genome assembly GCF_006636215.1 of Myxococcus llanfairpwllgwyngyllgogerychwyrndrobwllllantysiliogogogochensis. Classification (GTDB taxonomy): domain Bacteria; phylum Myxococcota; class Myxococcia; order Myxococcales; family Myxococcaceae; genus Myxococcus; species Myxococcus llanfairpwllgwyngyllgogerychwyrndrobwllllantysiliogogogochensis. The sequence goes on along the minus strand of NZ_VIFM01000022.1, from coordinate 13,085 downwards.
TGGGTGATGTCCGACGAGCAGCAGACGCCCGAGGACCAGCACGTGTATGGCCTGCGCCTGCCGCCCGGTCAGGCGCCGGAGGCCGGCGAGCCGCTGTTCGAGCGGCACACGCTGGGCGCCTGCGTTTCCTGCCCGGGCATCTGGCCGTTCGCCATGGGCTACAACGTGGACTCGCTGCAGCGGGGCGCGGGCAACCACTATGGGCAGCCGAAGCTGTACTCGGTGCTGCACCGTGACTACGGCAGCGATGCGCGGCGGCGGAGCCCGGACCCGTGGAACCTCTTCTTCCGGTTCAAGTTCTCCGCGGAGAACACGACGGAGTTCGACAACGCCATTCCGCTGGGGCGCTCGCGTCCCACGGGGCGTGAGAGCGTGCAGCGCAACCAGGTCGCGTTGTCGGCGGGCATCGTCTACTACCACCGGCCGCGCGCGGCGGGGCAGGGGGGGGGATGGCGTGAGCCGCCGAACTTCCTCAACCCGTTCTGGCGCGCCACCCTGGTGAGTCCAGAGGGCTCCACGGATGACAGGCCCGCGGCGAGTCTGGAAGCGGCGGGCTTCGCCGAGCACGGGCGGGTGTTGAGGGAGCTGGAGCAGGCGGGCTATCGCGGCGGCAGCCGGCGGGGAGCGGGGTACTGACATGCGCTCGCGAGCGGCACGAGGACAGTCCCTCATCGAGACGTCGCTGGGGTTGATGGTGTTCATCACCATCCTCCTGTTCGGCATCTACTTCGCGGAGGTGGGGGCGCTGACGCTGAAGGTGCAGGAGGCCGCGAACTTCGCGATGTGGAACGCGACGGGCCGTGTGATGCATGACCCGGAGGACCGTGAGTGGCAGCGCCCCTCGGCGGTGACGGGGGCCCTGGCGGAGGCGAACGGCCGCTATGTGGACTACGACGGCCGCAGCCGTATGGATGGCGCGGGTGGAGTGCCGCTCCAGTTGGCGATTGCGCGCGCGCAGCCCATCCGGGTGGACTGTGAGGCGGAGCTGCCCGACGGGGTGCCCACGCTGAGGCCGGCGGATGCCCAGGGGCCGCTGGCGTCCATGCGGGTGTTGTCGGAGGGGATGCGGTGCACGGCGTCCACGCAGCTTCGCGCCGAGCGCATCGGTCGCTTCATGGAGCCGAGCTTCTTCCAGGCGTCGCAGCGGCGCGCGGCGGCGACCTTCCGGGTGTGCGCGGCGGGGCGTGCGACGGGCGGCGAGTGCCGGGGGCGGTTTGGCTTGTTCCTGGATGACTGGGGCCTGTCGACGGTGGATGAGGGACGGGCCTGTCCGCTGAGCATGAACAGTGGGGCGGTCTGCGGCAATCGGGACTACTACCTCTGGGCGGAGCGTGTGTACCGGACGAATGGTGGAGGCGGTGGGGCGGGGTCGGCGCTCGCGGCGCTGGTGGGCTCGGAGTCGGTGAACGAGGACCAGTTCTTCATGAGCTTCCGGGGCGAGGAGGACCGCTACCAGGAGAACATCGGTGGGACGCACGCGGGTGGCCAGTCGGTCTGGGAGACGACGCCCTTCAGTGCGCCGAACCTGAATCGCCCGTACAACGTGGCCCGGCAGAACCGGTGGCTGGGCGGAGTGCGGGTGCGGTGAGGTCCGTGTTCGCCGCGCTGGTGCTGCTGAGCGTGGCCGCCGTGCATGCCGCGCCCGTGAACTCCAAGCCGGAGGAGGGCGCGAGCACCGCGTCCGCGAGTCCGAAGGTTGAATCCGGTGCGAACGCCGCGAAGTCGAGCGCTGCTTCTCCGAGTCCCAAAGTAGAAGCAGGCGCGAGCGCCGCGAAGTCGAGCGCCGCATCCGTGAGTCCGAAGGTCGAGGCAGGCGCGAGCGCCGCGACGAAGCCCGGCTCCGTGCCCACGAGCCCCAAGTCTGGAGCCGGCCCGAGCAGCGCACCCACGGGCGCGCCATCGCCGGACAGCGCGCCCCGCTTCGCCTGGCCGTCGATGCGCGTCCTGGAACAGGTGGACGCGAGTGAAGTGGTGGAAGCGGGCGGCGTGCCGGTGGTGCTTCGCGCGGTGGTGGTGAAGGAGCGCGCGGAAGACCTCATCCAGCGCTTCGCGGATGCCTTCCGTGCCGGCGGCCTCCATGTCCCTCCAGGCGCCGAGCAACCCCAGCTCGCGAGCGGCGCGGCCATGCTCACCGCCATCGACATGTACCGGGGCATCACCTTCACCGTCATCCTCCAGCCACAGGATGTCGGCGTCACGCTCGTCTACCTGGGCGAGGCCAACCACACCCTGCGCCGTGAACCAGGCACCGAGGGCGATGTCGCGTCACTGCCCCCAGGGGCCCGACAGGTCTTGCGCGTGAATGACGAGGGCTCGAGGACGCTGTCCTTCCTCGTGCCCATGTCCGCGGGCGAAGTGGATGCCTTCTACGCCCAGGCGCTGCGCCGCGATGGATGGCGCCGCGAGGACGGCGACCTGACGGTGTACACGCGCTCGGGCGAAGAGCTGCGCATCGTGCACGAGCCCGCGGAGGGCGGTCTGCGCTCCGTCGTGCTCGTCCACCGGGGCCGCTCCCCCGCGCCATAGTGACGGTCCACTCCGAGCCCTCAGTGCCCCGCGTGCGCGTGAAGCGCCACCGCGTTCCCCTCGGTGTCCTGGAGCACCGCGAACGACCCCAGGGCCCCGATGGACGTCTTCTCCACCAACACCTTGCCTCCCGCCTGGGCGACGCGGCGGATGGCGCCATCCAAATCGGAGCCCGCGTCCAGGAACACCCGGCTCCCCTCCAGCGAGGGACGCATGTGCGGCGAGTGGATGAGCGCTCCCGTCACATCCCCCTCCTGCTTCCGGGTGAAGACGGCGATGCGCGTGCCGTGGAAGTCCTCCACCTTCAGCGTGGTGGACAGGACGGACTCGTAGAAGCGCGTGGCGCGCGCCAGGTCGACGACGGGAATCTCGAACCAGTTCAGTCGGTGGGCCATGACAGGTCTCCAACTCGGCGGAAGTGCCGATGGGAGTCACCATGACCTCTGTTCCTGTCAGCCTTGTGTCAGGTTTGTTGCTCGCGACGGCGCGGCGTCCAACGCCCGCTCGCGGCCTCCTGCTTCAGGCGCGCAGCTTCTCGCGCAGCGTCTTGGCCCGGCCCTGCATGTCGGGGTCCATGCTGGTCAGCTCCACCGACTTCAGTCGCTGGTCCAGACTCTGCGGCACCTTCTTCGGCAGCTTGCCCTCTTCGGCCAGTCCCTCCAGCCGGGCCAGCGCCTTGTCGACGATGCGCTCGCGCGGATGGTCCAGCAGGCTGTCGAGGAAGTACGCGTCCTCGGGCAGCTCCGGGTACTTCTCCAGGTAGTCCACCACGGCCTTCACCCAGTCGGCGCGCGTCTCGGACTCCGTGACCTTCTGCATGGCCTGCTTCTGGGCCTTGCGCTTGCCCTCCGGGTCGAACGTCTTCGCCAGTCCCTCGGGAAGCTCGCCGCCGGTGAAGAGCGCATCCGCGGCGGTCTTGTACTTCTGGTAGCTCGCGCTGCGCTCAATCTTCTGCTGCGCGGGGTCATCCTGGCGGGAGTGGTACTTGCTGCCCTTGGCGCGCCCCGCGTCGATTTCTCGCCACGTCTTGTCGCGCTTCCCGGAGAAGCCGCCGCCGCCGTTGTCGTCCCTGTCCTTGGCCATCCTTCATCTCCCCTTGCGTGCGCCCCAGAGCGCCGCGAGTCCACTGCGGACGAGGGTGCGCACCGCCTCCAGCTCCTGTGCGGTCAGGGGCTGCTCCTCGTCCTGCTCCGCCTCGAAGAGCGCCTCGTCCGCATACGTCCGCAGGGACTGGGGCACCGGTGGAGCCGTCGTGTCCGCCACCAGCGCCGCCGGGCGCACCGAAGCGACTCCCGGCGACCACCCCAGCTCCAGCATGGCGTACAGCTCGAAGAGCAGGTGGCGGGCGACTCCGTATCCTTCGTCCGTGAGCCCCGCGGCGTCAAGCGCGCCCAGCAAGGCATCCTGCCGGTTCTCGAAGGAGTGCATCAGCCGCGTGCGCGCCTTCTCGTCGTCCTCCAGGTAACGCCAGGCCGCCTCGACGAATTCGCCCGTGGGCTCGTCCGGGTGGAAGGCTTGCGGCAGGGGAGCCTTGACCTTCTTCGGCCGGGGCGGCCGGGGGCCATCCTCCAGGCGCACCGCGCGCCCCTCTTCCACCAGGTCCCAGAGGCCCAGCAGGTTCTGGTACAGCAGCCGGGCGATGTCGGGCGAGGGGAAGCGCGGCTCCTCCTCGAACAGCCCGGGGATGACGTCGCTGTGCGGGCGCCCCTCGGCGTGGGCCGCCTGCATGCGGGCGAGCACCTCCGCGGTGTCGCAGGGGCTGCCGGACACCTCCAGCAGTCCGTCGAGTGTCTGCGCGCCCTCGAACTCGCGCGTGAAATCGGCACCTCTGTCCTTGGAGCGGCTCATGGCGGCGGGGACGCTTACCCCGGCGGACAGCCGAGCGCACGCGGCATCAGTGCTCCTCGGGCCACTCGCCCATCAGCGCGTCCTGGCGCTCCTTGGGATTGGAGGTCCACTCGAAGTCCTCCGGGACGTAGCCGCCGCCGTGCTGGCGTTCGCCGTCCCAGCTCACCTGCGCGGTGAGGAAGTGTTCGTCCGGCTCACCCGTCACCTCGGCGCGGTTGCCGGGAACGGTGAAGGGCGTGTCCAGGGGTTCGTCGGGGATGATGATGGCCATGGTGGGGCTCCGCGCGGAGGCGCTCTGACGCCAGATGTCCGCTGGCGCACGCGCCCGGTGCTTCGTCGTTCAACCTGGGCAGGCGGACGCGGACACGGGAGCGGGTGGGAGCGAGCGGGCGTGGGCACGGCCGCCTTCCGTTTCCGACCCGACGCCCCTAGTCTCCGGCTCCTGATGGCCGAGTCCTCGCCCGAGACGTTGAAGACCGCGGTGCAAGCACTCTCCCGCGTTCACGCGGTGGAGGGCCCGCCGGGAGAGAATGGCCTGCGCACCGTCTGGCACATGGGCACCGACGGCGCGGAGCTGATGTCCCAGGTGGACTCGGACGGCCGGGTGCGGCGGCAGGAGCTGACGCTGCTGGAGGACCATTACATGTGGGCCAGCGGCGAGGGCGTGCGCACCGGCCGCGTGGAGTCCGAAGGTGAGCGCGCCCGTCCCGCGGCGGCCGTGGTGAAGGCGGACCCTCAACTGGTTCCCCACCGGTTGGTGCGAGCCGCCCAGGCGATGGGCACGTACACCGGGCAGGACCGCTACATCCTGCACATGCAGCGCGTGCTGGCGCTGGCCCGCGAGGGGCTGGAGATGGCGGGTGCGGGCATCATCCTGCGCGAGGCGCAGCGTCCGTCGGAGCCCACGCTGCCCTCGCTGGAGGCGCCGTCACCCGCGCCCGCCCTCGCGCCGGCGGCTCCGCTGCGATACGTGCACGGCGCGCCTCACCCGGAGGAGGTGACACCGCCGGAAGCTCGTGGCTCCGAGGGGGTCATCATGCTCGTCGTGTTCGGCGTGGGCGTGGTGGCCGGGGTCCTGTTGCTCATCTGGCTGCTCTGAGCCGGAGCGACGTCGAGCCCCAGCAGCCGCAGCATGTCCAGCGTGGTGGGCACCGCGCCCCGGTTCCGGGGCAGGGTGATGTGCGCGTTCTCGGCCACGGATTGCACCGGGTGCACATCCATCACCAGCAGGGCCGTCACGGCGGCCGCGGGCACCAGCCGGGGTGCCCAGCGAGGCGTGAGACGTGAGGCCTCGCGGCCACTGCCTCGCACCACCAGCATGATGCCCAGCACCGCCAATACCGACGTGCACAGCCAGCGCACCTCACGCAGTCGCGTGGCGACCTCCATGCCCGTGGCCACCCACTCCTCACGCGCCGATTCGGGCACCTGTCCCAGCCCGGTGAGCATCTCGAGGAAGTGCCGCGCCTCCAGCGCGCCCACCACCGCCACCGAGCCCAGCGCCGCCGTCACCCCGCTGGCGAGCAGCAGTCCCCGGCCGCGCCTGCGCCCTCCGGCTTCCTCCGCGCACGACGGACCAAAGCGCGCCAGCGCGAGCCCCAGCGCGAGCCCCAGGAGCAGCGCGGCGCTCGTCCACGCACCCAGCAGCCGGGGCGCCATGGCGTGGCCGGTGCTCGTCGCGACGTCCAGCACCGTGGCCTGGGTGGACAGGCGCGTCAGGCCGGACATGGCGCGGCCCACCAGGACCTCCGTGCCCAGCAGCCCCACCATCCACGGGAGGGTGGCCATGCCCAACATGACGGCGAGCGGCACACGCCGCCCCAGCCCCGTGCCAGCCAACGCGAGCGACAGCAGGGGCAACTCAATGAGTAGGGCCAACGCCACCACGGCGGCGAAGGGACCGGCGGCATCCACCGTGCCCGCAAGGGCCTCGGGACCATGCAGCAGAGGTGCAAGCGTGAAGCACCACAGGAACACGGTAACGGGCACGGACGAGGCCACCGAGAGCCCGGGCATGAAGCGGAGCCGCAGAGTAACAAGCATTCCAGGAGAGACTAGTCTCTCCGGGTAATTCTTGGAATTCAGACTGGGGGACGACCGACCAGCCAGTAGACGACGCTGGAGAGGGCTCCGGCGACAGGAGACACGAGCACACCCAGCAGGTAGAGGCCGGGACAGTCGCCTTCGGTGCAGCCGATGCGGCTGTAGGCGAGGGCGCCGGCGAGCAGCAGCGGGACGTGCATGCCGATGAGGAAGATGCCGGCGCCGCGCACGACGAGCCCCCGGTACCAGGTGCGTGTCCACAATCGGAAGACGATGGGGACCAGGACCAGGGTGCCGGTGGCCGCGGCGGCGAGCGCGAGGTGGCGCGCGGACACGGCCACACACGCCAGGGCCGCGAGGGCCAGCGCGGGCACGAGCAGCAACGCGTTGAGGGACAAGGGCTCCCGATGACGCATCAGACAGGGGAACGCTGGCAGAGCCCGCGTGTGCAGGCAAGCGGCGCGGTGGGGGAATGTCCCCGGGTCCGCTTCCGCCAGGCCCGCGCGGTCGCCATCAACGTCTGAGTGAACGAGAACCCATCGTGCCGCCGACGTCGCTACGCCGCGACGGCGCCTTCGCCCAGCAGCCGCAGGTAGCGGCCCCGCAGCGCGAGCAGCTCCGCGTGTGTGCCTGACTCCACCACGCGGCCCTCCTCCACCACGGCAATCACATCCGCGTCGCGCACGGTGGACAGCCGATGTGCAATCACCAGCACCGTGCGGCCGCGCATCAGCGTCTCCAGCCCCGCGCCCACCGCCGCCTCGCTCGCCGCGTCCAGCGCGCTGGTGGGCTCGTCCAGCAGCAGCACCGACGGCTTGCACAGGAACGCGCGCGCCAGCGCCAGCCGCTGCCGTTGCCCGCCCGACAGCCGGCTGCCTCGCTCGCCCACGGACTCGTCGAGCCCTCCAGGCAGCGCGCGCACGAAGTCCTCCGCGTGCGCCAGCGCGAGCGCCTCCCACAACTCCGCGTCCGTCGCTTCGGGCCGGCCCAGCCGCAGGTTGTGGCGCACCGTCCCGGAGAACAGCACCGGCTCCTGCGGCACCCACGCCACCTGTCCGCGCACGCTCGACGGCTTCAGCGACTCCAGCGGCGCGCCGTCCCACAGCACCCGTCCGCCCGACGATGGCAGGAAGCCCAGCAGCACGGAGAACAGCGTCGTCTTGCCGGCGCCCGACGGCCCCACCAGCGCCACGCGCTTGCCCGCGGGCACCACCAGGTCCACGCCCCGCAGCGCCTCGCGCCCGTCCTGATACGTGGCCTTCACGCCCTCCAGCACCAGCGCCTGTGACAGCGGATGGGCCGCATCCCCCGTGTCTGGAGGCGAGGGCTCATCCGCGATGGCGAACAGCCGCTCCGCCGCCGCCAGCCCCGTGAGCACCTGGGACAGCGTGCCGCTCAGGGATTTGACCGGCTGATACAACAGCAACGCGGCTGCGAGAAAGGACAAGAGCCGTCCCGCGAGTTCGGGGTCCGCGGACACCGCGCGCGCGCCCCACGCCACCGCCATGGCCACGCCGGCGATTCCGAGCAGCTCCACCGTGGGGCTCACCGCGCCGCGCAGGAACAGCGAGCGGCGCATCTCGCCCAGGTACTTGTCCGCCTCCACGTCGAAGGACTCGAGCGCGCGTGTCTGCCCGCCGTAGGCCTGCACCACCGGAAGGTTCTGCAGTTGCTCGGCCGTCAGCGACGTCAGCGCGCCCAGGCTCTGCAGCGAGCGGGCGGCGACCTTCTTCAGCGAGCGGGCGAAGCGATTGATGGGCAGCACGGTCACCGGCACCACGATGAACGTGAAGAGGAAAAGCTTCGCGTCGATGAGGAAGCACGTCGTCAGCAGGGCCACCGCTTGCAGCCCATCCTTCACGTACGATGACAACGCCTGCGTTATCGAGAACTCCACCAACGGCACGTCCGACGTGAAGCGAGACAACAGCTCGCCGGAGTGTCGCCGCTCGAAGAACGCGGGCGGCTGGCCGAGCAGTCGCCCGTAGAGAAATCCGCGCAGGTCCGCCATCACGCGCTGGCCCAGCCGCTGCATGAGCCCGCCCTGGAGGAACTGGGCCAGGGCCTTCACCAGCGCGAGCGCCACCACCACCAGCGGCAGTCGCCGCAACAACACATCGCCAGGCAGTGACACGCCGGCCACGGTGACGGGCTGGTCCGTGAGCACCGCGCGCAACAGCGGCCCGACGACCCAGGCATACGCGGAGGTCGCCGCGGCGGCGACGAGTGACGCGCAGACACCCGCCGCCAGCAGTTGGCGGTAGGGGCGCAGGTAGCCGAGGAGTCGGCGGTAGACGTGTGGGGAGGGACGAGGAGCCACTGTTTGGCGGCGGACTCTGTCACCGAGTCGCCAAGAGGTCCAAGTCTAGAGGGACGTGAAACGTCGTGCCTTGCCGCCTGCTTTCCCACCAGCCGTCATCAGCAGGCAGGCCCGTTCCGTTGCCCCCCTCCATCCCTGCGGACAGGTTCAGGGGAGCCATGGACACCAATAACGAAAAAGAGGTCCTTTTCAATCCGGGCTGCGAGCCGGTGGTTGAAGACGAGGAGCGTCGCCGGCTCCTGTGGCTCATGGCCGAGTACTTCCGCACCATCGGGTACACGGACATCAAGGCCCGTCTCCCTGGATTCATGCCGCCTCCCATCCTGTCGGGCACCATCGAGGACCATCGTCCCGACTTCACCTGCCGCCAGTCCGACTCGGCGCGCACGCCCATCATCCTGGAGATTGTCACCCCGGGCATGGTGGACGAGCCGACCGCGGAGAACCGGTGGAGCCTGCTGGCCAGCGCCGCCAAGCTCTACAACGCGGAGCTGCACTTCGTGGTGCCCAAGTGGGCGTCCAACGGAGCGGTGGATCCGGCGCTCAAACGCAGGCTGGCCCGGATGGAGCTGACCGCCAACCGCGTGTGGACCGTCTAGTCCTCCCGCCCCTACCCTGACCGCCCCGTCTCTCTTCAAGCCGCCCGGTGGCCTCCATGGCCCCCGGGCGGCCTTGGTTTTGCCCCTTGGATTGCTGGCGCGTTCCGCTGCGTTATAGTGACTCAGAGTTTTTCGCGGCGTCAAAAAGTCCAGCAAATTCCAGGGGTTGAAGCGAATGCCAGCAGCGGCGGCCGGTCAGAAACGCGACTATTACGAGATCCTGGGCGTCCAGAAGACCGTCTCCGCGCAGGAGCTGAAGAGCGCGTTTCGCAAAGTGGCGCTCCAGTACCATCCGGATCGCAACCCGGGAAACAACGAGGCCGAGGAGAAGTTCAAGGAAGCCTCGGAAGCCTACGAAGTGCTCAGTGACCCTGACCGGCGGGCGAAGTACGACCGCTTCGGGCACTCGGGCAACCCGTTCGAGGGCTTTGGTGGCGCCGGCGGCGGGTTCCAGGGCGTCAACATCAACGACATCTTCGGCGAGATTTTCGGCGACATCTTCGGCGGTGGCCGCGGGGGTGGGCGCCGCACCAGCTCGCGTGGCGCGGACCTGCGCTACAACCTGGAAATCACCTTCGAGGAGGCCGCGTTCGGCAGCCGTCCCAAGGTGACGATTCCGCGGCCGAAGAAGTGTGAGACGTGCACGGGCTCGGGCAGCAAGAGCGGCGCGGGCCCTCGCGCGTGTGGAACGTGCGGAGGCAGCGGAGAGCTGCGCTACACGCAGGGCTTCTTCGCGGTGTCGCGTCCCTGCGGGGACTGCGGCGGCACGGGCGCGGTGGTGCCGGACCCCTGCGCGCGCTGCAAGGGCTCCGGGAAGACGCCCTCCGAAGAGGTGATTGAGGTCGCCATCCCCGCGGGCGTGGACAACGGCACGCGGGTGCGGCTGACGGGCATGGGCGAGCCGGGAGACCGCGGCGGCCCCGCCGGAGACCTCTACGTCACCGTCATCGTCAAGGAGCACCCGCTCTTCCAGCGTGAGGAGTACGAGGTCTTCTGCGAGGTGCCCATCTCCTTCACCCATGCGGCGCTGGGCGCGAAGATCGACGTCCCCACGCTCGATGGGAAGGTGAAGATGACCATCCCCGCGGGCACCCAGTCCGGGAAGGTCTTCCGGCTCAAGAGCAAGGGCATCCCCCACCTGCACAGCCAGCAGCGGGGAGATCAGCACGTGCGCGTCGTCGTGGAGACGCCCACGGAGCTGTCCTCCAAGCAGCGCGAGCTCCTGGAGAAGCTCGCGGAGCTGTCCGGTGAGGAGTCCCATCCGCAGTCCAAGAGCTTCTTCGCCAAGGTGAAGGAGCTGTTCGGCTGAGCGAAGCCGCGGTGCGCGGGTGAGCCACGGCCGGCCGCTCGCCCTGGGAGCAGGGCCTGGGCCGGCCCGTCGTGGCCCAGGGGCCGCGTGCGTGTGGCCCTGGCGCCGCGCCAACGTGAGGAAGTCAACGTCCAGGGGCCGTGGGCGGTCGGGCACGAGGGGTGCACAGCGGGAGGGGTTCCACGCGGAATCTTCTCCCCGCTCCGTTGTCGACGGAGGCGCATCGCCGCTGCTATGCACCCCACTGCCATGGAAGTCCTGCCCACCTTGCGCCGCTCGCTCCTCGTCGCGCTGGCCCTGCTGCTGACGGCCTGTCCTCGACCCTCACGCACCCCGCCTGCCGGTGGCGACACGGGAGAGGATGTCCCCACGGGAGATCCGTTCCCCAAGCGGCCCGCCGTCGAGGCGAGGAAGGACGCGACCGCGGACGCGGCGCTCGCCCAGGCGAGGCAGACGGCCCAGGCCACGCCCGACAAGAAGAAGGCCGCCGAGGCCTACCTGTCCGTGCGCAAGGCGTACCCCGCGACGACGGCGGGCCAGGACGCGCTCTACCAGGCCGGCGTCCTCTTCTTCGAGTCGAAGGACTACGTCAACGCGCGCAAGTCCTTCAACGAACTGCTCTTCGAGAACCCCCTCTACAACCAGGCCGAGGACGCCAAGCGCAAGCTGGCGCTGTCCGCCATGGAGGTGGGCGCCTACCGCGACGCGTACCAGACGCTGTCCAGCCTCGCCGAGCGCGCCGAGGGCGCCGAGCGTGAGCAGCTCCTGCGCGACGCGGCCCGGGCGGCCGAGGGCGCGGGGCTGTATGGGCAGTCGCTGACGCTGGCGGTGGAGCAGGCGGGGCAGGCGAAGACGCAGCAGGAGCGCGACGCGGCGGTGGCCCGGGTGGAGGCGCTGGTGGAGGGCCGCGCGGACTTCGTGGACATCGCGCGCGTGGCGGAGGGCCTGCCCGCGTCCAACCCGGCGTGGCCCGTGCTCACCTTCAAGCTGGCGCGCGTCTACTACCACCTGCGCGAGTGGACTCGGCTGGAGGAGACGCTCAACCGCTTCCTCGCGGAGGCGCCGCAGAGCCCCTTCGCGCCCCAGGCGCGGGAGCTGCTCGCGCGAGCCACGCGGCGCGTGGAGGCGAAGCCGAAGACGGTGGGCGTGCTCTTGCCCATGACGGGCCGCTACCAGCCCATCGGCGAGGCGGTGCTGCGCGGCATCCAGCTGGGCCTGGAGGGCAGCGACATCGAGCTGGTGGTGAAGGACACGCAGGGCGACGTCAACAAGACGGGCCAGGCGATGGAGCAGCTCGCCTTCGACGACGGCGCCATCGCGGTGCTGGGGCCGCTGCTCGGTGACGACTCCAAGCGCGCGGCGCTGGTGGCCGAGGAGCTCCAGCTTCCGCTGCTCACCATGACGCGCCAGGAGGGCGTCACGGACCTGGGCCCCTACGTGTTCCGCAACATGCTGACGAACGCCGCGCAGGCGGACGCCATCGCGGACTACGCCATCAACGTGAAGGGCTACAAGAAGTTCGCCCTCCTGTACCCGAACATCCCCTACGGAGTGGAGCTGGCGGACTCGTTCTGGGACCAGGTGACGGAGCGCGGCGGAGTCGTGCGGGGCGCGGAGCGCTACTCGCATGACCAGACGACCTTCACCACCGAGGCGAAGAAGCTGGTGGGCCGCTACTACCTGGAGGACCGCGGCGACTACGTCGAGGGCGTGAGGGACTTGCAGGGCGAGAACCTGGACGCCTTCCGTCGCCGCAAGGCGCTGGAGAAGGTGAAGAGTGGCGTGGAGCCCATCATCGACTTCGAGGCCATCTTCATGCCGGACGACTGGCGGCGGGTGAGCCTGGTCGCCCCGGCGCTGGCGGTGGAGGACATCGTCACCAACGCGTGCGACCCGCGCGATTTGGAGCGCATCCGCAAGACGACGGGCAAGAAGGAGCTGAAGACGGTGACGCTCTTCGGCGCCAACCAGTGGAGCAGCCCCAAGGGGCGCTCGGGCCTGCCGGAGTTGATTGAGCGCGGCGGCAAGTTCGTCACCTGCTCGGTGTACGTGGACGGCTTCTTCGTGGACTCGCAGCGGCCGGCGACGCGCACCTTCGTGCGCAAGTACCGGGAGGCCTACAAGCAGGAGACGGGCAAGGACCCGGGGCTCCTGGAGGCCATTGGTTACGACTCCGGGCGCATGCTTCGGCAGTTGGTGGAGAAGAAGGAGGGCGGGCCCCGCACGCGCGCGCAGATGCGTGACGCGCTGTCCAACCTGAAGGACTTCGACGGCGCCACCGGCCGCACCTCGTTCAACGAGAAGCGCGAGGCGGTGAAGCAGCTGTTCCTCTTGTCCATCGACAACAAGGGCGTCACCGAAATCAACGTGGACAAGGAGCGGGAGAAGGCGGCGTCGGGAGGCTCGGGTTCATGAGGCGGACGGCGGGGCTGCTGGCGGC
>NZ_VIFM01000229.1 GCF_006636215.1 Myxococcus llanfairpwllgwyngyllgogerychwyrndrobwllllantysiliogogogochensis | reverse complement strand
CCGTCTTCACCGGCGGGGGCAGCGGGGTGGGCACCGGGGCCGTGGTTCCCCCGGGCGGGGACTGCTTCAGCACGTAGGTGATGCCGGCGACGCGGCAGGTGGCCTCCATGCAGCCGAAGCCGGGGAAGGGCGCGTCGCCGAACTGGTCCATCCAGCCGATGCCGAGCACCAGCGGCTCGAAGATGGCCCGACGGTCCTTGCCGGTGCCCATGAAGGCCTCCAGCCGGCCCTCGGCGTCCACCGCCAGCTCCAGCGACACCGGGCCGCTTCGGGGCGACTCCATGCCCAGCATCGCGCCCCGGCGCTCACCCAGCGCCCACTCCAGGCGCAAGGGCTCGCCCACTCCGTTGTGCACCAGCGCCACGTAGCGGCCGGTGCTTCCCGTCAGCAGCATGGCCACGGTGGGGGGCGCCGAGGGCTGGTACAGGCTGAACATGTCGCGCAGGCGGCGCTCCCAGGTGGGCGGCGGCGCTTCGGTGAGCAACTGGCCCGTCAGGCTGAGGATGTCTCCCTCCCGTCGCGTGACGTCCACGCGCACCCGCCCCACGCCCGTCGTGTCGTCCTGCCAGGGGAACACGAGCGTCTTGTCCTCGAGGTTCACCGGCCTGCCGGCGACCACGAGGCTCTGCTCGGCGAGGCCCTCGCCCAACGTCACCTTGCGGCGCTCGGGACCTGCTTCCTCCCGCCCGGGCACGGGCTGGATTCGAGGCTCACCCAGGTACGCCATGATGGTGGCGCCCGGTGAGGTGGGGACGCGCCGCTCGCCGCTCAGGTAGAACGCGGTGCCCAGCACGAAGCTCGCCGCCAGCACCATCAGCACGGCGACCGTCTGCATCACGACGCGCACGACCTTGCGCACGCCCGCCTTGACGCGCTGCACGCGCGTGAGCTTCACCGGCAGCATCGACGGCAGGCTGCCGGGGACGAGCAGCTCCAGGTCCGCGATGAGCGCCGCGACCGACGGGTAGCGGTCCTCCGGGTCCGGCTTGAGGCACTTGGTGACGATGCTGTCGACGCGCGGGTCCAGCCCCGGCTTGCGCTGGGACGGGGGGTCGAACGTGCCCAGCGGCACCTCGCCGGTCAGCCACTCGTAGAGGATGACGCCCAGCGAGAAGATGTCCGCGCGCGCGTCCGCGTTCTTCGCGTCCACCCGCTGCTCCGGAGCCATGTACGACAGCGTGCCCATGGACACGTGCGTGGACGTCAGCGCGTAGCGCGAGGAGGGACTCGCGTCGTCCAGGAACGAGGCGAGCCCGAAGTCGGACACCTTGGCGATGCCACCCGCCTGCTGGTCCAGCAGGATGTTCTCCGGCTTCAGGTCGCGGTGGATGACGCCTCGGCCGTGCGCGTACTCAATGGCCCGGCAGATTTCGAGCATCCGCCGCAGCGCGCCGAAGATGTCGAGCTGGGGGGCGCGGATCAACTCGCGCAGCGACGGGCCGTCCACGAACTCCATCACCAGGTAATAGGTGACGTCCGTCTTCCCTTTGTCGACGATGGAGACGACGTTGGGGTGGCTCAGCGCGGCGAGGGCCGCGGCTTCCTTCTGGAAGCGCGCGATGAAGGACGGGTCCTTGGCCAGCTCCGCGTTGAGCAGCTTCACCGCCACCGTGCGGCCCAGCGACAACTGGGTGGCCTTGTGGACCTCTCCCATGCCTCCGGTACCCACGAGTTTTTCGAGGCGGTAACCGCTGATGAGATCCGGGGAACGGGTCCGGCTTATCGCCGTCGGGTCAATGGAGGACATGGCGGTAGGGCAGGGGGGCCGCCAGGGTAACAGAAACGCTCGGCGGAGGTGTCCACGCGCGAGAGAGGGGGTCGCCGATGCCCAGGCTGCCCGGCGACCAGGGGAGCGACTTCGAGTCTCAGTGCCCCGAAGCCGGAGTGCGACCCACCGCCGCGCGCAGGCTGGTGCGGACCTGATCCAACGACGAGCGCATCTGCCCGTGGCGCACCGACGCCGCCACCGCCCGCGCCAGCGACTTCAAGAGCGATACCTCTTCGGGCTTCCACGCCCGGGGACGGCGGCAGTCCTCGAAGACCGCCACACCCCACCACTGCTGGCGCGAGGGGTTGATGGGGCACAGGAGGATCGACTGCGTTCCCTGGCGCTCCAACAAGTCCCGCATCATGGGCGGCGCGTCACGGGTGGGGCACGCCACCACCATTCCCGCCTCCAGCATGTCCACCCAGCCCGGCGCGAAGTCCCGGAAGGAGAAGGCGCGCAGCACGGGGTTGGCCAGCGCGGACGCGGTGGGCGGCTCCGCCCAGGCGTAGCGCAGGTCCGTCACGAACCGGCCGTACGTCTGCTGCGTGCGGTTCTCGAAGATGTACGCCCGGTCCACGCCCAGCGCATGGCCGACCATCCCCAGGGACTCGACGGCGGTGCTGGGCCCGAGCCCCTTCTCCAGCAAGAGCTTCGAGGCTTCCGACACCTTCGAGAAGGCTTCCACCATGGGGTGACTCCAGGAAAAGACGAATTGCAACGGGTTCCGCAAGTATCCGGAACGGACTGTCATCCTCTGAAGTCACATTAAGCGCGATTACTGTGTTTCTGTCAAATCCCAGTTTTACTGAAAGTCAAGAGTTCGTGCCGCAGACAATGACCCAGGAGGGGTGTAGATGACACAGGTGCTTTTCCGAGCAGGCTGGGCCGGCGACGGAGTGTCCGGGGCAGGACAGACCCTGAAAATGCCACGAGGGCGCCCCCTTGGAAGGGCACCCTCGTGTGGATTCCTCAGAACGAGGAAGTCGAGACTACTTGGTCTCGGCGGCGGTCTCGGCCTTGGGGGCCGCCTTCTTGGCCTTCTTGCCAGCCTTCGGCTTGGCCTCGGCGGCGGCGGGCTTGGCCTCCTCGGCCTTCACCTCGGCGGCGGGCGCAGGCTGCGCCTCGGCGGGAGCCGCGACGGGCGCGGCGGCGGCCGGCTTGGCCTCGGCGGCGGGGGCGGCGGCGGGAGCCGGGGTGTTGGCAAACGCGGTGGCGGCGGCGAGCAGGGCGGCGGCGAACACGGTCTTCATGGAAAGCTCCGTTGAGGGGGGACGACGCGAGATTGCGCCGTATCAGCGGGCAGGCGCTTGAGCAGCACGCGTGCCAGCGGCCTCTTCCGAGTGAGGCGCGGCGCTCGCGGGCCGGACGCTGGGGAGAAACTCCTCAGTTGAAGCTCCAACATTGGGGGCTTGCTCCCCAGACAGGCACTTGTCGCTTTGACGACACCGGGGCACTTGAGCAAGCTTCGCGGCCATCCTCGGCGAGAGGGTATGGGCCCGTGGCACCGCGTCGTCGCGAATCTCTCGCGACCGCGGCGCGGGAGAGACGGTGTATGCGGTTCCTGTGGTTCGCGACGGCTGTGGCGTGGCTGGCGACGGGGTGCGCGCGAATCACGCCTGAGCGCCTGGAGGCGCAGGTCCAGGAGACCTTGCGCTGGCAGCGCGAGTACCAGGTGGAGCGGGAGCGCACCGAAGCGGTGGCGATGCGACTGGCGGCGCTGGAGGCGACCATCGAGCGGCTGACGCAGGAGCGCGCCGAGGTGGAGCAGGGCCGGCTGGCGCTGATGGAGGAGCTGGTGCGCACGGAGGCGGACCGGCACGCGCTGGAGGAGCACAACACGCAGTTGCTCGCGCGCGAGCGGGAGCTGAACGAGCTGCGGGAGATGCACGAACAGCTCTCCGATGTCTTCTATGAGTCCGCGCTGGAGCGGGCACGGCGGCGGCTGCCGTCGGCCCGGCAGCCGGACGCCCCTGAAGCAGGCGACGGGACGGCGGTGCCTTGACGGAGGGCTGGGTCCTCGGGCCCGTGCCGCCGTGGTAGAGGTCGGACCCTGGTGAGCTCCCGGACGTCCATTCGCGGTTATCGCGCAGGCTTCTTCTTCGTGGTGGCCCTGCTGTCCGCCGTCACGGCCTTCACGCTGTGGACGGAGGTTCGCACGGGCACGCAGGTGGACGCGCTGGTGCAGGAGGCGCTCGAGCGCGCCAGCCTCATTGGCCGCATCCGCGTGGACGCGCTGTCGCTGGAGTCCGCCATCGAGGCGCACATCCGCGCCACGGACGACGCCGAGCGCAAGGCCGCGGACGCGGTGATGGAGGAGATTCTCACCGACATCCGCTTCGCCTCGGAGGCGTACACGCGCAACCTGCCGCCGGGCGACAAGGCGGTGTGGGAGCGCTTCAACGCGGCCTGCCAGGGGTTGGCGGACCAGGTGCGCGCGGCGGCGGTGTTCTCCCAGCGGCGCGAGGCGGACCGGGCGCGCCGGCATCTGGCCGAGCGCATCCGTCCGGTGGCCGCGCAATTGGACGCGCTGGGCGGCTCGCTGTCGGAGGAGAACGCGAACGAGGCGCGCCGGTTGGTGGGGCGCCTGGCGGACCTGCGCGTGCGCAACACGGCGCTGGGCGCGGGCACCACGCTCCTGGCGATGCTGCTGTCCATGCTGGTGGGGTGGCACATCACCACGCTGCTCAAGCGCCAGGACGCGACGATTCAGGGGCAGCTCACGGAGCTGGGGCGGCACAACGAGGAGCTGGATTCCTTCACGCGTCGCGTGGCGCATGACCTCATCAGTCCGCTGGCGCCGCTCAAGGGCTACCTGACGCTCATCCGTCGCACGGGCGCGGTGAAGGACGCGGGCGCGTTGGAGATGCTGGCGCAGTGCGAGTCGAGCGCGGTGCGCATGGGTGAGCTGATTGAAGCGCTGCTGCGCTTCTGTCGCGCGGGCACGCGCGGTGAGCGCACCGTGGGCGAGCTGGACACGGCGGTGACGACGGTGCTGCTGGAGGTCGCGCAGACGGCGGCGGCGCAGGGCGTGGCGCTGGAGCGGACGCTGCAAGCGGGGGTGGCGGTGGATTGTCCGGGGCAGTTGCTGCAAGTCACGGCGCGCAATCTCCTGACGAACGCGGTGAAGTACACGGCGGGCCGGCCGGAGCCTCGGGTGACGGTGAGTGTGTCCACCGAGGGGACGGACGCGGTGTTGGAGGTGGTGGACAACGGCATCGGCATGGGGCCCGTGGCGATGGCCTCGCTGTTCCAGCCGTTCTTCCGCGCGCCGGAAGTCCGCTCGTTGCCAGGGCATGGGTTGGGCATGGCCACCACGAAGCGCGTGGTGGAGGCGCACGGTGGGACGTTGACGGTGCGTTCGGAAGAGGGGAAGGGCACGCGCGTGGTGGTGCGCTTCGCGCGCGTGACGCGGCCGCCGGTGGGGAGCACCGTCGAGTCCGTGGAGTCGTCCACTGCTTCCGCGAATCGCAAGGTGGCCTCATGAGTACATCCCGCATCCTCGTCGTGGACGATGACCCTCAGGCGAGGGACTTGCTCCAGCGGTTGCTGGGGCCCCTGGGCGCGGTGTCGCAGGCGGCGCACCCGAAGGCGGCGCAGGAGAAGCTGGCGGAGGGCTCGTTCGACCTGGTGTTGACGGACATGGCCATGCCCGAGCCGGGCGATGGCCTCAAGGTGTTGCAGGAGGTGAAGGCGCACCTTCCGGACACGCCGGTGATTGTGGTGACGGCGTTCGGCAACATCGAGGGCGCGCTGGACAGCATCCAGCTGGGGGCCTTCGACTACCTGGCCAAGCCCTTCGACGTGGACGCGATTCTGCGCGTGGCGCGCCGGGCGCTGGAGCAGAAGCGGTTGGTGGAGGAGAACCGCTCGCTGCGCCAGCACGTGGACCGCAGCGCGCTGGTGGGGCGCAGCCCGGCGCTGCTGGAGGTGTACAAGCAGGTGGCCCGCGCGGCGGCGAGCAACGTGCCGGTGCTGATTACGGGCGAGACGGGCACGGGCAAGGAGATGGTGGCGCGGGCGCTGCACAATCGCTCGCCCCGCTCCAACGGTCCGTTCATCCCCGTGGACTGCGGCGCCATCACCGAATCGCTGATGGAGAGCGAGCTGTTTGGCCATGCGAAGGGCAGCTTCACCGGCGCGTCGGGCGCGCGGCGGGGGGTGTTCGAGGAGGCGAATGGCGGGACGCTGTTCCTCGACGAGATTGGCGACGTGGGGATGAAGGTGCAGTCGCAGCTCCTGCGCGTGTTGCAGGAGGGCGAAATCCGGCGCGTGGGTGAGAGCGTGCCGGTGAAGGTGGACGCGCGCGTCGTCGCGGCGACGAACCGGGACTTGAAGGAGCGGGTGGCGGAGGGAGTGTTCCGCGAGGACCTGCTGTACCGGCTGGACGTGGTGCACCTGCACCTGCCGCCTTTGCGCGAGCGGCGCGAGGACATCCCGGCACTGGTGGTGCACTTCGCGTCGCGACATGCGCGGGGCGGGGTGAGCCCGGTGGTGACGTCGGAGGCGATGTCGCGGCTGACGGCCTACGACTGGCCGGGCAACGTGCGGCAGTTGGAGAACGTGGTGGCGCGGGCCCTGGCGCTCAACGTGACGGGCGTGCTGGGGCCGCAGGACTTCCCGGAGCCGATTGGCGATGCGCCCAAGCGACTGACGGGGCTGGCGGGGGATATGCCGAGCCTCGCGGAGCTGTCGCGGCGATACGCGGCGCACGTGCTCCAGGCGGTGGGCGGCAACAAGAGCGAGGCGGCGCGGCTGCTCGATGTGGACCGCAAGACGCTCTACAAGCTGCTGGAGGCGTCGGGCGCGGAAGCGGAGTCGTAGGGTTAAGAGGCGCCGCCACCGTCCGGCTGTGTCGGCGGTGCTTTGCCTCCGAGGGAATCGGAGCGGTGCCGCGCATGGCTCGGGGGCAGCGTTCGTGAGAGGCGAAGCGGAATGCGCGGCTTCGACACTGCCTGAACGAGTCGGAGCGGTGCCGCGCATGGCTCGGGGGCAGCGTTCGTGAGAGGCGAAGCGGGATGCGCGGCTTCGACACTGCCTGAGGGAGTCGGAGCGGTGCCTCGCATGGCTTGGGGGCAGCGTTCGTGAGAGGCGAAGCGGGATGCGCGGCTTCGACACTGCCTGAGGGAGTCGGAGCGGTGCCTTGCGTGCCGTGGCGACCGCCTGGTTCGTCACCGTTCAGACGAGGACCCTTCGGTGCGTGTCATTCCGCTGCGCCTGAGAATGAACGTCGTGGGCGCATGACTTCACGTCGGTGGAGTGCGCCAACGCTGCGATGCGCCTTGTGCTGGGTGGGGCCGGTTTCGCAGACTCCGCGCCGTGAACGCGCGCTCCCTGTCGACGCTGGCTCTTCTCCTTGCTTCCACGCAGACGGCTTGTGTCTCGCAGCAGAAAGGTCGTGAGGACTCACCTTCGGACGAGCCGGGACCCCCGGCTCGACTGTGGCGGCGCAGCGCCGTGGAGCGCGACTTCGAGCGCTTCACGCGCGAGGGCACCGCGCTCACCGGGGATGGAGCGTTGGTGCTGGACGCGTCGGCGCGGACGGACAGCGTGCCCGTTCCCACGGGTCGTAACGAGGACGGTGGCACGCGCTATCACGAGGCAACCTACCGGCTGGGGAGCGCCGTCTCCGAAGTCCAGCTCGTGCCGGGCGGTTTCACCAGCGTGGTGCCGTCCTTCGATGCGCAGACGCCTCCGGGCACCTGGGTGAAGGTGACGCTCGCCGCGCGCATCGAGGGCGCCTGGACGAAGGACTACGAGCTGGGCGTGTGGGCCTTCGACAAGGTGCCCGTGGCCCGGCACAGCGTGGACGGGCAGGGGGACGCGGACGGTCAGGTGTACACGGACACGCTCAACCTCAAGCGTCGCGCGGATGCGCTGCGGATGACGGTGTGGCTGTTCTCGTCGCAGCCGGAGGCCACGCCTCGGGTTCGCGCGCTGACGGCGGCCGTGAGCGACAAGCAAGGTGTCGTCGCGGATGCGTCGTCGGACCGGGCGGCCTGGGGCACGGTGCTGGAGGTGCCCGGCCACTCGCAGATGCTGTACCCCGAGGGTGGCCCCGTGTGGTGTTCGCCCACGTCCACCACGATGTTGCTCGGGTACTGGGGACGGAAGCTGGGGCGGCCCGAGCTGACCACGACGGTGCCGTCGTCCGCCGACCGGACCTTTGACTGGGTCTACAAGGGGACGGGCAACTGGGCCTTCAACACGGCGTATGCCTCCGCCATCGGTGACGGGGCGCTGCACGGCGCGGTGTTGCGCCTGGATGGCTTCGCGCAGGTGGAGCGGCTCATCGCCGCGGGCATTCCGGTCAGCATCAGCATCGCCTACGAGGAGGGGGAGCTCACCGGCTCGCCCGTGCGCAGCTCGGATGGGCATCTCATCGTGCTGAAGGGCTTCACGCCCGAAGGCGATGTCGTGTGCAATGACCCCGCGTTCAAGACCGACGAGACGGTGTCCGTGACATACAAGCGCGACGAACTCTGGCGCGCGTGGCAGCACTCGCGGGGCGCGGCCTACGTGCTCTGGCCTTCCGGCACGGCGTTCCCCGCGGAGGTCATCGGACTGCTGCGCTGAACCAGTGACCCCATTCCGGGCAACACCACGGTCCGGGGCGCCGAGAGCTCATCGCGCCGGGCGCGCGCGCATCGCGCCGGGCGCGCGCTCATCGCGCCGGGCTCGCGCTCATCGCGCCGGGCTCGCGCTCATCGCGCCTCGTGTCACGCGGAGGGCGCGGGCTCGAAGTAGTGGCGCTCGGCGAGGTCGGCGAGCAGCCCCGGATGCGTCGGCTGCCAGTCCAGGAGGTCGCGCGTGTGCGCGCTGGACGTGGGGTTGTCGAGCTGGGCGAAGGCGGCGAGGAAGCCGAGGTAATTGCTCGCCGCTTCAGTCGAGACGCTCCTGGCCGGTAGTCCGAGGCCACGGCCGATGGCCTCGGCGATGTCGCGAAAAGCGATGCCTTCCTCGGCGACCCCGTGGATGCGAGAGCCCGCAGGCGCGACCTCCAACGCCAGTCGGTAGAGTCGCGCCGCGTCGAGCGTGTGCAGCGCCGGCCAGCGGTTGGCGCCGTCCCCGACGTAGGCGGCGAAGCCGTTCTTTCGCGCCATGGTGATGAGCGACGGGACGAAGCCCTGATGGTCGAGTGAGCTGTGCACCGTCGGCGCGAGGCGGATGACGGAGGACCGGACGCCGCGCTTTCCGAGCGCGACCACCGCATTCTCCGCGTCGATGCGGGGGCCGCCCGCGAGCGCATCATGTTCTGTGCCAGGGCGACCGAGCACGGCATGAGCCAGCGCGAGTGTTCCCGCCGTGCCCACGAACGGCTTGCCGGAGCCCTCGAGCACCGCGCTCATCGCTTCGATGGCGCGGAGGTCGGCCATCACCGCCCCCGCGTAGTCGCCGGTGAAGGCCACGTCATGCTTGAACGCGAGGTGGATGACGCCATCCGCGGTGGCAGCGGCCTCCCGCAGACCTTCGAGGTCATCGAGGTTGCCTCGCCGCACCTCCGCGCCAGCGGACCTCAGGGCGGCGACCGAGGAGTCGGAGCGGGCGAGCCCGACGACCTGGTGTCCGGCCGAGAGCAACTCGCGGACGACCACGGAGCCGATGTGCCCCGATGCACCCGTGACAAAGACGCGCATGTGAACCTCCGATGTCAGAAGCTGACATGACTTCTAACACCTGATGTCAGTCGCTGCAATCAGGTAGGGTGGCGCCATGGGTCGTTGGGAACCGAACGCGCTCGAACGCCTGCAAGACGCCGCGATGCAGTTGTTCCAGGAGCGGGGGTACGACCGCACGACGGTGGAGGAGATCGCCGCGCGTGCGGGGCTCACCGAGCGGACATTCTTTCGCTACTTCGCCGACAAGCGAGAGGTCCTGTTCTCGCGCTCGAAGGAACTCGAGGCGCTCATCGTCAACGCCATCGCGGATGCTCCGAAAGAGATGGCTCCCATCGATGTTGTCGCCGCCGCGCTCGAGGCCCTCTCGCCGGGATTCGAGGAGCGCCGTGCGCATGCAGCCAAGCGGCAACCGCTCATCTTGGCGCACGCGGAGCTGCGGGAGCGCGAGCTGATCAAACTCGCGTCACTCGCCTCGGCGATGGCGGAGAGCCTCCGGGGACGTGGCGTCGAGAAGACGGTGGCCAACCTGGTCGCCGAAGCGGGCATCGCCATCTTCAAGAGCGCGTTCGAGCGTTGGGTCGAGGACACGAAGAAGCACGAGCTCGCGCATCATGTGCGCGTGGCACTCGCGGAGCTGCGGCTCATCACCGCCGGAGCGAGCGTGGCTCCTTCCTCGCCACTCCCGACCAGGAAGGTACCGCGACGCAGCCGCTCCACCTCCCGGTAGGCTCGAGGAGCGCGGGTCGAGTGATGAGGGATATGTCTCACGTGAGACATGTCTCGGGGTATCCGGGGCCATAGGGGATTCCTCCTGTGCGGGAGACGGGCAGGGCCCCTTCATTCCGTTGCATGTGACATCCACCGTCAGGACCGCACGGATTACGCACCCGCGCGGAGTCGCGCGCAGGCGGCCCCACCTCGGACGACGTTGAGCAAGCGGGCGAGCCCTCGTACCGTGTCGTCCACATGCGACGTTGGCTTCAGCTCGCCCTTCTCCTGCCTGGAATCGCCTGCACGCCTTCGTCGAAGACGGAGGATTCCCCCTCTCCCGTTGAAGGTGTAGCGCCGAGCCCGTCCCTCCCCACGACAGGCAATCCCTCCGCGCCCATGGGACTCGTCCAAGGAGGAGGAGGGAAGCAATCAGTCCCGTCGTCTCTCCCCACGGAAGCGCCGACCGTGGCGGGAACCCCGGTGTCGCCTCCTGCGGATGCGACCGTCCAGGGGAGTCCAGTGGCGCCCTCGACCGTGGCGGGAGGCGCTGGCGCGCCGACCTCGGGCGGGAGTGTCCAAGCGACTCCGGTGGCATCCTCGGCTCAGCCTCCGTCGGTCGCGGGAAGCTCGGTGTCTCCGATCTTGGGCGGGAGTGTCCACGCGACTCCGGAGGCATCCTCGGCTCAGCCTCCGTCGGTCGCGGGAAGCTCGATATCTCCGACGTCGAGCGCGACCATCCAAGGGGGTGCTGTGTCTCCCATGGCAGAGGTTCCGACCGTCGCTGGAAGCACGGTGTCGCCTCCCACGGGAGCGACTGTCCCAAGCAGTCCAGCGGCTCCGACGGCGGAGGCTCGGTCCGGTGTGGTTTCACCCTCCTCGGGGGCGGCCTCCACGGGGGGGAACGGTGCTCAGGTCGCGGGCGCGACGGTTCCCGCGGGAGATGCCGCCGCGCCTGCTCCGAACGGGCTCACCTCCGCTGAGACAGTCGGCTCGGAAGACGGTGGCACGCCACGGTCCGGAGTGGCGGGAAGCCAGGCTCCCGTGGCCTCCACTCCGGGAGACCTGCTCGCCGCCTGGAATCGGACCGCGCCCGTGCTCGACACGGATGGGGGCCCCTCGCGTCCGGCTTCCGCCGCGCGTCCAGGCTCGGACTCCCGCGACTCGGAGGACGACTCCTCCGCGCACGACGAGCCCTCGCTCGCCATCGACCCCGCGCTCAGCGCGATGCCCAAGCCCGAGCGCCACGAGGACGCCCCCATCGTGGACCCCGAGGAGTCACCGCCTCCACCCGCCGAGCAACTCGTCGTCATCCCCGACAAGCGGAACCCGGGCGTGGAGCTGGTGCTCGGCCCGGATGGTGAGCCGCTGGAGGACACCAGCCTCGTGCTCGACGACCCATCCCTGGAGCCCGACGAAGACACCTCCGGCACCCCCACTGCCAGCGGCGCGGACGCGGGCACCGAGCCCGTCGCGATTCCCTATCAGCCCGACGCGGGCTCGCTGCGCGTGCGCCGCTCCATCGCGGTCCGCTCCGCGCCTCGTCAGGACGCGCCTCCCCTGGGCACCGTGGCCCAGGACATGCGCGTGCTCTGGAAGGGCGAGACGGCCATGCGCGGCCCCGAGTGCGAGACCTGGGTGGAAATCCAGCCCCGTGGCTGGGTCTGCGAACGCTACCTGGAGCGCAACTTCCGCGAGCCTCGCGTCAGGGATTTGCCCCGCCTGCGCGAAGGCGAGCTGACACCCGGCACCTATGCCCGCGTCGTGGGCAAGCGCGTGCGCGCCTACCCGAGCCTCGCCCTGGCCCGCTCGCGCAGAAGGGGTGTGCTGCTGAAGGGCTCGGTGACGGTGCAGCTGCGCGGACAGGTGCGCGTGGGTCGACGCACCTTCTGGCGCACGACGGATGGCCAGTACCTGGAGGCCCGCGTCCTGCGCGAGTACCGGCCCTCCGCCTTCGTCGGCGTGGACGCGGACCAGCTGTCGGAGCTGTCCTCGCCCTTCGCCTGGGCCCAGTCGCGCGTGAAGCCCGCTGCGCCCATCGAGGTGAAGGTGGCCCCGGACGCGAAGGCCGCTCGGGAGACGGTGCTGCCCCCTCGGACCCTGGTGGCCGTGCGCGAGCTGTCTCCCGACGGCAACTGGGTGCTCATCGCGGAGGACCACTGGGTGGCGCGCGAGGACCTCCACGTCGCCTGGTTCACCCACGCACCCCCCGGTGTGGAGCCCGGCGCGCGCTGGCTCGACGTGGACCTGGATGCCCAGGTGCTCGTCGCGTACGAGGGCGAGCGCCCCGTCTACGCCACGCTCATCTCCTCCGGGAAGCCCGGCACGGACACACCCGAGGGCCTCTACCGCGTGTGGATCAAATTCGCGGAGGCCGACATGACGGGCAACGGCACCGCGGGCAATGACACCTACCGCGTGGCCACCGTGCCGTGGACCATGTTCTTCGAGGAGGACTACGCGCTGCACACCGCCTACTGGCATGACCGCTTCGGCGAGCCGATGAGCCACGGCTGCGTCAACCTCGCGCCCAGGGATGCTCGGGCCCTCTACGGCTGGGCCGCGCCGGAGGTCCCCACCGGCTGGTCCATGGTGCACGCCACGCCCGAATCGCCCGGCTCCTGGGTGCGCATCCGGGGGCAGGCGCGCATCCCCCTCAAGGAGCGCAAGGTGCGCGTCGTCGCCAGCACGCGCGGCCTGCGCTGACGCTCAGCCCACCACCGACACGGTGACGCGTCGGCGGTGGGGCGAGGCGCGGTGCTCCCAGACGTAGACGCCCTGCCACGTCCCCAGGCTCGCCGCGCCGTCCTTCACCGGAATGCTCAGCGAGTTCTGCGTGAGGACCGTGCGCACGTGCGCGGGCATGTCGTCGGGCCCCTCCGCGTCGTGCACGAAGAGGGGGTCCCCGTCCTTCACCAGCCGCGCGAAGAAGGACTCCAAATCCCGGCGCACGTCGGGGTCCGCGTTCTCACACAGAATCAGGGACGCGCTCGTGTGGTGGAGGAACACGGTGCACAGGCCCTGCTTCGCGCCGCTGTCCGCCACCGCTTGCTGCACGTCCCGGGTGATGTCCGTGAAGCCGCGCCCCTGCGTGGGCACCGTGAACTCCTTCGCGTGGTACATGCCTCAGTCCCCCAGCCGCGCCTTCAGGAACGCGGCCAGCCGCTCCAGTTCCTCGACGTCCAGCGTGTGCGGTCCATCGAAGGGGAAGAAGTCCACGGACAGCCCCGACTGCACCAGCGCGTCGCGCAGCCGCTCGCCCGTCGCGAAGGGCAGTACGTCATCGTGACGGCCGTGGCCCTGGAACACCGGCAGCCCTTGCCGGGCCTGGGCCTTCTGCTTCCACTCCGCCTCCGCGATGAGGGTGCCCGACAGGATGAACAGCCCGGCCGGCCGTTCCTCCAGCCGCAGGGCCACGTCCGTCGTCACCATGCCGCCCTGGCTGAAGCCGCCCAGGACGATGCGTCCATAGGGCAGCTTCGACGTGGTCGACAACGCGTCCACCACGGACATGAGGGCTCGACGGGCGGCGGGAAGCCCCTCGGGCACTTCCTTCGAGTAGGCCTCCCAATCCCGCATCTGTCCGCGCATGAAGGCCTCGGGCAGGTGGAACCAGGCGCGCCCCTGGGGCATGCCCCACTGGGCCATCGTCAGGGGGCCTGCGGGAACGACGAAGCGCACGCGCTCCGCCAGCACCGGCTCCATGGCCATCAGCTCCGGCACCAGCGACACCAGGTCCGTCCCCGCGGCGCCGAGGCCGTGGCAGATAATCACCGCCAGGTCCGGCACGGTGCCCTCGGCGAGCCCGTCCACCACCTGGCAGTCCAGCTCGCCCAGGCGCGTGGCCACGCGTCGGAGGTTGCGTCGGTCCATCACTGCGCGCC
The DNA here is from genome assembly GCF_006636215.1 of Myxococcus llanfairpwllgwyngyllgogerychwyrndrobwllllantysiliogogogochensis. Taxonomy (GTDB): domain Bacteria; phylum Myxococcota; class Myxococcia; order Myxococcales; family Myxococcaceae; genus Myxococcus; species Myxococcus llanfairpwllgwyngyllgogerychwyrndrobwllllantysiliogogogochensis. The sequence goes on along the minus strand of NZ_VIFM01000229.1, from coordinate 3,963 downwards.
GGCCGCGTCCGCGAGGGTAATCTTCTGGATGATGACGGGGTCCACCGGGCGGTCGCCCGGGCCCGTGGCGACCTTGGAGATCTTCTCCACGACGTCATAACCCTTCACCACCTCGCCGAAGATGGTGTGCTTGTTGTTGAGGTAGCTCGGCGTGGACGTGGTGATGAAGAACTGGCTGCCGTTGGTGCCCGGTCCCGCGTTGGCCATGGCCAGCAGGCCCGGCTTGTCGAACGTGCGGCCGCTCTGGAACTCGTCCGCGAAGCGGTAGCCCGGGTCACCGCGGCCGGAACCCGTGGGGTCTCCGCCCTGAATCATGAAGCCCGGAATCACGCGGTGGAAGACGACGCCGTCGTACAGCGGCTTGCCCGTCACGCGCTCACCGTTGCGAGGGTCCGTCCACGTCTTCTCCCCCGTGGCGAGCCCCACGAAGTTGGACACCGTGTTCGGCGCGTCCTTGGAGAACAGCCGCACGACGATGGGGCCCTGGTTCGTCTCCAGCGTGGCCTGGATGTCCTGGCCGCCGTACGCCTTCTTCATCCACTCGCCCGGGCCTTCCGCTGCGGGCGCGGGGGCCTTGGGGGTGGCCGAGGCGGGGGTGGAACCACCCGTGGATTCCTTCTTCTCGGAGTCCTTGCAGGCGGCGACGGTGAGGCACAGGAGGAGGGCGCTGAGGATTCGGATGTTCATGGGGCGCGCAGATTACCCGACCTCCGCCGGATTACAGGGGGTTACGTCGTCCCGCGCGGGCAGGGCGTTGTCTGGGAGGCAAAATCGCCCGCCAGCGACCCGGGTCGACGCAACATCTGGAAACAGGGCACGATGATCCCCACAGAACACCCTGAATTGCGTCTGGAGTCCTGAGTTGGCGCCCATCGAGCCTCGTCCCACCGCCCCGAGTTCCGCTCCCACCGCTCGGCCCGCACAGCCGTCGGCCGCGCCGCCTCCGGCGCCCCGGGCTGACGTCCTGGCGCCGCCCGCCGCGAGGTCGGACCGCTGGGAGCAGCTTGGCAATGAGGTGGCCCGGGGAACCAACGGGGTGAGGCAGTTCTCCGACGCGGTGGGCGCCACCCAGGTGCGTCGCACGCAGGGCCCCATCCGCTTCGGACCGCTCGAGACGGGGCTCACCGGCACCACCGTGGAAGGCGTGAACACCCGAAGCGCCCGCTGGGCCGGCGGCGTGTCCACGGCGGCCAGCGTGGCGCAGCTCCCGGGCGCCGCCTACCTGTCGTTCCGCGACGTGCGCGATGCCTTCCGCAACCCGTCCGGCGAATCCGCCAACAGGGCGCTCGGCTCCGTGTCGGGCCTCGCGTCCACCGGCCTCAACGTGGCCAAGGGGGGCCTGGACCTCGCGGGCAACGTGAGCAACTTCCGCGCGGCGGCCAACGCGGCGCGCACCGCCTTCACGCAGGCCGCTCCGGAGGCCACGGGCGCGGTGGCGAACCGCGTGGCGACCTCCGCCGCGTCCGAGGCCGCGCAGGGCTCGTCCCGCCAGGTCACGCGTCACGCCGCCGCTCGCGCCGCAGGCGAGGGACTGGAGGACGCGGGCCGTCTGGGCGCCAACGCCGCTCGCACCGCGCTGCAGGGGGGCGGCACGGCCGTGGCCAGGGCCGCGGGCCGCTTCGCGCCGGGCCTCAACGTCGCCATCGCCGCCGCGGACACCGCCGCCGCCGCGAGCACGCTCGCGGACCCGAACGCCGCGGTGGGCAAGAAGGTCACCGCCGGCGTCACCGCGCTGGGCTCCATCGCCGCGGCCACCAACATCCCGGTGGTCAGCCAGGCGGGCGCCGTCGTCTCGACGGTGTCCAGCTTCGTGGGCGCGTTCTTCTAGGCACCGCGCGCCTCCTCCGCTCTGTGTTATCCGGAGCTTCCGGAGCGGAGGAAGCATGACGTCCCAGAACGACCCGAAGGGTGGCGGTGCGCGCTCGCTGGCCGAGCTGCACGCGCTCGGAATCATGAAGCGCATGCCCGCGTCGCTGTCGCTGGGCAGCACCGAGCCTGTCTCCCTCCCCACCGTGCAGGCGCCGTCCCTGGAAGGGCTGACGGTGGCCGTGGTCGCACCCGGCCCCATCGACGAGCAGTCCCTGGTGGAGCGCTTCGATTCGCTGCGCCGCCAGCATGCCGACCGCCGTGAGCGACTGGCGGGCGAGGCGGTGGGGCCCGACGACGAGGTGCTGCTGGACGTGCTCGGCTTCGCCGACGGTCGGCTCATCCCCTACTCCGCGCGGGAGAACTGGCGCGCGGAGGTCGCGCCAGACGCGCTGCTGCCCGGCTTCTTCGAGGCGCTGGTGGGCGCGAAGGTGGGCCAGTCCTTCGGCATCGAGCTGAAGCTGCCGGATACCTACGTGGTGGAGTCGCTGCGCGGCGTGACGGCGCGCTTCCTGCTCGACGTGAAGGCGGCCTCCGAGTTGAAGCTGTTGGAGGATGACTCGCCGGAGCTGCTCAAGCGCCTGGGGCTGGGCACCCTCACCGATGTGATGGCCCACCTGGGTGACACGCTCGCCCGCGAGCGCACCGAGGAGATGGACCGGCTCACCCAGGAGCGCGTGCTGGACGAAGTGGTGTCGCGCACGAAGGTGACGCTGACGCCCGCGCTGGTGGACGAGGAGATTCGCCGCCGCTGGGCGGAGACCGAACGCCCCATGCTGATTCGCAAGGACTTCCAGCCGAACGAGCTTCAGGAGGCGCTGGAGGGTTGGCTCAGGGAGCCCCTCACCCGCGCGGACACGGAGCGACGGCTGACGTTGGCGCTGGCGCTGCGGGCCATCGCCGCGCGCGACCACGTGAAGCTCGCGAAGGGCGCCGTGGACGCGCTGGTGGCCGACCTGGCCGGGCTGTCCGGCGTCTCCCGCCAGGACCTCATCCGCGCGATGAAGGAAGACACCCTGCTGGCCAAGCGGGTGGAGGACCTGGCGCTGCACTTCGCCACCATCGACAGCGTGATGCGGCGCGTGTCGCTGACGCCGCCGACCTGACGTCGCGGCGGTGGTTTCAAGGCGTCTGGAGCGCCAGCGCCACCATCACCTCGGTGACATCGCCGGGGTGGTAGCGGCCCAGCCCCGGGAAGGCGCGCAGCGCGGCCTCCGCGTGGTCCATGTCGTCCAGTCGCACCACGCGCGCGCCAGGCACCTCCGCGTCCAGCGCGGTCACCATGCCGTCGGACGCGTAGCGGTAGCGCTCGTCCAGGTAGCGCTGGAGCGGATAGAGCGACGACAGGCGGGACAGCCGCGAGGTGGCCAGCGACACGGTGGGGATGTCCGCCGGGTAGGGGTGCTGGCGGATGAACGCCATGCGCTGGGGATAGGACAGCTCCTCCACCGAGCGGGATACCCCGTGGAACAGCAGCGGGAAGGCGAAGTCGATGAGCCTGCGCATGTCCGGCGTCGAGGCCAGGTCATGGGCGATGGACGAGCCGCCATAGGGCGCCTGGAGCGTCACCACCGCGCGCACCACCCGGCGCAGCTCCGGGTACAGGGCGAGCACGGCGGTGCACTCGACGCCGCCCTTGCTGTGGCCCACCAGCACCACCGAGCGGCCGAAGTGCTCCGCGTCCAGCAGCGCTTCGCGCAGCACCGCGACGTTGTCGAGCAGCAACCCCTCCGTGTCCACCGACGCCTCGAGCACGTCCAGGCCCCGGCGCTCCAGCCGCTGCACGTTGTCCAGCAGGTAGCCGGGCAGCTCGTCCCCCAGCATCCCGCGCACCAGCACGTACTGATGGCGCCGCGCCTCGTCCGGGAGCACGGGCTCGCCCTCGCGCACGGCTCGCAGCAGGTCGTGGAAGCGGCGGGTCAGGTCCACCGTGGGTGGAGTCATCCCCGCGGGCACGCGCTTGAGCCAGCCGGCCATTCCGCCGCAGCCAGGGCCCCACCAGCGTGGCGCCGCGGGCAGTCCTCGCAGCCCCCGCGTCAGCCGGGCGATGGCACCCGGCTCGCGAGGCGGCGAGGGCGTGGAAATGGGGGGAGGGTG
>NZ_VIFM01000228.1 GCF_006636215.1 Myxococcus llanfairpwllgwyngyllgogerychwyrndrobwllllantysiliogogogochensis | reverse complement strand
CCGCCCTCCCCATGCAACAGCCCACGTCTCCTCGACCCACGCTGCGCGTGTCCGATGACCGGAGCTTCGTCGAAGCCGAGGCCTCCCTGGAGAAGTCCGGCCGCGTGGAAGAGCTGATCCGCCTGTACGAGGGCCGCGCTCGCGACGTCGCCGCCGACGAGGCCGTGCGCCTGTTGTGCCGCGCCGCGGAGCTGGCTCATGACCGGCAGCGCAACGCGCCTCGCGCCGAGGAGTTCCTCAAGCGCGCGATGCTGGTGGCGAAGGATCCGCTGCCCGCGCTGCGAGGCCTCAAGCGGCTGCACGAGTCGCGGCAGGACGCCGCGGCGCTCGCGGATGTGCTGGAGCGACTGGGCAGCTCCACGCAGGGCGAGGAGAGCGCCGGCCACTACCTGAAGGCCGCGGACCTCTACGAGCAGAAGCTCTTCCGCCGCGACAGGGCGGTGCTGTGCCTGCAGCGCGCGGCCCGCGCGAAGTCCGACCGGGCCATCTTCCGACGCGTGCGCCAGTTGCTGTTGTCCGAGGAGCGCTTCCAGACGGCCTTCGAGGCACTGGAGCGAGAGCGCGAGGCGCTGGGCGACGCGGGCATGGCCGAGGAGTACGCGGCGTTGGCGGAGCGACTGGTGGATGATCCCACCGAGCACGAGCTGGCGCAGCGGGTGCTGGATGTCGCCCGGACGCTGGAGCCGCAGAACGCGCGCGTGGAGAAGGCCACCCGGGCGCTGCAGCGCTTCGAGCAAACGTGGCGGGACCGTGTGCGGATGCTGCGCAGCATGTCGCTGGAGGAGCGCGACAGGAAGAGCGCGGCCCGGCTGTCGTTGCTCGTGGCGAAGCTGTTCGCCTGGTACGACCCGACCGCCGCCGGCAAGGTGAAGGAGGCGTTGGACCGCTGCTTCCTGCTGTGGCCGGGCATGCCCGAGGGGCTGTCACTCATCGAGAAGATGGCCGCGCGCTCAGGCGGCGATTTCGCGGCGGCGATTGCCCAGATTGAAGCCATGGCGGGCGAGGTGAAGGACCGCGCCGCGCAGGTCGACCTGTGGCTGCGCGTGGGCACGCTGCGTCTGGGGCGGCTGAACGACGCTCCGGGTGCGCTGGGCGCCTTCGAGCGGGCCGTGGCGGCGGACCCGTCGCGCGCGGACGCGGCGAGCCTCACGGCGGAGCAGTTGCTGGAGGGGGGCCGGGCGGCGGACGCGGTGGTGGTGCTGGAGCGCTACCTGACCACGGTGAAGGACAAGTCGAACCAGGCCGCGATGCGGCTGCGCCTGGCGGAGCTGTGCCTGACGCAGTTGAAGGACAGCGCCGCGGCGCGCACGCACCTGGAGGCGGCGCTCAAGCTGGACCCCACGCATGCGCTGGCGGCCTTCCAACTGGCGCGGCTGTTGGCGGAGGACGAGGAGCTGGAGGCCGTGGTTCCGCTGTTGGACCTGGCGCTCCTGGCGCCGCGTCCCAGGTCGGAGCGGGTGGCTTTCTGCGAGGCGCTCGCCCTGATGTTCGAGGAGAAGGAAGACGCGCGAGGTGCCTTCGAGGTGCTGTCGCGCGCGCTGGAGTTGGACCCCGCGCGGCCGTTGCTGCTCGGCTCGGTGGTGGAGCACGCGGAGAAGGCCAACGCGAGGCCCGCGCTGGCCCTGGCGCTCCAGCGCGCGGCGCAGGCGGCCCCGGTCGTGGAAGTGGCCGCGACGCTGTGGCGGCACCTGGCGCAACTGCTCCAGGGCCCGCTGGCGGACCCGGTGCGCGCGGAGGCCGCGTGGCGCGAGGTGCTGGCGCGGCTGCCCGGTGACGAGGTTGCCGCGGAAGCGGTGAAGTCACTGCAGGCGGTCGCGGCGCTCGCTGACGACCCGAAGGCCCGGCTGGAGGCGGAGGTGACGCGGCGCGAGGCCGCTGGCGCCGCGCCCGAGGAGCTGGAGCCGCTGGTGCGCGAGTGGACGCAGCTGGCGCCCGACGAGGTGAGCGCCGTGCAGCGGCTGCAGGCGCTGTGCGTGGCGCTGTCGCGCTTCGACGAAGCGGCGGCGCTCGCGGGGCGGCTGGCCTCGCTGGCGGAGACGCAGCTCGAGCGCAACGAGTGGACTGCGCGGCAGGCGAAGCTGTACGCGGAGCGACTGGGGCGACAGGAGGACGCGGCGGACCTGTTCCTGGGGCTGTTGTCGGAGAACGTGTCCACCGGCGTGGTGGTGGGGGGCCTGGAGCGACTGGCCGCGGCGGGGGTGCGGACGCAGGAAGTCACCGAGGCCCTGGCGGCGCACTATGGGCGCGCCGGTGATCACCAGCGACAGGTGGCGGCGCTCCAGCAGCAGCTCGAGGCCACCACGGAGCCGACGGCGCGCAAGCGCCTCTTTTCGTTGCTGGCGAGCATCCACGAGAAGCAACTGGCGGACAGCCGCGCGGCCTTCGACACCCGGGTGCGCGTGCTGCGCGAGGACCCGAGGGATGAGCCCACGCGCGCCGAGGCCCTGCGTCTGGCGCGGGACTTGTCCGCGCACGCGGAGCTGGGGCGCGTGCTGCGCACGCTGGCGACGGAGTCGGAAGACCCCACGGTGGCGCTGTCGCTGCTCACCGAAGCGGCGGGGCTCACGGAAGAGGGCGGGCTGGTGGCGGATGCCATCTCCGCGCTCGAGGCGGCGGTGGAGCGGGCGCCGGAGTCGGGCCCGGTGCTCCAGCGGCTCGTGCGGTTGTACGGGCGCGCGGGGCGCTCCGCGGATGCCGAGGAACTGCTGCGCAAGCGCATCCACGGCGCGCGTGGGCCGGAGCGGCTGGAGTTGCTGCTCCAGCTCGTGGACCTGAACGTGGAGCTGGGCCGTCCGGCGCAGGCCGCCGAGGCGCTCCAGTCCTCGCTCTCGCATGGCGCCGAGGAGGGCCGGCACCTGCCGCGCCTGGCGGAGCTGTACGAGAAGGCGGGCCGTACGCGCGAGCTGGGCGACACGCTGGCCCGGATGATTGGCCTGGCGGAGTCGTCCGGCGAGACGGACAAGGCGTCGCGGCTGAAGCTGCGGCGCGCGCAGTTGCTGCAGGGCACGCAGGACGGCAGCGCCGAAGCGGTGCAGAGCTACGCGGACATCCTGCTCCAGCGTCCCTCGGACCCGGACGCACTCGCGGCGCTGGAGGCGATGTTGGCCTCGGGGCCCGCGCGGGAGGCGGCGGCGCGCGTATTGGTGCCCGCGCTCGAGCGGACCAAGGACCACCGCAAGCTGGTGGCCACGCTGGACGTGCTGGCGGAAGTGGCGAAGGACGACGCGGCGCGCGTGCAGGTGCTGCGGCAGGCCGCGCAGGTGCATCTGGCGCATCTGCGGCAGCCGGAGCTGGCGTTCGCGGCGCTGGCACGGGCCCTGCGACTGGCGCCGGGCGACGCCGGGTTGCGCTCCACGGCGCGTCAGGCGGCGGAGGACGCGGACTCGGTGGACAGCTACGCGGAGATCATCGCGGAGCTGGCGGAAGAGGGCGACGTGGGCCCCGCGCGCGGCGCGCTGCTGCGCGAGCTGGCGGAGGTGCAGGAGAAGAAGCTCGACGACAAGGCGGGGGCGGTGAAGGCCCTGCGTGCATTGCTGGCCCTGGAGCCGGGCAACCTGGACAGCCTGCGCGCCTTGCAGCGGCTGCACCGCGCGGGTGAGGAGTGGGCCGCGCTGGCCGAGGTGCTCGAGAAGCTGGCGGCCGCTTCGCCGGAGCCCGCCGAGCAGCTCGCGTTCCTGCGTGAGGCCGCGCTGCTCCACGAGACGCGTCTGTCGGACCTGGAGAGCGCGTCGGAGGCGTGGCGCGCCATCGCGGAGCGCGACTCGGCGAGCCGTGAGGCCGCCGCCACGCTGGACCGGCTCTACACGGAGCTGGAGCGTCACCAGGACCTGGCGTGGGCGCTGGCGCTGCGCCGCAACCAGGAAGGACAGAGCCCGCAGGGGCGAGAGGTCTCCTTCCGCCTGGCGGAGCTGCAGCGCACGGTGCTGGATGACCCAAACGCGGCGCTGGGACTCTACAAGCGCATCCTCGCCGAGGACTCCGGTCACCCGGGCTCGCGCGCCGCGCTGGAGACGTGGGTGAAGGCGGCGGTGCCCGCCAGTGGCGCCGCGCTGGAGGTGTTGGATCCGGTGCTCGCGCAGGTGGGGGACCATGCCCGCCGCGTGGCGCTGCGCGAGGCTCGAATGGAGTCGGCGCTCACGGTGGAGAAGATCCTCCTGTCCGGTGAAGTGCGCCGCATCTACGAGCGCGACATGCGGCAGCCGTCGCTGGCCTTCATGTCTGCGGTGAAGTCCTTCGCGCAGGGGCTGGACCGGGACGGCGTGCGTCCCGACCTGGAGCGACTGGGGCGCGAGACGGGCTCGCACGAAGTGCTCGCGGAGATCTACGAGTCCGCGGCGGTGGAACTCACGGAGGGAGACCCGGCGGCCTTGGAGCTGCTGCGTCGTGCCGCGGAGCTGCGCGAGTCGTTGGACCAGCCCGAGGAGGCCGCGCGCCTCTGGAAGAACCTGCTCGCGGACGCGCCGCAGGACCGCCAGGCGTTGGAGGCCCTGTCCCGGCTGTATGAGAAGGGGCAGAACGCGAAGAGCCTCTCCGAGGTCTACACCCGTCAAGCCCAGCTCTCCCAGGACGTGGAGGAGCGCGTCGGTCTGCTGCTCAAGGCGGGCGAGGCCTACGCCAACGCGGGTGAGGACGCGAAGGCCGTCGAGACCTATCGCTCCGCGCTCTCGCTGCGGCGGGTGCCCGAGGGACTGCTCGCGCTGGAGAAGCTGTACGCGAAGGCACGGCGGTTCGTGGAGCAGGCGGACGTGCTGGATCAGCTCGCGGATGGCGCCGCGGACGACGCCGCGCGACGGGGCTGGCTGCTGAAGCGGGCGCAGTTGCTCGAGAAGGAAGTGGGCCCCACGGAGGCGCTGCCGGTGTATCGCCGGCTGCTGGAATTGGCGCCTGGGGACGGGCAGGTGGTGGCGGGCCTGGAGCGCTTGATGGCGCACGACGGGCCCCGCGTGGAGGCGGCGCGCCTGCTGGAGCCCGTCTATCGCGGCCTGAACGACACGCGAAAGCTGGTGGAGGTCCTGGAGGTGTTGTTGCACGGCATCGCGCCGGAGCGGCGGCTGGAGCACATCCAGGAGATCGCCACCCTGCGTGAGGCGCTGGGGCAGACCTCGCTCGCGTTCGTCGCGCGGCTGCGGGCCTTCAATGAGTTCCCGCAGGAGACCTCGGTGCGCGACGAACTGGAGCGGCTGGCGGCCGACTCTGGCTCGTTCGAGGAAGTCGCTGGCGCCTACGAGGACCAGTTGGAGCGCGACACGCAGGAGCCGCTCGCGGGTGACTTGTGGCGGCGTCTGGCGACGCTCTACGACAACCGGCTCAAGCGCTACGACCTGGCGGTCCGGGCGCTGGAGGAAGTGAGCCGGAGGGACCCGAAGAACAAGGGGGTGCTGGAGTCCATCGCCCGCGTGCATCGCCGCACCGGCGCGCACCGGGAGCTGGCGCTCGTCATGCGGCGTCAGGTGGCGGCGGAGCCGAGCGAGGCATCGCAGATCAATCTCCTGTTCGAGCTGGCGCACCTCGCCGAGGAGACGCTGGCGGACAAGGCGCTTTCGGCGCAGGCGTACCGCGAGGTGCTCGTCCTTCGGCCGGAGAACACGAACGCGCTCAAGCTGCTGGGCCGCGTGCTGGCGGAGATGGAGCGCTGGCCGGAGCTGGCGCAGCACATCGAGCGGGAAATCCAGCTCGCGGACGCGCGTGGCGCGCAGGAAGAAGCGTCGGACCTGCGCGTGCGCCTGGGGCGCCTGAAGTTCTCGCGTCTGGATGACCCGCGCGGAGCCCTGGAGCTGTACCAGTCGGTGCTGGCGCGCAGGGCGGGACATGCGGGCGCCGTCGGTGCGCTGGAGGAGATGGCCCGCTCGGAGAGTCCGCTGCGTGGCGCGGCCGCCAGCGCGCTGGAGCCCGTCTTCGTCGCGGTGGGCAACCACCTGAAGCAGGTGGAGATGCTGGAGTCCCGCGTGTCGGCGGAGGCGGTGCCGCAGGAGCGGGCCGCGCTCTTGCGTCGCATCGCGGAGATGTATGCCGGCCCGCTGGAGAACGCGGAGATGGGCTTCCTGGCGGCGACGCGTGCGCTGCGCGAGCTGCCGGATGACCTGCGCTCGCTGGAGCTGTGCGCGTCGCTGGTGGACCGGGCCGAGGCTCCCGAGGAGCTGGGCTCGGTCATCATGGAAGTGGCGCCCAAGGCGGGAGACGCCGCGCGGGCCGAGCTGTACCGCTCGCTGGCTCGACTGCAGACGGACCTGGGCGAGCCTTCCGAGGCGCTGACGTCCTGGAAGCGCGTGCTGGAGCTGCGTCCCACCGACACCGAGGCGCTGGATGGCACGGTCCGCCTGGTGGCTTCGCAGGGCAAGCCCACGGAGCTGTTGGAGGTGCTGCGCCGTCAGCTCGCCGTGGCCGAGGAGCCGGCGCGCCGCGCGGCGGTGCTCTTCCAGATTGGTCATCTGCAGGAGGAGCAGCTCCACGACGCGCTCGGTGCGCTGGCGACGTTCCGGCGCCTGCTGGAACTCAAGCCGGATGACATGGCCGCGCTGGAGCGGATGGAGGCCCTCTGCCAGAAGCAGGAGCGCTGGCCGGAGCTGGCGGACGTGCTGGCGCGTCGCATCGCGCTGATGCCTCTCGAGACGGGGCTGGAGCTGAAGTTCCGGCTGGCCATGGTGCGCGAGACGCGGCTGTTGGACCGGACGGGCGCGCTGGCGTTGTACGGCGAGGTGCTGGCGGTGCAGCCCAACCATCCTGGCGCGGTCGGCCGGATGGAAAGCCTGGTGTCTCGCGAGCCGCAGAACCTGCTGGCGGTGGAGACGCTGCTGCGGGCGTTCCGCGCGAGCGGAGACGTGCCTCGACTGGCGCAGGTCATCGAAGCGCGCGTGGGTGTGTCCACGGACGCGTTCGAGCGCAAGGCGCTGCTGGGCGAGCTGGCCACGCTGCGCGAGTCGCAGGGCGAGGTGGAGCTGACATTCCTGGCCCTCTTCCGCGCCTTCAAGGAGGATCCGAACGACGGTGAGGTTCGCCGGCGCTTGGAGAACGCGACGGACGGCTCCGACAGCTACGACGAGCTGGTTGCCGCATACGAGGAAGCGCTGCCTCGCGTGGCCGAAGCCGCCGACGCGGCTCAGGTCTGCCTGAAGCTGGGCCAGTTGCTGGAGACGAAGCTGCGCGACTCCGACCGCGCCGTTTCCTATTTCGAGCGGGCGCGCACGCTGCATGCGGCGGTTCAGGGGCGGGCGCTGGTCGCGCTGGACCGCCTGTACCTGGAGCTGCAGGCGTGGCCGGAGCTGGCGGGCATCCTGGAGGCGCTGGTCTCCGGGGCCACCGAGCAGGTGGAGCGCGTGGGCTACCTCTTCCGCCTGGGTCAGCTCTACCAGGAGCGGCTGGACAGTCCGGACCGTGCGGCGGGGGCCTACGAGGCCATCCTCAAGGTGGAGCCGGGGCACATGGCCTCCGCGCGCCTGTTGGAGGGCATCTACGAGGCCGCCTCGGCGTCGGAGAAGCTCTACGCCATCCTCAAGCTGCAGGCCGACAAGGTGGTGGGCGCGGAGAGGGACCGCGTCGTCTCGAAGATGGCGCAGGTGTCCGCCGAGGGGCTCTCGGACCTGGGCGGCTCCATCGAGCTGTACCGCGAGCTGCTGGCGAAGAACGCGCGCAACGACCAGGCCTTCACCGCGCTGGAGTCGCTCTACGAGCGCGCGGACCGGCCGCAGGACCTGCGCGAACTGCTCGAGGGGCGTCTGGCGATGACGCTGGACCCTCGCGAGGTGGTGCGCCTCAACGAGCGGCTGGGTCGTGTGGTGTATCGGCTGCTCAAGAAGCCCGAAGCGGCCGTGCCGTACTTCAAGGCGGCGCTGGACCGTGACGCGCGCAACCGCGCGGTGCTGGACACGCTGCGGGAGCTGTACGACGAGACGGAGCAGCGCGAGGAGCTCGTCGGCGTGCTGCGCCGGCTCATCCCCCTGCAGGAGAACAGCGAGGGTGTGAAGGCGCTGCGGCTGCGCCTGGCGGAAGTGCTGGCCGGCATGGGCCGCCGCGAGGAGGCGCTGGACGCCGCCCGCCGCGCGCTGGAGGTGGAGCCGCACCAGGTGCAGGAACTCGTCCGGGTCCACGCGCTCTTCGTCACCCTGCGCGCCTGGAACGATGCGGTGCGCGCGCTGGAGCTGAAGGTGCAGGTGCACCTGGGCACCGAGGAGCGTGAGGCCGCGGTCGCCACGTACTTCGAGGTGGCGGACCTGTGGTCCGGGCAGGGCGGCAAGCCCGAGCAGTCCTCGAGCGCCCTGGAGAAGGTGCTCGAGCTGGACCCGTCGAACCGCACGGCCTACGAGCGGGTGTGCGAGCTGTACCGCACGTACAACGACTGGCGCGCGTATGCGACGGCGGTCGACCGTTACATGCCCCACTTCGTCACGGCCGAAGAGAAGATGGCGGCGCTGCGCGAGCTGGCGCGGGTGCAGGAAGAGCGGCTGGGGCAGAAGGACGTGGCCTTCCTGGCGCTGTGTCGCGCGCTGCAGCTCGATGCCTCCGACGACACGTTGCGCGAGGAAGTGGAGCGCCTGGCGGACGAGACGGGCAGTCACGAGGAGCTGGCCGCCGTCTACGAGGAAGTGGCGGACGAGCTTCCTCGCGGTCCGTTGGCGGAGCGGTTGTACGCCACGCTCGCGCGTGTCCACGACACGCGGCTGGATGATCCGCAGGCGGCGGAGGGCGCGTTCCGGAAGATTCTCGAGTTCGACCCGACCAACGCCACCGCGCTGGACGGACTGGCCGCCGTCTTCCATCGACGGGGCCACGAGCGCGAGTACGTGGTGGCGCTGGAGCAGAAGCTCGAGGCCGCTGGCTCCATCGAGCAGCGCAAGGGCATCCTGCGAGAGATTGCTCGCGTCTGGGACGAGAAGCTGGAGGACCCGACCGAGGCCGCCAGCGCGCTCCTGCGGGCCCTGGAGCTGGAGCCGGACGCGGAGACGCTCGGGGTGCTCACCGCGCTGTACCGGCGGCAGCGCTCGTGGCGCGACGTGGCCATGACGCTCTTGCGTGCGCGTGATTTGGCGGACACCGCCGAGGAGCGCGCGCGCATCCAGGTGGAGGTCGCGGGTGTCTTCGAGCGAGACCTCTCCGATGACGACTCCGCCGTCGCCGCCTACCGGCAGGCGCTGGAGCTGGACCCGGTCAACCGCGAGGCGCTGGAGTCGCTGGAGCGGCTGCACACCAAGCTGGACCAGCCCGCGGACCTGCTCGCCATCTACGAGCGCATGCTGGAGCTGAGCGAGGACTGGCGCGAGAAGGTCCGCGTCCTGTTCCGCAGCGCCAGCATCTGGGAGGACAAGTACCAGAACCCGGCCAATGCGGACGTGTGCGTGGAGGGCGTGCTCTCCATCGACCCGCAGAACGTCCAGGCCATCAAGGTGCTCATCCGCCTGCGACGGGCCCAGGCTCGCTGGGAAGACCTCATCACCGCCTACGAGCGGCAGCTCTCCCTGGCCGTCAGCCCGCAGGAGCAGGCGGAGCTGTACGTGGACATCGGCAACGTCCAGTACCAGCAGCTCAAGGTGGTGGACCGGGCCGTCAACAGCTACCACTCGGCGCTCGCGGCGGACCCCGAGAGCCGTCCCGCGTTGCATGCGCTCGGCAATCTGTACGAGCGAAGCGGCAACTGGCCCTTCGCGCTGGAGATGCTCCAGAAGGAAGCGGAGCTCGCGGGCCAGACGAAGGACGCCGTGGAGCTGTTCTACCGTTTGGGGAAGATCAACGAGGACATGCTGATGGACTCGGGCAGCGCCCGGAGTGCCTATCAGCAGGCCATCGCCATCGACGCGGGCCATCTGCCCAGCATCCGCGCCCTCAAGGGCATCCAGGAGCAGGAGAAGGACTGGAGCGGCTACGAGCAGACGCTGCGTCAGGAGGCGGAGCAGACGGAGGACCCGGCCGCCAAGGGTCGGGCGCTCCTCGATGTGGCGCGCTACCACGCGGAGACGCGCGAGGACCGAGAGACGGCCACGGGCTACTGGGAAGAGGCGCTCAAGCACATCCCGGACAGCATCGAGGCGGCGAGGCCGCTGGCGGACGTCTACATCGCCCACGAGGAGTGGGCCATGGCCGAGCGGATGCTCGACATCGTCACGCGCAAGCTGTCGGAAAAGGCCATGGTGGAGAAGGACGCGGCCACGGCGGCGGACCTGTGCCGGCAGCTCTACCGACTGGGCTACGTGGCGGAGAAGCTGGGGCGGCGCGACAAGGCCCTGAGTTGCTACGAGACGGCGTACGAGCGCGACGCGACCTACCTCCCCGCACTGGAGGGCTACGGCAACCTGCTGGTGCAGACGCGCCGCTACGAGGGCGCGCTCAAGGTGTTCCAGACCATCCTCATCCACCACCGTGAGGAACTCACGGACCTGGAGGTGGTGGAGGTCTACTGGCAGCTCGGTGACATCCACGCCGCGCTTGGCCAGGCGGACCGCGCGCAGAACCACTTCGAGAAGGCGCTCGCCATCGACCCGGGCCACGAGCCCACGCTGCGCGCGCTCGTCGTGCTGATGGACAAGGCGGGCCAGTACGAGAAGTCCGCCGACCTGCGCCAGCAGCTCGTTGGCGTGCTGGAGGATGAGGCCAAGGCGAAGGTGTACCTGGACCTGGGCCGCATCTCCCGCGACGAGCTGCATGACCCGTACATGGCCATCGATGCCTTCACGGGCGCGCTCAAGGTCCAGCCGGATGCGCTGGAGGTGATGGACCAGCTCTACGTGCTCCTGCGCGAGACGCGTCAGGGCCAGAAGGCCGCGGATGTGCTGGCGCGGATGCTGGCGCTGCCCGCGTTGGCGTCCGAGCCCCACAAGGCCAAGCGCGTGTGGTTCGCGTTGGGCGAATTGCGCCGCGATGACTTGAAGGACGTGGAGGGCGCGACCCAGGCGTTCAACGCGGCCCTGGACCTGGACCCGCGCTTCGTCGAGGCGTTCAGCTCCCTGGAGGCGATGCTCGGCGGTGCCCGCCAGTGGAAGCCGCTGGAGGAGAACTACACGAAGATGCTCGGCCGGCTGCCGAAGACGCCGGAGACGCACGTGGCGCGCATGGCGCTGTGGCGCGCGCTGGGCGACCTGTACCACCAGGTGCTCAAGCATCCGGAGGGCGCGGTGGCCGCCTATGGCGTGGCCGCCAAGGGGCTCCCGGATGACGCGGCGGTGCAGGAGGCCTTCGCGGAACTCGCCGGCAACATGCCTGGCAAGGAAGAAGAGGCCATCGCCGCGCTTCGTCGGGCGCTGCCTCACACGACGGACCCTCGCAAGATATGCGGACAGCTTGTCCGGCTGGCGGCGCTGCGCAAGGACTACGACGTGGCCTGGCTCGCGGCGCAGGCCGCGTCGGGCCTCCTGGGTGAAGCAGGGGAGGACGAGAAGGAGATCCTCTCCAAGCTGGGGCCGTACGCGAAGAAGAAGGAAGTGGCGCAGCGTCCGGTGGACGACCAGTTGTGGCACACGCACCTGTTCCACCCGAAGTCGCGTGGACCGCTCGCGGAGCTGCTCGGCCTGCTCTTCGCCAAGGCGGGGCACCTGTACGCGGTGCCCTTCACGCAGTACCAGCTCGTGCCGAAGAAGCACCGCATCGACGTGGCCAGCGCGCAGGAATACCACGTGCACCACTACCGGTACGTGGCGCGCCTGTTGGGCATGGAGGGCGTGGAGCTGTACTCGCCCTTCCTCGTGGCGACGCGCGAGCGCATGGCCAAGCGCTCCAACGAGCCCGCTCCGGAGCCGCTGGTCAACGTGGAGCTCCTGCAGACGCACCCGCCCTGTGTCCGCGTGGGTGGCAAGTACTTCGCGGAGCAGGGCCAGAAAGAGGTGTACTACCTCCTCGGCCGCGCCCTGGCGTTGGCGCGTCCGGAGCTGGCCTTCGCGCAGTACGTGCCCGCGGAGCGCTTGGAGGCCATCCTCCAGGCTGCCCTCAACATGGTGGTGGGCAATGTGCGTGTCGCCGAGTCCCTCCACGGCGTGGAGATGGAGCGGCGGGCCCTGGAGAAGGTCCTCACGGACGTGGACCGCGCGGCGCTCGCCAAGGCGGCTCGGGCCTGGCTGCCCACCGCGACACCGCAGTCGGTGCGCCAATTCCTGGAGGGCGCGGAGCTCACCGCGGCGCGCGCGGGCCTCTTCGTCGCCGGAGAGATGGAGCCGGTGCGCCGGTTGGTCCAGGGGGAAACGGGGTCCTCGTTCCGGGTGGCGCCCCGCAACAAGCTCAAGGAGTTGCTCGTCTTCGCCACATCCGAAGAGCTACATCACCTCCGTGTGGCTGTTGGCACACACGTGGAGGTGCAGGTTCGTCGATAGCGGGGTAGAACCCTGGGAAGGGTTCACGCGTTGATGAGCGACCGGGCGGTCAAGGCACTGATCCTTGACCCCTCCGGTGGCCACTTCTACGATTCCGACGGGATTTCTCCCGTCATTTCCGAGGCTTGCGGAAGAGATGCGTTTCGTCTGTGACAGCTGCCGCGCGCAGTACATGATCAGCGACGACAAAGTGGGCCCGAAGGGGGTCAAGGTTCGTTGCAAGAAGTGCGGCCACACCATCACCGTGCGCCCAGCGGGCGCCGCGGCGGGGAAGGATTCCCCGTCGGAGCCCGCGACTTCTTCCGCCCCTGCCTCCGCCTCGAACGGCGCGAGCACTCCGAGCACCCCGAGCAAGGAGGCCGAGTCGTCGTCGTCCTCCTCGTCCTCGTTGCCCGCCACGTTGGGGACTCCGCCGGAGGGCGGGCTCTTCACGGACGTGGAGGAGGACGAGATTGGAGCGGTGTTCGACCAGGTCCTCAGCTCTGGCACGCACAAGATTCCGGCGGGTGAATCCGTCGGAGAGGCCGCGGCGCGCGACGCCACGGCGGAGAACGTGCGCAAGCTGGCCGAGGCCGAGGACGAGCCCGACAAGGACGAGGCGAAGGCTCCGGTCTCTTCTCACGACTGGTACGTGGCCATCGACGAGAAGCAGGTGGGACCGCTCTCCGTCGAGAAGGTGAAGGACGCGTGGGACCGCGGGGAGGTGGGACCGGACAGCCTGTGCTGGCGCTCCGGTTTCAGCGACTGGATTCCCCTGTCGGAAACGGCGGAGCTGGCGTCAGTGCTGGCCCCGCGTCCGTCGAAGCCGACCATCGTCGCGCCGGAGCCGGTGTCGGGCTCTTCGCCCACGGTCCAGCCCGGGCCCGTGCAGTCGGCGTTCAGCGCGGGCAAGGCCTCCAAGGGCGACAGTGCCCCGGCGCCGTCCGCTTCCTCCGAGGCCCCCTCGGGTTGGAAGCCCTCCGCCGCAAGCGTGCTGGCCTCGCTGGTGAAGGAGGAGAACGATGCGTTCTCCAAGCCTCCGCCGACGCCCGCGCCTCCGTTGGGCCGGGAGCCCGTGTCCCAGTCGAGGTTGCTCGACGTTCCCATGCCTCCGCCCGAGCCGGTGTCTTCGCCGTCGCTCATGGGCGCAAGCGCGGCCATGGCAGCGCAGATGGCGCCCCCTCAGGCGCAGCAGCCCTACCCGCATCCGCAACAGTCGATGGCGCCCTACGGGCAGCCCTCGCAGATGCCCTATGGGCAGCAGCCCGCGCCGTATGCGCAGCCCGGTCCCGCGCAGTATTCGCCCGCGGGCTATGCGCCCACGTACGCGCAGCAGGGCGGGACTTCGCAGGGTGGCAAGAATCGGATGGGCCTGATGGTGGGCATCGCCGTCGGGGTGCTGGGGCTCGGTGGTGGCGTGCTTGCGTTCACCATGAAGGGGGACAGCAAGGTCGAGGCTCCGGCCACCTCGCAGGTGGCCTCACCGCCTGTCGCGGCGGCGACTCCTCCGCCGGTCGCGGCTCCCGTGAATCCGCCGCCCGTGGCCGCGCCTGTCCAACCGCCTCCGGTGGTCGCGGGGGCGGCTGCGACGCCAACGCCGCCGCCTGTCGCGGCTGGAACGCCTGAGGCGAACCCGGCCGTTGCTGCGGGGACGCCGGCGCAGCCCGCTGCGACTCCGCCGCCCGTGGCGACGCCGCCAGCGGTCGCACAGGCTCCGGTGTCGCCCACGCCTCCCGTGGAGACGGCGAAGCCGCTCGACTCCGCCGTGGCGAAGGTGGAACGGACGACGCCCCGGAAGAACAATGGTTCCTCCGCCGCGGGTCGCAGGGAAGAGCCAGAGGAGCGGCCGGTGGCGCGCGCGGAGAAGCCCGCGGCGAGCGAGGGTGACAGCGACGACTTCGACGAGCTGTTCGGCACGAAGAAGCCGAAGAGCGAGCCGAAGCCGAGCGAGAACCGGCCGCCGACCGCCTACATCCCTCCCGAGCCTGGGGGCGGTGGTGTGCGCGATACCCTTCAGCGTTCCGACATCATGGAGGTGGTGCTGAACAACAAGCCCGCCATCGTGAAGTGCGTGAACGAGCAGAAGAAGAAGGACCCGATGCTGAGCGGCAAGCTGGTGATGCGGTGGACCATCCAGACGAGTGGCAAGACTGCGAATGTCACGTGCAAGACGGATGAGTACCGCACCACGTACATGGCGAGCTGCATTTCGGGGCTCATCAAGAGCTGGGCTTTCCCTCGTCACAAGAAGCAGGGCGAGCCCATCGACTTCCCGTTCACCTTCTGAGCAGGTGAGGGTGTTTCCGGGTCCAGTGCGACACGTGGGTCACGCCTGGGTCCGATGTGAGTGTTCGCTTTCGTGAGGGCTGAATTTCCGCGAAGGCCGAGCGTCAGTGGGCGTGTCGACACTCGTTGACACGTCAGGACGGGCGGGACTAAAGCCGAGCCGCTCGCATGGACGTCGGGGTCTGAAGTCAGTGGCCGGAGGCCCCCAGAGAGACGTTCCAAGCAGACTCACGGAGGGATTCTCAACATGCAGCTTCGCAAGATGATGCTGGTGCTCACGGCGCTGGGCGCGATGAGCGGTTTGATGGCCGGTTGTGGTGACGACGACACGGGCGGCCAGGGCTGCACCTCGAACGATGACTGCGCGGGCACGGAGATCTGCCACCCGTCCGCGGGTGTCTGTGTGACGACGTGTGAGTCTGGTTCCGACTGTCCGGACACCGCCAAGACGTGCGCGCCCCTGGGTGGTACGAGCACCCAGGCCAACACGCGGATCTGCCAGTGCTCCACGGACGTGCTCTGCAATGGTGGCACGGACTCCGAGTCGACCGACCTGGTCTGCTCCGACCTGGACACTGTTTGCGTGCCGAAGTGCGACTCGAACGATGACTGCGGCACCGGTCGCGTGTGCGACACGGCGTCCGGCCAGTGCGAAGAGGACGACACCACGGGCGGCACCTGCACGGGCGAGGGGCAGTCGAGTTGCCTCTACGGCCAGTATTGCAGGAGCGGTACCTGCACCGAGGTTCCGGCGCCCACCTGCCAGAACTTCGATCCTGCCCAGGGCGGCAAGCAGCCGGTGTGGACCAGCTCGTCCTCGGGCCCAATCATCTTCGATATCGCCAAGGTCTCCTGGGCCAATGACACCGCGACCCCTAACTTCTGCCCTGGTTCTCAGACGCTGAAGGTGCGAGTGAAGGCCTATCAGCCCGCCACTGGAAGTCTCACGTTCCCTGCGCAGTCGACCGGCCTGAGCAACCTGCTCTACGTCAGGGTCAATGGCCGGGAGGAGAATGGCGTGAACCTTATCCGTCCGTCGGAATATTCGCGGAGCCAGGATGGAAAGTCGGCGAGTTTTACGATGAACTTCTGCCCCGGTGACATCAACTCCATCTCGCTCGGCCTGTACTTCACCAACGGCAACGAGATCTGCGCGCAGATTCCTCGGTAGTCACAACTCGACTGAAGTCTGACCTTCGAGTACCGCTTGACCAGGCCCCATCCCAATTCCGGGGTGGGGCTTTTGTTTTCTGGAATTGATAGCAGCCACGTGACTACGCCAATGCCAGTGAATAAGGAAAAAAGCCCCACGTTTAAATGAACGGCAGCGCCAAGCGCCTGTCCCTGCGAGAAGGAGAAACGCGATGTCTTTCCGTTCTGTTGCCCTGTGTATGGCTGTTGTTGCTGCGCCAGCTTTCGCTGAAGACACCTCTGTCGGCCGTCAAGTTCACCTCGATTGCCCTGCAGGTACCATCCAGAAGGGCAGCAAGGTGACCAAGAGCATGGGCGTCTTCTGTGTGAAGGCTGGTGGAAGCGCGGACCTGGACAAGGCTACCCGCCACGGGCCCTACATGGACTTCTGGGCAAATGGCCAGAAGCAGTCCGAAGGGCAGTACAAGGACAATTTCCGCACGGGGCGTTGGACCTATTACGACGCCAACGGCGTGAAGACGGGAGAGACCGAGTTCGAGCGCAATAACTACCACGGCCAGCGCGTGGAATACTTCCCCAGTGGCTCCAAAAAGGTGGAGCAGACCTGGGTGCAGGGGAAGCGCGAAGGGGTCGAAGTCGCCTACTCGGAAGACGGGAAGACGGCCTCTCAGGTCCGTTACACCGACGACAAGCCTGTCGCCGCCAAGTAGTTCTAACCTGCTGGTGTCTTGAAGGCCCTCTTCCCTCCTGAGGTGAAGAGGGCCTTCTCATTTTCTAGGGCTTTTCCGGGCCGAGCGGCTCGGATAGGAAGCTCAGTTGTGAAGCCCCCCTCACTCATCCCCGTCCTCCCTGATATTCCTGTCCGCACGGTCGCGGAGATGGGGCTGCG
The DNA here is from genome assembly GCF_006636215.1 of Myxococcus llanfairpwllgwyngyllgogerychwyrndrobwllllantysiliogogogochensis. GTDB lineage: Bacteria > Myxococcota > Myxococcia > Myxococcales > Myxococcaceae > Myxococcus > Myxococcus llanfairpwllgwyngyllgogerychwyrndrobwllllantysiliogogogochensis. The sequence continues at coordinate 1,571 of NZ_VIFM01000228.1, read as the reverse complement.
CGAACTCGAGCGCATTCGGCTCATTCTGCGGGGCGGCTCCGTCATCGACTGGCGGAGAATGCACTTCCAGACGAGGGATGAGGTGGACCGCTTCCTGCGGCTCTGCCAGCTCGATGTGTCCCATCCCCATGACGAGGCCTGGGCGCGCAGCGTGCTTGCGGAGGCGGTGGCCTACCTTCGCAAGACTTTCAACTACCGCGTGGCCGACGCAGTGGCGAAGCCGGGAGAGATACACGACCTGTTCCTCCTGGCCTCGGGAGCCAAGGGCAACGCCCGGCATAGGCGAATCGCCTGCGTGGTCCTGAAGGTGATGCATGTCATCCAGCACATCGAGGGCCGGGACCTGCTGTTCCGCTTGGCTATCTCAGAGGCCGAACTGGCCGAGTTGGTCACCGAGAAGGTCCTAGGGGTTGCGCGTGCCATGCAGGATAAAGGGCTCCCAGTGGTGGAGTTCGCGCACTCCATCAAGACGCAGGACTCCCTGGTTACCAAACTGCTGGCGAAGAAGGAAACGGTGGCCGCGCAAGTCTATGACCGGACCCGGTTCCGCGTTGTGACTCGTTCGCGGGAAGACTTGTTGCCAGTGCTGTACTTTCTTACGCAGTGGTTGTTTCCCTTCCACTTGGTGGTTCCTGGCCAGACGGAGAACACGCTGCTGCCCTTCAAGGGCTTGCTGCAGGAGCATCCGCATTTCGAGCAGTTCATTCCTAATCTTCATCTGGACAGGGATTACGAAGATAGAGAGGACAGAGGCGGCAACCTGTTCTCGGGCAATACCTATCGGGCTCTCAACTTTGTCGTGGATATGCCAGTCCGGATGGATGCGTATCTTCCTCCACCCGGGCTGGATGACAGACTGAGGAGGGGGCGTGTGGTCATCTCACTTGTGGAGTTCCAGATCGTCGATGAAGAGACCGCACGTCAGAACGAGTTGGGCGAGAATGCGCACGAGGCTTACAAGCGTCGCCAGAAAAAGCGAGTGCTCAAGCGACTCAGCCAAGGCCTCGTTGTGCCCAAGCGACAGGTGTGAGCACCTGCTCTTCGGTACGCAGCGGACCTCTTGTTTGATTACGGAACCTCATAGGTTACCTCTAGCTCAGCCAGCTTGGGGTCATCCTCGACATTTGAATCGATGCTGTCGACAATGCCGTCGTTATTTGTCCCAATCTCGAAGCGAAGCCGATACTGCGTTCGCTTGTTTCGAGTTGCACGGTTTGCCCAATCCTGAGCTACCACAGCCGTGACATCGATCCTTCCGGGGCGGCCGAGTGAGTCAGCGGGAACGGGGATTCCAGAGGAGAGGGGCTGAGAATGGTAGGCAGCTTCGAGTCGCGGATCGAAATCGAAACTAGTACCTCGGCACAGAGGTTTTGAAGGGTTCAGGCCGCAGCGGCCACTGCTGCTTGGGCCTGGGGGTATGCTCGCCCGAGCTTGGTGCGGGCGCTGTCTATAGTGAAGCGCCAGCGGACGCGGGCGCCCTCCTTGTTGCGCATCCTCTCCCATCGGGCCACCTCCCGTTTCAAGGTGAGCTTGTTGCCAATTCGCCTGTCCAGGCATTGGCGGGTGAGCAC
>NZ_VIFM01000227.1 GCF_006636215.1 Myxococcus llanfairpwllgwyngyllgogerychwyrndrobwllllantysiliogogogochensis | reverse complement strand
ACCCCCGCCACCGCCAACAACCCCACCCAGAACGTCAGCGCGTTGAACGTCCCTACCTGCGCCACATCCAGCGCCGTCAACCCCCGCGCAGAATACAGCCGGTAGCGAACGCCCCCTCCCGTGAGGAACGACATGCCGATGTTGTGGCCAAACGCATAGCCCACGAAGGCCGTGAACCCCACCTGCCGATAGGGCAGCCTGCGCCCCAGGTGCTTCAGCGCCAGCACGTCATAGAGCGTGAGCGCCAGGTAGTTGCACGCCGCGCACACCACCGCCAACACGATGCGCTCGCGCGGAATCGACGACAGCCCCCGGGCCACGTCCACCCCTCGCAACTCATGCAGCTCGTGGCGCATCACGATGAACGCCAGCGCCAGCAGCACCAGGGGGAGCAAGGCGAGGAGCGCTCGCCTCAACGCGGTTCGAGAGAGCACCCTTCGAGAGTGCACACCTGCTTCCATCCCCGCCCGCGTCGGGCAGGCAGGCGCTCAGCGGACCGGCGGAACGAGCGCCTCCGCCGTGGCGCACAAGTCCTCCATCGCGAAGGGCTTGTCCAACACACGCGCCGCGCCCAACAGCTCCGCGTCCCGATGCAGCTGCGCATCTCCAAACGCGGTGATGAGGATGACCGGCGTCGTCCAGCCCTCGCGCCGCAGCCGCGCCACCACCTCCAGCCCCGAGTACCCCGGCATGCGCACGTCGGTGATGATGAGGTCCGGCACCTGCGTCTGGTCCGCGAGCAGGCCATCGATGATGGCCTTCACCAACCCAGGCCCGTCCGCCGCCTCCACCACCTCATAACCCTGGCGCTTGAGCGCCCTGCGCAACAACGCGCGCATCTCCGGCTGGTCCTCCGCGACGAGCACTCGCGGGCGCTGCCCTCGCTCCGGGTCCAGGAGCGGCCACGGCCGCGCTCCTGACTGCTGCTCCTGCTCTTCGTCTGGCCCCATCAAAGGTCGACTCCTTCCAGCGCGGTGGGCTGCCCGCCCTCTCTCCAGCCTCCACGATGAAGGCCGGAACGTGGGTGCGAGCGGGCTCGGGCAGAGCATTCGACGTGCCACTTCATTCCCCAGGAGAAGGAGGCACTTCGCCCCGGGGACATTTGCCCCGAGCGGGGCACATTGCCCCGCGCTTCCTGCCCCGCGGCCCCCACTCTCAGAGGAGAACCCCCCGCGCGGAGCCCTGGCCCGGCACGTGCACAGGTGTCTGGCATCGGTTCGGATGTGGGGACTCGCGGAACGAGCCCCGAGCAATGGCAGCCGTCGGGAGTCGGGGGACGACCAGCGGCACACCTTTCCACCTCCAGGGGGAGCCGCTCCGCGTCCTCCCCACGTCCGGGCCGATTCTCAAACACTCTTTCCTGGCCGGAACGCCTCCGGCCTCACGGAGAACGAACGATGGCCTGCTCGCTCCCCTCTCGCCGTTTCCTCGGTGCCCTGGCCCTCCTGCCCGCCGCGACGCTGGGCTTCGCGTGCGGACAGGCCCAGGCCCTGGGTGCCTCCAATTCCTCTCAAGCGACCGCCACGGTCGCCGCCACCGCGACGGCCGCCGCCGCGACACCTTCCGGCGCACCCGTGCAGCCCGCGCGCTTCAATCCCGCGACGTCCGGCACCGTCACCTCGCTGGCGCCACTCGTCGACTCGGTGAAGGGCTCCGTCGTCTATGTCGAAGTGCAGGCCCGCCCCAAGCGCATGTCGGGCATGCAGGGCCTGCCTCCGGGCTTCGCGGAGCGCTTCGGCATGCCGCCGGGCATGCAGGGCAATCCGCAGCCGCGCCAGGGCCTGGGCTCGGGCTTCATCATCGACGCGACGGGCACCGTCCTCACCAACAACCATGTGGTGGAGGGCGCGGACGCGGTGCGCGTGAAGCTGGAGGATGGTCGCTCGTTCGACGCGGAGGTGCTGGGCAGAGACCCGCTCACCGACGTCGCGCTGCTCAAACTCAAGGGCGCGCCGAACAACCTGCCCTTCGTGCCGCTGGGTGACTCGGACGCGGTGCGCGTGGGCGACGCGGTGATGGCCATCGGCAACCCGTTCGGGCTGGACTCCAGCGTCAGCGCCGGCATCCTCTCCGCGCGCGCTCGCGACATCCACTCCGGCCCCTATGACGACTTCCTCCAGACGGACGCCGCCATCAACCCCGGCAACTCCGGCGGCCCGCTCTTCAACATGAAGGGCGAAGTCGTGGGCATGAACACCGCCATCATCGGCGGCGCCAGCGGCATCGGCTTCGCGGTGCCCAGCAACCTCATCCGCGCGCTGTTGCCCCAACTCCAGGAGACGGGCGCGGTGCGCCGTGGCTACCTGGGCCTGGCCATCCAGGACCTCACGCCGGAACTGGCGCGCGCGCTCAAGGTCGACGCGGCCAAGGGCGCCGTCGTGTCCGGCATCAGCCGAGGGGGGCCTGGCGACCGCGCGGGCCTCAAGGAAGAGGACATCATCACCTCCGTCGGTGGCCGCGCGGTGGAGTCCGCCGGAACGCTCACCCGCGCCGTGGCGCTGCTCAAGCCCGACAGCCGCGTGAAGGTGGAGCTGGTGCGCGGTGGCAAGCCCCTGTCGCTGGAGGTGACGCTCGGAACGCGTCCGGCCCAGCGCGGCGAGGAGGAAGTCACGCCGCGCAACTTCACCGCTCCCGCCACGCGCAAGCTGGGCATCAGCCTGCGTGACGCGGAAGGCGGCGGCGCTCAAATCATGGAAGTGGAGCCCGGCAGCCCCGCCGAGCGCGCGGGCCTGATGCCCGGCATGGTGCTGGTGCAGGTGGGTGACGACAAGGTGTCCAGCGCGTCTGACGCGGCCAACACCCTGTCCTCTGTGAAGTCGGGCGCCGCGCTCCTGTTGCGCGTGCGAGCCCCGGACTCGGAATCCACGGTGCTTCGCGCCCTGGAAATTCCGTAGTCCCTCACGGTGTCCGGCGGGCCTTCCCTCCCACCCGCCGGACGCCGCTGAGGTTTTCTAGAGCGAGACGATGGGCTTGAAGCCGCCGTACATCATCCGCTTCATGTCGAAGGGCATGCTCTGCATGCCACTCAGGCGGGGGTCCTTCATGACCAGCTTGTTGATGCGATTACGGTCGGCCTTCGACGCATAGACGATGAAGGAGAACACCACCGTCTCCCCGGGCTTGCGCTTCACGCTCTTGGCGAACAGGGCGAGCGGGGCTTCGGCGATGTCATCGGCGACGCACTCGGTGTACTGGAGCGCGCCGTGCTCGCGCCAGATCTTGCCGGCCTTGCGCGCAATCTTGCGGTAGGCGGCGAGGTTCTTCGTGGGCATTGGCAGGACGAATCCATCGACGTAGGGCATGACAACCTCCAGGAACGAGAAGAGCGGTCAGTCAAACATGCCGCTCCTCGCGCCACGGGAAGCATCCCTTCATCACGACGAAATTCCGACACCTCGGCGCGACGCGCTCACGTCCCCGGGCGGAAGCGCAGGGCGCTCCAGACCGTGTCGATGGCCACCTGTCGCACGGCCTGGATTCCCTCCTGCTCCAGGCGCCTGGCGAGGATGTCCCGGTTGAGGTCCGTGTCGAGCTGCCCCGCCTTTGGATACGCCACCCACGCGACGCGGTCCTCCTTCGCCGCGGCGATGACGGGCGCGCACTTCGCGTCCACGTCCTCCATCCGCGTCACGAAGAGCAGCAGCCCTTCCGCCTTCACGGAGGAAGTCGTCACGACATCGTCGAGGTCGACGCCCTTGGGCTTGCCGAGGACTCGGGCCTTCATGTCCTGCTTGAGGTTCAGCTTCTTCGCCAGGCTCACGGGACGCGGTCCTCCTCGGGGAAGGCGGCATGACAGCATCGCCACCCGGGCGGGGCAATGAACGTGCGTTCGCGCCAGCAAGAGGCCCTGGAGTCCAGGTGATGCGAGACCGACCCCCGGGGTTTCCAGGGGGTGTCCTGAATCCCCATTGCATTTGGCGTAGAGTTGCCGCGTGCCGCGGTGCCAGACATGTGGGCGGCGCTGGGAAGGCTCCCACGCGCCGTGCCCGCCGAACTCACCCGTCGACGGGGCGGGACGTGCGTCGTCCGCCGAGCCCCCTCCACCGCTCATCCCCGGCTACCTCGTCGAAGGGGTGCTGGCGCGCGGCGGCTTCGGCGTGCTGCTGGGCGCCCGGCGTGAGACGGACCAGCAGCGCGTGGCCATCAAGCTGGCCCGCACCGGCAATGCCCTGGCCCGCGCGCAGCTTGTCCGGGAGTCGGAGGCGCTGCGCACCCTGGGGCCGCCCACCGTGCCCGCGCTGTACGAGGTGGGCGTGCTCTCCGGAGGCATTCGCTTCCTCGTCATGGAGCACGTCCCGCTGCCCACCCTCGCGGAGCGGCTGGCGCGCGCCGCGGGGCCCGTGCCGGCCCAGGAGCTGGCCGCCCTGGCCCTGTCCGTGGCGGACACGGTGGCCCACGTCCACGCGCGAGGGCTGGCGCACTGCGACTTGAAGCCCGAGCACCTCTTCCTGAACGAGGACGGCGGCGGGCAGGTGCGTGTCTTCGACTTCGGCCTGGTGCGCGGAACCTCTCCCCTGGAGGGCTCAGCCCTGCCCGGTGAGGGCGCGACGACGAGCGACTCGTCTGGCTTCGCCGGCACCGCGGAGTACATGGCACCGGAGCAGTGCGCGGGAAACTCGGACGTGGACGCGCGCACGGACGTGTACGCGCTGGGCGTGCTGCTCTACGAGATGCTCACCGGTCGGCCGCCCTTCTTCGGCCCCACGCCGGACGTGCTCCAGGCACACCTGGCCCTGCGCCCGCCTCCGCCCTCCGACTTCGCGCCCGTGCCTCCGGCGCTGGAGGAAGTCGTGCTGCGGTGTCTGGCCAAGGAGCGCGCGCGCAGACCCGAGGACGCCACGGCGCTCGGCACCGCGCTGCGCGAGGCCTTCACCCACGCGCACCGTCCCCACGAGCCCGTCACGCCCCGGCCCACCGCGCCCGGTGAGCCTCGGCCCGCGCAGGTGCGCCGCTCGGTCGCCGTGCTCTTCCTGACGTCCCGCGCCAACCCCGTCAGCCTGCAGAAGGGGCTCGCTTCCTACGGTGGGCATCTGGCCTTCACGGATGGGCCGCGCATCGCCGCCGTGTTCGACCCGGACGTGGGAGAAAATCCCGTGCGCCGGGCCATGCGCGCAGCGGAGGGACTGGCCGACCGGGGACTGGCCGCGAGCGCCCTGGTGGACGTGTCCGCCGTCACCGTCCAGCGCCGTCCCACCGGCACCCCTCGCTACCTGGGCGCCATCCTCTCCCGCGCGGACCGCTACCCCATTGGCCCGGAGACCCACGGGCTCCTGCTGTCTCCAGCCGCCGCGGAGGCCGTGCCGGAGGTGCCCTGCACGGAGGTGCCCGGCCATCCCGGACTGCTGCGTCCCGCGTCCCCTGGCGCCGCGCCTCGCCCAGACATCACCGTGCTCCAGTTGGGCAGCGAGGTGCTCGTCGGCCGCGAGGCGGAGCTGACCTCGCTGTTGGACAGCGCCCGCGCGGCGGTGGGCGAAGCGGCGCCGACGCTGGTCACCGTGATGGGCGAGCGAGGGCTGGGCAAGAGCCACCTCGCCGCGGCGCTCGCTCGCGAACTCCAGATGCAGTTGCCACTGACTCGCATCTACACCACGCGCTCACGCGAGCCGGTCCAGGGCGACCCGGACGGTACGCTGCGCACGCTCCTGCGCTGCGCGCTCAATGCCTTCGAGAGCGACAACACGGACACGGAGGAGCAGGGCCGCGCGTCCATCATGCAGCGGCTGGGGCCCACGCTCGGCACGGAGTTGTGGCCGGGCGTGGCCGCGACGCTGGGGTGGTATGCGCCGGGCGGGCCGGAGCTGCAGAGCTGGGCGGCGGCGCCGGGTGCGCTGCGTTCCCTGGCCATGCGCGCCACGGGTGAGCTGTTGGCCGCCACCGCACGCGAGCGCTCGCTGTGTCTGGTCATCGACGACGCGCACTTCGCGGAGGAGACGGCGCTGGATGCGCTGGAGTACGCGTGTCTCGCCGAGGCGAGCGTCCCCATCTGGGTGTGTGTGCTGGCGCGCCCGGGGTTCGAGAAGAGTCGGCCGCTGTGGGGCACTCGCGCGGCCCGACAGTCCACGGTGACCCTGCGCGCGCTGGGGGCGGAGCAGGCGCAGGAGCTGTGCCGCATGCTCCTCAAGCCGGTGGAGAACGTGCCGGCGCAGGCGGTGGACCGCATCGTCGAGCGCGCCCAGCACGTGCCGCTCTACATGGTGGAGCTGGTGCGCGGCCTCAAGCGCCAGGGACTGGTGCGCCAGCGCGCTCCGGGCGGGAGCTGGTACCTCGTCACCGACGGCGTGGAGAAGGTGCCCGAGCTGCGGCTCGTGGAGTGGCTGGCGGACCGCGAGCTGGGGGCGCTGCCGCCGACGCTGGCCGCGCACGCCCGGCTGTGCGCCCTGCTGGGCACGGACTTCACCGCCGCCACGGCGGAGGGCGTGGTGCGGGAGCTGGAGCGCGACGGCGCGGCCGGTGGCTTCCCGCTGGATGCGGGCCATGCGACTCGCAGGTTGCTGGACTCCGGACTGCTGGTGTCCCACCGCCTGGAAGGACTGAGCTTCCGCAACGAGCTCTTGCGCGACGCGGTCGCCGCCACCCTCCCCGCCGCCGAGCGCCAGCGCATCCACCGCGCCGCTTACCGCTACTTCCTGGGGCCCACCGGGGCCAGCGAGCGGCAGCGCCTGCCTCGGCTGGCCCTGCATGCCGCCGCCGCGGACCTGCGCGACGAGGCCGCCGCGCTCTCCATCGACCTGGCCGAGTCCGCACGCGGACGCCACGCGTTCCTCGACGCGGAGGCCATGTACACGCGCGCGTTGGATTTGCTGGAGAGCACGGACGAGCTGCGCTGCCTCACCGCGCTGCGAGGGCGCGGGCTGATGCGCATCCGCATCGGTCGGTATGACGACTCGCTGGCGGACTTCGCCGCCGCTCGGGAGCGGGCCCAACGATTGGGTGACACTCGCACGGAGGTGGAGCTGCTGCTCGACGAGGCCATGGCGCTGGACTGGGTGAATGACTATCCCGCCAGCGAGGCTCGCGCGCTTGAGGCACAGGCGAAGGCGGCCCGTGTGGGCTCGGCCTATGTGCAGGGCCGGCTGCTCCTGGCGGTGGGCCGCGCGCTGTTCCGCAAGGGCGAGTGGCAGGAAGCCCGCGAGCCCCTGGAGGCAGCGGCGGAGATTGCCCGGCGCCTGGGCGACGCGGGCTACGAGACACAGGTGGTGTCCCAGTTGCTGCTGGCCGTCATGCTCCCCAACCTGGGCGACATCGACGAGACGGACCGGGTGCTTTCGGAGGTCGTCGCCGCGTGCACCGAGCGTGGAGACCTGTTCCATCTGGGCAGCGCCATCAACAACCGCCGCAACCTGTGGGTGGCTCGCAGGGATTTGGCCAACGCGTTGAAGGACCAGGAGCGCTTCATGCACCTGGGACGCGAGCTGGGCATGGTGGGCTGGGAGTACTTCGCCGAGCACAACCTGGGTGAGCTGCACTACCAGGCGGGTGACGTCGACGCGGCCACGCCCCACATCACCCGGGCCATCACGCTGGAGCGCCGGCACCCGGAGGTGGCGCCACGTCCGTGGGCCCTGCTGCTCCAGGCGCGCACCATGGCGTGGCTGGGACGGCAGGCGCGGGCCCGCGAGTTGCTCGCGCAGGTGCGGCAGGTGTTGTCGGAGGGCCGCAATGGGGTGGAGCTGAGCCCATCGGAGGAGGTGCTCTTCGCCATGGTGGAGCTGGCCACGCGCGACGCCACGGCGGAGGCATGGCACACGCTGCGGGAGTGGTCCGCCCAGGTGTCCGTGGAGCAGGAGCCGCTCGAGGTGCTGGAGATGATGGGGCTGGCGGCGCTGCGCCGGGGTGAGCGAGAGGAAGCCATCCGCATCCTGACGGACGCGCTCCAGCTCGCCTCACGGCTGCCCAATCTCATGGAAGCGCGCATCCGCCGCTCGCTGGAGCGTGCTCGGGACAACGCCCCTCCGACGTGAAGTGCCCGCTACGCCATGAAGCCCAGCAACTTGAGCGCGCCGATGAGTACGCCCACGAGCGACTCCGCAGCAATCGCTCCCGCCGCCAGCGCGGGAACATTGCGCCCCGTCGCGTGCGGCCAACGCCACCGCGCCACCGCCGCCATCGCTCCACCCAGGCACAGCGTCACCGCGAAGTAGGCGGGCAGGATGAAGCCGATTCCCATCGCCACCGGTGAAGGCATCCACCGCGCCGCCCGACCTCGCGCCAACAGCGTCAAAAGCGCGCCGACACCCGCCGCCACGCCTCCCGCCAGCGCCGCGTTCGGCGGCAGACCCGCGAGCCCCTTCACCGCCAGCTCCGCCACCGCGCGGAACTGATGTGAGAACGGCGCGGGCAACGCCTCCGAGCCCAATCCATACGCTCGCGTCAGCAGCAGATACGCCGGCACGCTCACCAGCGAACCCGCCAGCACTCCCACCAACTGCGCCCCGAGCATCCGCCGTGGCGAGGCCCCCAGCAGGTGCCCCGCCTTGAGCGCCCACATGCTCACGCCCGTCTGCGCCGCCGCCCCGGACACCACACCGCCCACCGCGATGTTCGGCGCCACCGCCCCAGGCAGCAGCACCCCGGCCGCCACCTGCGAGAGCTGCCCCACCTGCGTCACCGGCGACACATCCACCTGTCCCGCGCCACGCGCGCACACCGCGCACAGCGGCAGCAACACCACCAGCGCCAGCAACACCTGCGGCACGCTCATCCCAAACAGGCCCACGCCCAGCGCCAGCGTCACCACCGCCGCCGCGCCGCCGCACAGCCACGCCCACCGAGGGAGCGTTCCACTCCGCTTCAGTGAGCCCAAGTCCTTCGCCGCGCCCCAGAAGTCCCGAGCCTGCGCCGCGAGCGACACCACCGCCGAGCCCACCAGCAACCCCACGCCCGGCCACGTGAGCCAGCCGAGCAGGGAGTCATAGGTCGCGTCCTTCACCGCGCCTGTATTCAAGAGCCACGGCGCGAGCACGCCCCACCCCACCAGCGCCCCGGCCAGCATGCTCAAGCCCAGGTGCAGCCCCGCCATCATCCCCACCGCGAGCAGCATGGGACTCCACGCCAGCCCCCACGTCAGCGACGCGGTCGACACCCCGCCCACCGAGCCCGGTGCCGCCACCATTCCGGGCAGCTTCTGGAGCACATCGCGCACCGCCGTGATTGCCGCGGACACCCCCGCCGCCACCGCCAACCACACCCCGCGCCCGCGATTCTCCTCGGGCGCAGAGGCATGCATCGCGGTGATGAGCTCCGCCGTGGTGATGCCGGTGGGAAAGGCCAGCGCCTCTTCCTCCATCAACCGCCGCCGCAACAGGTGCGCCGCCAGCACACCGAGCACCCCCAGCGCCACGCTCCACACCGCCACTCCCACGCCGGGCACGTCCAACCCCAGCAGCATCAGCGCGGGCAGCGGCCCCAGGAGCCCCGCGGCCGCCGGCATCGCGCCCACCGACACCGCTGTCACCTGCGTGAGGTTGTTCTCCAGCGGCGTGTACGGCGAACCGCGCCTGCGAGACACCGCCGCGAGACCACCGAAGCCCAGCACCGCCGCCGTGACGGAGCCGCTCTCCCACCAGCCCAGCTTCAACCCCATGGACACGTTGGTGACAGCCAGGAGCGCGCCGACGACGAGCCCCATCCCCAGCGCACGCGCGGTCCCCTCCCTCGGCTCGCGGACAGGGGACGGTGCTTCATCGGAGACCGCCGCCAGACGCGTCTCGCCGGCGACCTCGGGAACAACAGGAGTGGAGGACACGATGGGTTCCAGGGGACTGCTCATCTGCCCGCCTCCGCTGAACGACCCACCAACTCCCGGAGCTGGGTGAGGTCCAACGGCTTGGAGATTTTCAGGTTGGGCACGTCGCGCAGGAAGGACACCGTGCGCGGGGTGAAGGCGCCGCCCGTCATGAACACCATGCGGCCCGCCTGCTCCGGCACGCTGCGCCCCAGCTCGTGGTACAGGTCCATGCCCGTCATCCCCGGCATCATCACATCGCAGAGGATGAGGTCGAAGCGGCTGCCCTCGTTGAGCAACCTCAGCGCCGCCTGCGCGCTGTTCGCCGTGGCGACCTCATGGTCCGCCGCCAGCGAGCGCTGGAGCGCCAGCGTCACGTTCGGCTCGTCATCCACGACGAGGATGCGCGCCCGCGCATTGACGGCCACCACCGCCGTCAGCCTCGGCAGCACCTCCAGCTCCCGCGTCGCCGCGCGCAACACCACGCGGAAGGTGCTCCCCTTGCCCGGGTCGCTCTCCGCATGGATGGAGCCGCCCATCGACTCGATGATGCCGTGGCAGATGGACAGCCCCAGCCCCGTGCCCACGCCCACGGGCTTCGTGGTGAAGAACGGGTCGAAGATGCGGTCCATCACCTCGGGCGACATCCCCATGCCCGTGTCCCGCACCTCCACCAGCACCCGGCCGCGGTCTCCCGCGCGGATGACGACGCGGATTTCATGCTCGTGCTCCGGCGAGCGGTCCTCCGGAATCGCCTGCGCCGCGTTCAGCAGCAGGTTGAGGAACACCTGGCACAGCCGCGACTCGCTGGCCTCCACCGGGGCCACCGGCTCGAACTCCGTCACCAGCCGCGCGCGGTGGCGGATGACGTTGTCCGCCATCTTGCACGCCAGCTCCACCGCGCGGCGCACGTCCACCGGCATCAGCCGCACTTCCTGCTCGCCGCGCGCGAAGACCTTCAAGTCGCGGACGATGGTGGCGATGCGCTCGGCGCCCTCGGTCGTCTCGCGCACCAACTGCTGGAGCGAGGCGATGGCCGCCGCGGGCACCTGGCTCTCCATCCGCTCCAGCCCCTCGCGCACCAGGTGCAGGTTGACGAGCATGTAGGCCAGCGGGTTGTTGATTTCGTGCGCCACGCCCGCGCCCAGCGTGCCCACCGACGCGAGCCGGTCCGCCACGACGAGGTGCGCCTGGAGCTGCTTTCGCTCCGACGTGTCGCGGTGGACCATGATGTTGGCGATGGTGCGCCCCTCGCTGTCGCGCAGCGGCACGACGACGGACTCGCACCAGCAGGTGGTGCCATCGTGGCGCTTGAACTCCAGCTCCCCCGTCCACCGCCCCTGCTTCTCCAATGCGGCGAGCACCATGCCGGTGAGCCGGTCCGGCTCCTCCGGATGCAGCACGCGGAAGAGCGTCTGTCCCAGCGCCTCCGTCTTGTTGCGGCCGAACATCCGCTCCGCGCTGGCGTTCCAGTCGATGATGCCGCCGCCCAAATCGGTAATCACCACGCCGTCGTAGATGCTCTCGAAGATGAGCGCCTGACGGTTCAGCTCCTGCTCGGCCTGCTTGCGCGCGGTGATGTCCATCACCGTGCCCGTCACCCGCGCCGGCATGCCCGACGCGTCGCACAGCACGTCACCCTTGCAGGAAATCCACCGCCACCCGCTGCCCTGTGGCTCGATGCGGTACTCCACGTCCACCTGCGTCTTCTTCTCCAGCGCGGTGGACAGGGCCTCTCGCACGCGCGGCAGGTCGCCGGGGTGCACCACCTCCTCCAGCTCCATGGCGCGGCCGGACAGCTTTCCCACCGCCAGCCCCAACAGCCGGTCCACCTGCTCGCTCCACGTCACCCGGCCGCTCTGCGCGTTCCAATCCCAGATGCCCACGCGCGCGGCGGACAACGCCTGCCGCAGTTGCTCCTCACGCTGCTCCAAGAGCTCCCGCTTGGAGAAGCGGAACACCGTGACGGTGCCAATCTGGAGCCGGTCTCCCTCTTGAAGCTCCGCCGTGGCGATGGGCGTGCCGTTGAGCAGCGTGCCGTTGGTCGACTCCAAATCCGTGACGTGGCAGCCCCCGTCGAGCGCGCGGATGATGCGGGCATGCTTTCGCGAGACGCCGTGGTCGTCGATGCGCACCGTGGCTTCGGAGCCTCGGCCGATGATGTGCTCGCCGGGCTCCAGCCGGTACGCCTTGCCGATGGCCGCGGGCGTGGTGGTGCTGATGAGGATGAGGCAGGCACCCGTCGAGGAAGGCGGAGCCAGCGCCATGCCGGCGCAGGTCGTGAGGTCATCCAATGTCGTCATCAAGAGGCCCCCCGGCACCACGCGCCGCTTCCGTCCACCCGACCTGCCCCGACTCGCACGCGTGATGTCACGTCCCGAGAATCCAGCAGTCCCCAGCCACGGCGTCCAACCACCCGGGGTGTTGGGGCGTCCGAGCATTCGCAAGGCAACATCTGCCCCCACGCACCCCACCCGAGGTGATGGGTGGTGAACGCATGGCGGGGATTGGCGCGACGCGGCGGTCGCTTCGGGCCCGGGGCATGCAGCAGGGCTCCAGGGTGGGTGGTAGGGTGCTGACCACACATGGCGGCCGACTCCGAGAGCACGTTCCGCATCCAGGCACGGGCGGATCTGCATGGCTCCGAGCGAGGTCGTGGCGATGCGGGCCGAGGTGAACGGGGCCCTGGCACGCTTGCGGGCGAGTACATCCTCAAGGCCCTGCTCGCCTCCGGTGGACACGGCAGCGTCTACGAAGCCGAGCACCGGATTCTGGGCCGCCGCGCCGCGGTGAAGGTGCTGCATCCCCACCTGGCGGATCAGGGCGAGATGCTCAAGCGCTTCGTGCGCGAGGCCCGCGTGGTGAACCAGATTCGCCACCCCAACATCGTGGATGTCTATGACTTCGGGCTGATGCCGGACGGCAGCCCCTACTACGTCATGGAGCTGCTCGCGGGCCGGACGCTGGGACAGGTGGTGCAGGAGCGCGGCCGGCTCTCCGCGTCCCGCGCGCGCGCCTACCTGGAGCCCGTGTGCGGCGCGCTGGAGGCCGCGCACCGCGCCGGCGTCGTCCACCGTGACTTGAAGGCCAGCAACATCCTCGTCGTGGAGGAGGGCGAGAAGCCCCGGGTGAAGCTGCTCGACTTCGGCATCGCCAAGCTGATGCACGCGGAGCCCTCGCAGGAGGGCCTCACCATCGCCGGCCAGCGGCTGGGCACCGCGCACGCCATGGCGCCCGAGCAGTTCCGCGGCTCCACCATTGGCCCGTACACGGACATCTACGCGCTGGGCGTGCTGCTGCACCAGTTGCTCACCGGCCGCTACCCGTTCCTCTGCGAGGACCGGATGGAGCTGGAGCGGCTGCACCTGGAGGCCCCCGCGCCCCGGCCCAGCGCCATCGCCCCGGTGTCCCCCGCCGTGGACGCGGTGGTGCTGCGCTGTCTGGAGAAGGACGCCAGCCGGCGCTTCAGCAGCGTGGGCGCCTTCCTCGCCTCGCTCGCCGACGCCGCGGAGGAGCCCGTGCAGCCCGCGAACCGCTCCCGGCTGGCGCTCGCCGTCCACGCGGAGGTGATGCTGCCCTCCGCCGCGCAGGACGACGACGCGATGTACGCCGTGCTCGCGGATGTGCTGGACGGACTCGAGCAGGGCCTGCGCGGCGGCGGCTTCCTGCTCGCGCTCCAGTCCGGCACCACCCTGCTGGCCGTGCGCCCCCTGGAGAACGGGGCGCCCACGCCGGAGCGCACCGCGTACCTGCGCGAGGCCGAGCGCTCCCTGCGCATCCTCCAGCAGGCCGCGCAGAAGCTCGCCGACCCCGTGGATGCCCGCGTCCACCTGTGCCTGCACCTGGGCCAGGCCGAGACGCGCGGCGACACCGGAGAGTCCGAAGTCGTGGGAGGCCCCGTCACCGACGTGGGCGCCTGGCGACTGCGCGGACCCGAGGGCTTCGCCCTCACCCCCGCGGCGGCCTTGTCCCTGGAATTCCCGGAACCAATCTAGGCCTCCCAGAAATCACAGACATCCGTTGATTCCATTTCATCCAGGACTGCCTGAGTCCTGGACCTTACAGCCTGACTG
This sequence comes from Myxococcus llanfairpwllgwyngyllgogerychwyrndrobwllllantysiliogogogochensis, assembly GCF_006636215.1. Taxonomy (GTDB): domain Bacteria; phylum Myxococcota; class Myxococcia; order Myxococcales; family Myxococcaceae; genus Myxococcus; species Myxococcus llanfairpwllgwyngyllgogerychwyrndrobwllllantysiliogogogochensis. Next base: position 4,505 of record NZ_VIFM01000227.1, on the reverse strand, counting down.
TTGTGATTCAGCTTCCATGGGAAAATTATTTCCCATGCGGCATGCAAAAGCCTGAAACCCCGGCAAATCTTGTCGAACCCATCAGTTACAGCGGCATTCTTTGGGAGTGCTGAAACAGGTGGGCGGCAAGGTGGTCAGCGAACGCTGACTGCCACACACGGGGGAAAAGCATGCACCGCACACCAGCTTCGCCGTCGCGTCGTCACACCACCGCTCTCCAACTCCACGCCCGGGGATGGCTCGCGGGGCTCCTGAGTCTGGCGATTGGAACGGGGGCCTGTGGCGTGGGGGTGGAACCGGTGGGAGATGACCTCGGGCACCTGCGACAAGGCCAGCTGTCCACGAATGGCCTGTCGACAAATGGCCTGTCCACGAATGGCCTGTCGACAAATGGCCTGTCCACGAATGGCTTGTCCACCAATGGCCTGTCGACAAATGGCCTGTCCACGAATGGCTTCGTGACCTGGTTCAACCAGGATCCGGCGACGGCGGACTCGGTGATGGCCTACGTGGTGACGTGCGCGGTGCAGGCGGGGGTGGCGCGCCAGTTCACCAATCCGGTGACGGGAATCACACACATGTGGCTCGGAGCGCTGGGGCTGGCGCCGCGCTGGGCCTCGGGGCTGCCGGCGACGGAGGTGGAGCAGCAGGTGGTCTCCGCCTGCCTCGCGGCGCACGCGAACAAGTACGGCCTCCACGTGCCCATCTCCGTGCTGGGCCTCACCACGTCCGAAACGAACGCGCCCATCCCCTACACGGCGGAGGAGCTGGCCACGTACAACCAGCAGGAGGCGTGCTTCTTCGGCAACCTGTTCGACGGCACCGGCGTCTTCGCGGCCAATGACCAGCCCTACCTGTCCGCGGACAAGAGCACCCCGCGCACGTGTGGACTGGCGTCGGGCCCCACGCAGGCGTGCCCTCCCATCACCCACGTGGGCATGTGCGCCACGCTGTGCCAGCCCGCGGTCGTCGGCACCACGCCCCAGCCCTACTACGAGAGCTGCGCGTACAACGGGAAGTCGTACCGCCCCATCACCGCGCGGATTCGCTCGCAGGAAATCTATCGCTGCGGCGACGGCATCTGTCAGTTCACCGAGCGCTGCGGCACGGACACCACCGCGTTGAGCTGCCGCGCGGATTGTGGCACGTGCCCCTGAGGGCGGACCGTTGGTCTTCCACGACACAGTCCGCGCCAGCGTGTCGGGCCCCCCGGGCCCCCGCCGGTGGGGACGTCCCCCTGGGTGGTGTTAGTCTCTCCCCATTCCCGAGGTCGGGCCGGACACGGGAGGTGGCATGAACGGTCTTCACGTCCTGGACGCGCCCGAGGGCACGGACATCGCCGGTTACACGGTGGAAGGACTGCTGGGCGCGGGCGGCTGCGGCGTGGTGTATCGGGCCACTCGCGATGGACAGGCCGTGGCGCTCAAGCTCCAGTCGCTGGCGCAGCTGGGCGGCTGGGCCCGGCGCGAGGTGGCCATCCTGACGCGGCTGGCGCACCCCAACGTGGTGGGCTTCCGCGACGGCGGCCTGTTCCCGCCGGAGGCGCCCGAGTGGCTCTATCTGGCGATGGAGTACGTGCGCGGGCGCCCGCTGGCCCAGTGGGTGGAAGAGGAGAACCCCGGGGCACGGAGCGCGGCGCGGCTGGCGCTGGGGATGGCGCGAGGACTGGAGGCCGCGCACGCGGCGCAGGTGCTCCACCGCGACATCAAGGAAGCCAACGTGGTGGTGCGCGAGGAGGACGGCACGCCGGTGTTGATGGACTTCGGCGTGGGGGACTACTCCGGAGCGCCCCGACTGCCGCGCGGCGTGCTGCCCCCCGGAACCCCGCGCTACCGCAGCCCGGAGGCCCTGGCCTTCCGCCGCGAGGGCCGCGACGGCGTGTACCCGGCCACCATCGCGGATGACCTGTATGCGCTCGGAGTCGTCCTCTACTGGATGCTCACCGCGCGCTACCCCTTCGAGCAGGTCGAGACACCCGAGGGAGAACTGGCCGTCATCCACCACCCTCCCGTGACGCCGTACGTGCTCAACCCCCGGGTGCCGTGGGAACTCAGCGAGCTGTGTCTGCGGCTGCTCTCCAAGCAGCCCTGGCGACGGGGCACCGCGAGGACCTGGTGCGAGGCCCTGGAGACCGCGCTCGCCAGCGCCGACGCGGCGTGGGAGCAGCCGCTGTTCCCGGATGCCGCCGAGCTCCCACCCGACGGCCCAAGCCCGCGGACCCCGTCGCGAGGACGGCGCTCCAGCCACTCCGGGAGGCTGCCCGCGATTCAGACCGTCGAGCCCCTGGCCGAAGCGGAGCCGCCAAGACTCGTGGTCCGGGCGCGGCCGGTGACGCGGACGCGTCGCGCCATCGAGTTACCGCGCGCCCTGCTGGCACTGGGCGTGGGGGTCTGCCTGGTGGGCGGCGTGGGGTGGTGGGCGCGGCGCTGGCTGCCCTCGGTGCTCGCGGTGACGTTGAGCAGTCGCGCGCGAGCGCCGGAGCAGAGCGGGGCCTCCCATCCCCACCTCCGAGAAGCACCCACACCGGCGCGGTGACACGCGGACCTTCCACTCGCCAACGCTGTCGGAGTCCGCCGGGAGCGCGGGCGTCGACTAACCATCTGGACGGGCACCCACCCTCGCGCGGGCCGACATCGGCTCCTTGCCCGACACGGCCCGGCGGTGTTGACTGGGAAGGTCCGCTCCGCCTCCGCGCGCAGCACTCGGGACGGACACCTGACGCCGGGACCGCGACGTGATGACGCTACGAGCCAGGGTGCTGTTGATGTCAGCGGTGGCGCAACGGCGCGGCACGCTGCGCCGCGCCTTCCAGACTCGCGCGGGATTTCCGCACGGAGTGGAGCGTCCAGGGACGGACCTCACCCGCGAGGCCGGCGAGTCGGGCAGGCGGTTGGAGGAGACGGTGCGGGAGCGGACCGCGGAGCTGGAGGCCGCCAACGCGAAGCTGTCCCGCAGCCTGGAGCAGTTGCACGCCACCCAGGCGCAGTTGCTCTTCGCGGACCGGCTCATCGCCTTGGGCCGCATCGCCGCGGGTGTCGGGCACGAAATCAACAACCCCCTCGCCTTCATCCTCAGCAACCTGGAGTACATCCACCAGGAGCTCCAGCAGAAGGAGCAGCTCCCCGAGCGCGAGCGCCAGGAGGTGCTGGAGGCGCTGGCGGAGACGCGCGACGGCGCCGAGCGCATCCGCCTCATCGTGCGTGACTTGCAGACGCTGTCGCGCTCGGAGGACGTGGGCAGCGGGCCCTCGGACGTGGGCGCGGTGGTGCGCACGGCGGCGAAGATGGCCATGCATGAGCTGCGGCACCGCGCGCGACTCGTCGTCGAGTGTGACGGCGTGCCGCCCGTGCAGGGCAACGGCTCACGGCTGGGGCAGGTGTTCCTCAACCTGCTGCTCAACGCGGCGCAGGCCATCGTCCCCGGTCAGGTGGAGGTGAACGAGGTGCGTGTCGTGGCGCGCGAGGCGATGCCCGGCCGCGTCGCCGTCGAGGTGCGAGACACCGGCTGCGGCATCTCCCCCGAGCACCGCGAGCGCATCTTCGACCCGTTCTTCACCACCAAGCCCCTGGGCGTGGGCACCGGCCTGGGCCTCGCGGTGTGCCACGGCATCGTCACGTCCCTGGGCGGCACGCTGACGGTGGAGAGCGCGCCCGGTCAGGGCAGCATCTTCCGCGTCACCCTGCCCGTGGCCGGCGCCTTCGCCCAGCCCCCACGTCAGCTGGACGCGGCGGTTTGAGCGACGCCACCTGGTCGTCGTAGGGCGTCATGCCCTCCATCGGCGGCGCATAGAGGTGCAGTGACACGGCGCCGTGTCGCGACGTGTTGAGGACGCGGTGGATGGTGTCCGACTCCTCGAGCAGCAGGTCGCCCTCCGCCGCGCGCACGGACACGTCGGGCACCAGCCTGTCTCCAGCCCACGCGTAGCGCGTCTCCCGCAGCTCGCCTCGCACCAGCAGGGACACACCCGACGAGCCCCCGTGGTCATGGACGAGCGAGCCCTGGCCCGGGCCCCAGCACACCAGCAGCAGCTCGCACGCCCGCGTCTTCGCCAGCGTCTTGCGCACGTAGCGCGCGGGGTCGAACTCGACGAACGACTCCAGCAGCCCCCAGTCAGGCCGGCTGTCGCGAAGCCTCTCCACCAGCCACGACAGCGAGGGAATGGACCCGCGTCGCTCGGGCAGGGGCCAGCCCAGCAGGCTTCTCGCGTCCGGGACTTCTCCGTCCCAGTCTTCATTGGGGCGCTCGCGCAATGGCTCCTCCCGGCATGTGCGTGGGAGTGTGGACACGCTCTCGTACCGCGACCAGGGGTTGGCATTCGATTGTCCACGCACATCCACGGATGCCGCTGGACGGGAGCGGACATAGGATTGCGGCGTGCAAGTTCAGAGCAGCCCTTGGGACGTGGCCGTGGTGGGGGGCGGGGCCAGCGGAACGTTGTTGGCCATCCACCTCTTGCGGCAAGCACGCGCGCCGTTCCGGATTCTCCTGGTGGAGCGCGGCGGGCG